>NZ_JBFODU010000038.1:0-44276 GCF_040908505.1 Aeromonas sp. R1-2 | reverse complement strand
TGACTCATCAGCGCCAGCTGCTGCTCGAGTTCCTTGATGCGCTGTTCGGGCGTCTGGTTGTCGGGGTCAGGCATGGTGATGCTCCTGCCGGCGCGTACAGAAGCCCCCTGGCTCCAATCTTGCCGACCATGTTTACGCAACCATACCAGAACGGTGGAGCGGCCCTGAATGCCATAACGCACCTGAGCCTGTTTGTAGGTGAGCTCGCCTTTTTCAATCTGCTCGACCAGTGCCAGTTTAAAAGTCAGCGAGTAATCGCGCTGTGTCCGTTTCACACCTTGTCCCATCGGGTTCTCCATTTATTGGGGGGAAAGGTGTAAACCATATTCAGGACGGGACAAAGCAATAAGAAAAGCCGCCCGGTTTCGCCGGGCGGCTTTTGTTTGGCTGATTGCTTGGTCGATGCCGGCTCAGCGCGGCGCTTCGTAGAGCTCCAGCGGCAGGCCGTCGGGGTCGGCGAAGAAGGTAAAGCGCTTGCCGGTCAGCTCGTCCACCCGTACCGGCTCTACCTCGACCCGATGGGCCAACAGATGGGCGATGACCCGGTCAAGATCGCTGACCCGAAAGGCGAGATGGCGCAGGCCGCATGCCTCGGGGCGGGAGGGGCGCTCGGGAGGCGAGGGAAAGCTGAACAGCTCCAGCTGGCTGCCGTCCGGCAGGGCCAGATCCAGTTTCCAAGATTGGCGCGCTTCGCGCAGAGTCTCGGCGATGATGGGCAGCCCCAGCACCTCGTGGTAGAAGTGGCGCGAGCGTGGGTAATCGCTGGCGATGATGGCCACATGGTGGATGGCGTCGAACAGCGGAAAGGTCATGGTGTTTCCTTGTCAGCAGCATAGTGAACGGGCAGCCTGCGCTGCCCGTGTCGTAGATCTAGTTGAAGAAACCGCCGAACCAGTCATCCAACGCACTGCGTGGCGTCGTGCTGTTGGCGCAACCGGCCGGGGAGCCCATGGTGGAGGCTTTGGCCGGCACCTGCAGGCTGCCCGGGCAGTCGCTGGCGACGCGGGTGCCGCTGGCGCGGGAGAAGTTGGCCCAGGTGACCCCTTCCGGCATCTTCAGCCCCAGACTGTTGACGCCGCGCTGGCTCATGTAGCCGCTAAATAGCTGCAGAGCACCGCTGGCACCGGTCAAGCCCGCCGGGGTGTTGTCGTCGCGACCGACCCAGATACTGACCAGTTCGTTGTTGTCCATCCCGGCAAACCAGGAGTCGCGCAGCTCGTTGGTGGTGCCTGTCTTGGCCGCCATGGTGGCGCCGGGGAACTTGGCACTGAGCGCGCGGGCCGTGCCCTGACTCACCGTCTTGGTCATGGCGAACAGGGTCAGCCAGCTTGCCTGCTGGTCGGTGACCCGCTTGGCGGTCTGATCATGCTGATAGAGCAGGCTGCCATCACCGTTGACTACGGCGCGAATGGCCGACAGCGGCTGGGTCAGTCCCTGATTGGCGATGGGCAGATACATCTGGTTCACTTCCAGCGGGGAGAGGGCCACCGCCCCCAGCACCAGCGACGGATAGGGCTGGATCTCCTGCTGGACTCCCAGCTTGTGCAGGGTATCGACCACTTTTTCCAGCCCCACCTGCAGACCCAGATTGACGGTCGGCACGTTGAGTGAGCTGGCCAGCGCATCCATCAGCGGCACGCTCTGGCGGAACTTGCGATCGTAGTTCTGCGGCGTCCAGACCTGACCATCCTGACCGCGAATGCGGATCGGCTGATCTTTGAGCGGGGTCGCGAGCGTCAGGCCGTTGGATAGACCGGTGAGGTAGACCGCCGGCTTCACCAGCGAGCCGATCTGGCGGCGGGCATCGAGCGCCCGGTTGAACCCGGCGTAGCGGGGATCGCGGCCACCCACCAGCGCAACTACTTCGCCCTTGTGCCAGTCGGAGACCACCATGGCTGCCTCCAGCTTCTTCTTGCCGCGCAGCTTCTCGATATCGGCGAGGCCCGATTCGACCGCCCGCTCGGCCGCATGCTGGGCGATGGGGTCGAGACTGGTGAAGATCTTGAGGCCGGACTGCTTGAGCAGATCGGCACCGAAGCGGCTCTGGATCTCTCGCTTGAGCAGTCCCATAAAGGCCGGGGTGCGGCCATAACTCATCTGGCCGCGGGCGATGATGCCGAGGGGCTGACGGCTGGCCAGTTCATACTCGGCCTGGGTCAGGCTGCCGTGATCCATCAGCAGCTTCAGCACCAGATCACGGCGGGTCTTGGCCCGCTCAGGGAAGCGCCAGGGATCGTAATAGGAGGGGCCTTTCACCAGACCGACCAGCAGGGCGACCTGATCGATATCCAGCTCGTTGACCGGAATGCCGAAGTAGAAGTAGGAGGCGAGGCCGAAACCATAGACCCCTTGCGAGAAGTTCTGCCCCAGATAGACCTCGTTGAGGTAGGACTCGAGGATCTCGTCCTTGTTGTAGCGATAGTCGATCAGCACCGCCATATAGGCTTCTTGCAGTTTTCGCCACAGGCTGCGCTCACGGGTCAGGAAGAAGTTTTTGGCCAGCTGCTGGGTGAGGGTACTGCCCCCCTGCACGGTGCGACCCGCGATCAGGTTGGCGAACATGGCGCGCATGATGGCCACCGGCGAGACGCCGCCATGCTGGTAGAAGTCGCGATCTTCGGTGGTGAGCAGGGTCACCAGCAGGCTGTCGGGCACTTCGGCGATACGCACCAGCAGGCGATCTTCCCGATCTTCGGTATTGAGGCGATCGAGCAGCACCGGGTCCATCTGGGCGTAACCGAGCTGGCGCTGGTTCTCCAGCGACTGGATCCCCTCAAGGCGCGGGCCGTTGAAGGTGAGGCGCAGGCCGCGGGCTCCATCGGCGCCATCATAGAACTCGAACGGACGGCGAATAAGCTCGATGCGGTTGCCGTTGATGGTGTATTCACCCGGCGTGTGAGGTTGGCGCACCTGCTTGTAGCTCAGCATGTTGAGCTCGCGCAGCATCTGGTCCCGCGACAGGCGCTGGCTGGGGTAGAGCTCCAGCGGACGGCTGTAGACCATCACCGGCAGCTGCCACTTCTCGCCATCGAAGCGCTCGCGCACCTTGGTATCGAGGTAGATGCCAAACACCACCATAAAAGCCGCCACCACCAGGGAGAGCTTGAAGCCAAGCCAGAACAGCTTGCGCCAGATGGTGCGTTTGGGCGCTGCCTTCTTGGGGGCACGCTTGCGTCGTTGGGTTGCCATAAATCCTCTTTGCTTTCCTTTCTACTTGTTATGTCGCATTCGCGAACGTTCGAGCGGGATTAACCCGCCGAACCTAGATGCCCATCTTCTTTTTGGTGACTTTGGTCGGCATCGCTTCCAGCGGATTATCCGGCCAGTAGTGGCGGGGATAGCGCCCCTTCATCTCTTTCTTCACCTGTTCGTAGGATCCTGCCCAGAAAGCGGCCAGATCGGCAGTGATCTGCAGCGGTCGCTGGGCGGGGGAGAGCAGCTCCACTACCAGCGGCACCCGGCCATCGGCCACGCAGGGGGTCGAACCTTGACCGAACATCTCCTGAATGCGCACTGGGATCACCGGTGCCTGCCCAGGCTGATAGCGGATCCGCACCCGGCTGCCGGTCGGTGCCGCAAAGTGGCTCGGCAGCGCCTCGTCCAGCCGTTTGGGCAACGGCCAGGGCAGGGATTGGCGCAGGATGTCGCCGAGGTTGAGCTTTTTCAACTGCTCCAGCCGGGTCATGCCGCTCACCGCTGGCAGCAACCACTGTTCGAGGGTGGCCAGCAGGCTCTCGTCATCCATCGCGGGCCACCCCTCATCGGGCAGCCAGTCGCGGGCGCAGCGCATGCGGGCCAGCAGCCCTTCGCTGCTCTCGTCCCACGGCAGCACATGCAGCCCCTTGCGGCGAATGCCTTGCAGCAGGCAGCGCCCTTTCTGCTCGTCAGAGAGTTCGGTCAGCGGTCGCTGGTTCAGCACCAGCTCGCCGATCACCTGCTGGCGTTCGGCGCGCACCCGCTCTTCCCGCTCATCCCAGTCGAACCACTGCCGTTCGCTCACCAGTTCCGGCAGCAGGCGTACCAGCTCGTCCAGCTCGACCGGTTCGGCGATAAAAATGCGGCTGCCGCGATCGTTCTGCCCCATCTCGATGGCGATCAGCGCCCCTTGTCCCTGACAGGGATGACCTTCTACCAGATCGCAGCTCACCCCACCACTGAGTTGATAGCGACTGCCGCTACGCAGTTTGCCGATGCGATCCGGCCAGGCGAGGGCACAGAGCAGCCCCAGCCACTGGCCCTGTGCATTGGCAGGGCGGGCGCCAAGCCGTTCAAACCAGCGGGCAGCGTTCTGGCGCAGGGCGTTTTGACGGCGGTGGAACAGCACAGAGAGGCGCTCCGATCCTCGCAGATCTTCTTCCTGCAACGCCACCAGATAAGCGGCATCGGCGACAATCCCTGTCAGACCCTCTGACTCCAGCTCGCGGGCGCGCAGCAGCATGCGGGCGAGACGAGGGTGGGTACCGAAGGCCGCCATGGCACGACCAGCGGGAGTGAGTTGTTGCTCACCCTCCGGCTTCATGGCGCCAAGGGCCACCAGCAACCGCTGGGCGCTGGCCACCGCAGCGGCTGGGGGCATGTCCAGCAGCGGCAGATCTTCCACCTTTGCCCCCCACTGGGCGGCGTCCAGCAGCAGGCCGGTCAGCTCCTGAGTGAGGATATCTGGCGGGCTCTGTTCAGCGAGTCGCTCTTGCACCTCGCTGCTCCAGAGCCGGTAGCAGACGCCGGGGCCGAGACGACCGGCGCGGCCTGCCCGCTGGGTGGCGGAGGATTTGGCTATCTGGCGGGTTTCCAGTCGGGTGACGCCGCTTTTCAGATCAAAGGAAGCCCGTCGTTCCAGCCCGCTGTCGATCACCACCGAAATCCCCTCGATGGTGAGGGAGGTCTCCGCCACATTGGTGGTGAGCACCAGCTTACGGCGGCCCGCAGGCGCCGGTTCGATGGCTGCCTGCTGCGCCGCCATGTCGAGGCGACCGTAGAGGGGGGCGAGGGTCACGTCGTCCGGTAGTTTGTCTGCCAGCCATTGCGCCAGCCGCTCGATCTCACCCTGTCCCGGCAGAAAGACCAGCAGGCTGCCATCTTGATCGGCCAGCGCTTCGAGTACCACGGCGCCGACCTGCGGCTCCAGCCACTGCTGGCGATTGGCGGGGCGGTAGTGGTAGTCGATGGGGAAACCACGCCCCTCGGAGCGAACCACAGGGGCATCCGGCAACAAGGTCTCGAGTGCCATGCCATCCAGGGTAGCGGACATCACCAGGAGCTTGAGATCATCGCGCAATCCCTGCTGGCTCTCGATAGCGAAGGCCAGCGCGGTATCGGCGTGCAGACTGCGTTCGTGGAACTCATCGAAGATGACCAGCGAGACGCCAGTCAGCTCAGGGTCCTGCTGCAACATCCGGGTCAGCACCCCTTCGGTGACGATCTCGAGCCGGGTTGCTGAGCTGCTGCGGCTCTCGCCACGCACTCGCAGGCCGATGCGCTCGCCCACCTTCTCCCCCAGTTGGCGCGCCAGAAAGCTGGCGATATTGCGCGCCGCGAGGCGCCTTGGTTCCAGCATGATGATGCGGCCGGGCAGCCGGTTCTGACGCACCAGCTCCAGCGGCAGCAGGGTCGATTTGCCCGCGCCGGGTGGCGCCTGCAGGATCACGCTGGTGTGGCTGTCGAGGGCGGCAAAGAGTTCGGGCAATACCGAAACGATGGGGAGCTGGGACAAAGCGATGAGCACCTTCTGTGGCAACCGGTAAAACGGCGCCTATTCTGCCACAGCCGCCCGCGCCACCGTGAGTGGATGTGCGGATATGGCCACTCGGGCGGGAGGCTGGCGAGACATGGCCGGATAGCTGCCATAGAATGGGCCCATCCAATGAGCGTGAAAAAGGCATTATCACCACATGGCCAAACTCTTCTTTGCCCTGCCCGTCAAGGAGCTCGCTCCCGAGCTCATCGCCTGGCGCGATCAGCTGCCCTGGCCCGGTCAGCCGGTGCCGCAAGCCAACCTTCATCTGACCCTGGCATTTCTGGGTGAGGCGGACGAGTTGACCACCCGCCGCCTGATCGCCGCCGTGGAGCGTCAGCACTGTCCGCCGCTCTCCATCAGGCTGGATGAGACCGGCTGGTTCAGCCGGGCCAAGGCGGCCTGGATTGGCCCGAAGGAGTGGCCCAACGAGCTGACCGTGCTGGCCAAGGCGTTGCGCCGCCACGGCGAGAAGTTGCGTCTTGGCAATGGCGAGCAGGGTTATCGCCCCCATGTCACCCTGTCGCGCAAGGCGGGTGAGGCGCCAGCCATCCTGCCTGTCCCAAATTTTCTGCTGCAGGCTGATGAGTTCTGCCTCTATCAATCCATCTCGACCCCGGACGGGGTGCGTTACGAGCCGCTTGCCTGCTGGCCGCTGCGCGCCCGGGTAAAAGAAGACGCGCGGAGGGCTAACCCGTGATTTTTGATCCCCCCCTGCAATCGGGCCAGCTGCTGGCCCGCTACAAGCGCTTTCTGACCGATGTGCAACTCGATAACGGCGAGGTCATCACCATCCACTGCGCCAATACCGGTGCCATGACCGGTTGTGCCGATCCGGGCACCCGGGTCTGGTACTCCACCTCCGACAACCCCAAGCGCAAGCTGCCCAACAGCTGGGAGATCGCCGAGAGCCCGGCGGGCCACTTTATCTGCGTCAACACGGCGCGCGCCAACCAGATTGCCCGGGAGCTGATCGAGCAGGAGGCTATCGCTCCGCTGGCGGGTTACAGCCGGTTGCGCACCGAGGTGAAGTATGGCGAAGAGAACAGTCGCATCGATCTGTTGCTGGAAGATGACGAGAAGGGAAATTGTTACATCGAGGTAAAATCGGTCACCCTGCTCGACGAGCGGGAGGAGGCTGGCATGGGCTACTTCCCCGATGCGGTCACCGCCCGTGGTGCCAAGCATTTGCGCGAGTTGATGGCGATGAAAGCGGCGGGCCACAGGGCCGTGCTGCTCTTTATGGTGTTGCACTCCGGAATAAGCCGGATGCGCCCTGCAACCCATATAGATCCGCACTATAGTCTGCTAATTGAGCAGGCAATCGCGGCGGGGGTTGAAATTTTATGCTATCGGCCCCATGTTGGGGTGCAAGGCATGGTGGCTCAAGGGTTTATCCCGTTTGAATCTGGTCACCTGTTACCCGAGGGGAGTGCATAAATATTGGAGTGGGTAACATTATTGGTACGGCTCGTTTGCTTACCCGTTACCCTTCTGCTATAGATGTCGCCCTCAATTTATGGATGGCACGGGTAGCGTGCTGAATTAGGAGACAGGGCATGCCAACAGGCGAAAACAGGAAATCTCTGGGCCCCCTGGCCATTGCGGGTGTCGCGCCTTACCAGGAAAAGCCGGGTGAGGAGTACATGAATGACCAACAAAAGGCGCATTTTCGCAAGATCCTGGGTGCCTGGCGCAACCAACTGATGCAGGAAGTTGATCGTACCGTCGACCATATGAAAGACGAGGCTGCCAACTTCCCGGATCCCGTGGATCGTGCCGCGCAAGAAGAAGAGTTCGCTCTTGAACTGCGTACCCGCGACCGTGAACGCAAGCTGATCAAGAAGATCGAGAAGACCTTGCAGCTGCTTGAAGACGATGATTTCGGTTACTGCGAACACTGCGGTATCGAGATCGGTATCCGTCGTCTGGAAGCCCGTCCGACTGCAGACCTCTGTGTCGATTGCAAGACGCTGGCCGAGATCAAGGAAAAACAGATGGCCGGTTGATCCCGACCCTCTGGTATATGAAAAAGGGAGCTCGCGGGCTCCCTTTTTTATTGAGCTTTTGGCGGTCGCGCCCCAGAATGCAGCCTCAATGAATCGCTTACCCGAACAGCCATGCCAGTGAATCCCCTGTCTTCACCCCTTGCACGCCCCTATGTCGGCCGCTTTGCCCCCTCACCCTCAGGCCCGCTTCATTTCGGTTCGCTGATCGCCGCCCTCGGCAGCTTTTTGCAGGCCAGAGCGCAGCAGGGACGCTGGCTGGTGCGCATCGAAGATATCGATCCTCCGCGGGAAATGGCAGGGGCAGCGACCCTGATCCTCAAGACTCTTGAGGCATATGGCCTCGAGTGGGATGGGGAGGTGATGTTCCAGAGTGCGCGCCACCGCCGTTATAACGAGATCATCGACCAGCTCTATCGTGCGGGGGATCTCTACTGGTGCCGTTGCACCCGGCGCGAAATCATGGCCGCGGGCGGTCTCTACAGTGGCCACTGCCGCACCCTCGGGCTTGCGGCCGAAGGTTGCGCTGCCCGGCTGCGACAGCACCATCCGGTCTACCACTTCGACGATCGCTTGCAGGGCCATATCGCGGTCCCTACGGCGCTCGCCGAGGAGGATTTCATTATCCGCCGCCGCGACGGGCTCTACGCCTACAACCTGGCGGTGGTGGTGGATGATATGGACAGCAGCATCACCGAGATAGTGCGCGGTGCCGATCTGCTGGAGCCCACGGTGCGCCAGATTGCCCTCTACCAGACCCTGGGGGCACCGGTGCCCGACTGGGTGCACCTGCCGCTGGCGGTGCTGGCAGATGGCAACAAGCTCTCCAAGCAGAACCATGCGCCTGCGCTGGCGCTTGATGAGGTGCGACCGGCCCTGTGGCAGGCGCTGCACTTCCTCGGCCAGTGCCCACCGCCCGAGCTGATGGAAAGCCGGATCGACGAGATCATCGAGTGGGGCATCGCCAACTGGCGGCTCGAACGGGTGCCAGCCAGCGAGAAGATCCCGCTAGCGGATTGCTGAGTCGACCAGGTGATTTTTGTTTGATTGAGCGTAAATTGCCGCTGTTGATTGTGATTTTACCGGGATGATCCGTTTCAAACGGGATCAATTGTCAGCACGGTTTTTCATTTGGTCAGGCGTGAGCTATGCACAGGTAGACCGCTATTTTCGCTGGCAGACGGTTTCATGCGGGATCAATTGTCAGCACGGTTTTTCATTTGGTTAGGCGTGAGCTATGATAGGCCGCTATTTTTTGGCCTCCCGTCAATTTAGAAGTCATGAAGAGGTGTACCATTTTTTCCCAGATCGCAAACTTTTGCCGCAAGGTGCTCGGCAAGGAAGACGGCGAGCAGTCGGTGGAATCCCCCATTCCAGCCCGTGTCGCCGGTCAACGTCGTACCTTAAGCCGTGATCAGCACCCTATTTCGCGCAAAGAGATCAGCGAGAATGCACTCAAGGTGCTCTATCGCCTGAACAAAGGGGGCTATGAGGCCTACCTGGTCGGCGGCGGAGTCCGGGATCTGCTGCTCGGGAAGACGCCCAAGGATTTCGACATCGCAACCGATGCGACGCCGGAGCAGATCAAGGCGCTGTTCAGCAACTGCCGCCTGATTGGCCGTCGTTTCCGCCTGGCCCACATTGTCTTTGGTCGTGACGTGATCGAAGTGGCCACCTTCCGGGGTCACCACCATCAGGTCAATACCAGCAAACATGTGTCGGCCCAGTCTGATGAAGGCATGCTGCTGCGCGACAACGTCTACGGCACCATCGAAGAGGATGCCGAGCGCCGCGACTTTACCGTCAACGCCCTCTACTACAGCGCCAAAGATTTCACCCTGCACGATTTCGAAGGGGGTTTGGAAGATCTGGCTGAGCGCAAGCTTGAGCTGATCGGCGATCCCGAGACCCGTTATCGTGAAGATCCGGTGCGCATGCTGCGCGCCGTGCGCTTTGCCGCCAAGCTGGATATGACCATCAGCCCGCGTACCGCCGCCCCCATCAAGGAGCTGGCGCCACTGCTGCAAGACATCCCTGCTGCCCGCCTGTTTGAGGAGACCCTCAAGCTGTTCTTGGCTGGCGACGGTCTGGCAACCTACAAGTTGCTGCGCGAGTTCGGTCTGTTCCAGCAGCTCTTCCCACAAGTGGCTGCGCTGTTTACCCCGCACGGCAACTCGCCCTACGAGCAGTTTATCGAGCAGGCGCTGATCGATACCGACACCCGCGTCCGCGAAGACAAGCGCGTCACTCCCGCCTTCCTCTACGCCACCTTGCTGTGGGGCTGCGTCGAGGCCCGTGGTCGGGTGCTGGAGAACGAGAGCGGCCTGCCCTGGTATGACGCCTTCATGCTGGCGATCAACGAGGTGCTGGACAATCAGGTGCGGATCATCGCCGTTCCCCGCCGTTTCACCACAGATGTCCGCGATATCTGGGCACTGCAACAGCGTCTGACCCGTCGTCAGGGCAAGCACCCCGAGCGCGCCATGGAGCATCCCAAGTTCCGCGCGGCGTTCGACTTCCTGTTGCTGCGCAACCGGGTCGAGCGCGGTCTCGGTGAGCTGGCCAGCTGGTGGGAGCGCTATGTTGCCTCCAATCCGGATGTGCGCCCGCAACTGCAACGGGAAGCGACCCGTCGCCCGGCCAGCGGTGAGCGCGGCGAGGCCCGTAGCCACGATGGCGAGAAGCGCAGCAGCAACAGCCGCAACCGTCGTCGCCCCCGTCGCCGCAAACCGAAAGTGGCCGAGTGACCACAGACGTGATGACCGAGGTCTTCATCGCCATTGGTTCCAACCTGTCTGATCCGCTGGGTCAGGCTCGTCGCGCCGTTGCCGCCTTGGCAAGGTTGCCGGAATCTGTGCTGGTGGAGGCCTCGTCGTTTTACAGCAGCCGCCCCATGGGCCCTGCTGACCAGCCGGACTACGTCAATGCCGTGGCCCGGCTCAATACCCTGCTGACGCCGCTGGCGCTGCTGGATCAATTACAAAAAATCGAGCTGGAACAGGGACGTGTGCGCAAAGATGAGCGGTGGGGGCCGAGAACCTTGGATCTCGACCTGCTGCTCTATGGGGATCGGGTGATCAACCATGAGCGTCTGATCGTACCCCACTACGGCATGAAGGAGCGGGAGTTCGTGCTGCTGCCCCTTGCCGAAATTGCGCCTGCTCTGGTGCTGCCCTGTGGCACCCCGCTCGCCCGACTGGTTGCCCGCTGCCCGGGCAATGATCTCGCCATCATTGCGCCGCGTGCAGACGTACAGGAGCCTTTATGAGCAAGATCACCACCGCCAGCCTGCTGAAGATGAAGCAGGAGGGTCAAAAGTTCACCGCCATCACCGCCTATGATGCCACCTTTGCCAAGCTGTTCGACGACGAGGGGGCACACGTGCTGCTCATCGGCGATTCACTGGGCATGGTGCTGCAAGGGGGTCAGGATACCCTGGCGGTCAACATGGATGAGATGGTCTATCACACCCGCTGTGTGGCGCGCGGTGCCAGCAAGGCACTGGTGGTCGCCGACATGCCGTTCATGAGCTACGCCACCCCCGAGCAGACTTACCAGAACGCTGCCCGCCTGATGGCGGCCGGTGCCCGCATGGTCAAGATGGAAGGGGGCGACTGGCTCTGTGACTCCATCCGCCACCTCACCCGCAACGGGGTGCCGGTGTGTGGTCACCTCGGCCTCACCCCGCAATCCGTTCATGTCTTTGGCGGCTTCAAGGTGCAGGGGCGTGACGAGTTTCAGGCGCAGGAGATCTATCGCCAGGCCCTCGAACTGCAAGCGGCCGGTATCCAGCTGCTGGTGCTCGAGTGTGTGCCCACTGCGCTGGCCGAGCGCATCACCAAGGCGCTTCGCATCCCGGTGATCGGTATTGGTGCCGGCCCCGCGACCGATGGTCAAATTCTGGTGATGCACGATGCCTTTGGCGTCACCTCCGGCTATGTGCCCAAGTTCACCAAGAACTTCCTGGCCGAGACCGGCGATGTGCGTGCCGCCATCCGCCTCTATGTCCAGCAGGTGAGCGAGGGGAGCTTCCCCGGCCCGGAGCACTGCTTCAACTGATCCTGGCGGTTGCATGATGGGGGCTGCGGCCCCCGTCTCTGCTTCTCAGCCTCGCGCAGTTAATCCGTATAGCTAATCAGTATCTTATTGATTCATCTAAAGGTGAACTGCTGATAGCCATGTTCGTGCACCATCCCGCCCGAGCGCTATCTGTGGATGCAACCCGTCTCTCTTTTTGATTTATCGGAAGGTGAACTGCTGATGTTGGTCGTAAATAATCCCGTCGTTCTGCGTGAGCAGATAAGCCAATGGCGCCGTGAAGGGCGTGCCATCGCATTTGTGCCCACCATGGGTAACCTGCATCAGGGCCACCTGACGCTGGTGAAAGAGGCGCACAGCCACGCCGAGAAGGTGGTGGTCAGCATCTTCGTCAACCCGATGCAGTTCGACAAGGCCGAGGATCTTGCCAACTATCCGCGCACCCTGGAGCAGGATTGCGCTGCGCTGGAAGCGGCCGGCGTCGATATGGTGTTCACCCCGACCCCGGAGATCATGTATCCGCAGGGGCTGGCCAGCCAGACCTTCGTCGAGGTGCCGGGCCTCTCCAATCTGCTGGAGGGAGCGCTGCGCCCGGGTCACTTCCGCGGGGTCAGCACAGTCGTTACCAAGCTGTTCAATCTGGTACAGCCGGATGTGGCCTGCTTTGGCCAGAAGGATTACCAGCAGTTGGCGCTTATTCGAAAGATGGTGGCCGACATGGCGATGCCCATCGAGATCGTCGGTGTGCCCACCGTGCGGGCCGAAGACGGGCTGGCACTCTCTTCCCGCAACGGCTACCTGACTGCCGCCGAGCGGGCCATTGCCCCCGAGCTGGCGCGCACCATGAACTGGATCGCCGAGCAGATTGAAGCGGGTGACCACCACCTGCCCTCCTTGGTGGCGCAGGCCAGCCAACGCCTCGACAACGCCGGTTTTCGTACCGATGCCATCGACATCGTCGATGCCGCTACCCTCGAATCAGCCACAGACGAGAGCGCGCAGCTGGTGATCCTGATGGCTGCTTATCTTGGCAAGGCCCGCCTTATCGACAATCAAGTGGTCACGCTGCAGCAAGCCTGAGCCCGCCACAACCAGGAGGACCCCATGTCCAAGAAGGTTTACTGCATTGCCCAATTCCTGCCCAAACCCGGTCAGGAGCAAGCCCTGTTTCAGGTGCTACAGGCGCTCGAGCCCAACACTCTGCGTGAGGATGGTTGCTTGCAATATCGGGTGACCCGCCACATCGCGAGCCCCTTTGCCGAGGGGGAGAGTTTCCCCATCGTGTTCAACGAGATTTGGCAAGATATGGCGGCTTTCGAAGCCCACTGCCAGCGTGCCGAGATCACCGCGTTCTTCGAGCGTTACTGTCTGGCGGAAGATGGTTTGGCCGCGAAGTGGAATGTCTGCGTCTATAGCGACGAACCCGAACAGTACGACGCCCCCATAAAGAAGTAATTCCCCTGATTGCCAGCGGACGCCCCCTCGGGCGTCCGCTGCTTTTTCACGCCTGCACTCTCTTGCATTCCGGCGTTTTGTTCTGCGGCCCAGCCCGCATTTCCCTTCGTTTCTATCCACTTTCGGCCTGATGGCCGCTACAGGTATTCATGATGTTTGTCCTGATTGCATCGCTTGTTTTCTGTCTGCTCTGTTTTGCTCTCACCCGGTTGCCTACCGGTTTGCCGCTCTCGCGCAAGGTACTTGCGGGTCTGTTGCTTGGTGCCCTGTTCGGGCTGGCGCTGCAACTGGGCTGGGGCGCCGATGATGCCGACGTTCAGCAGACCCTGGAGTGGGTCAATATCGTTGGCGGTGGCTATGTCAGCCTGCTCAAGGTGGTGATGATGCCGCTGGTGTTCACCTCCATCCTCTCCGCCATCAACAAGCTGGAGCAGGCCCAGTCCCTCGGCAAGATCAGCGCCGTGCTGATCGGTTCCATGCTGACATTGGTGATGATCGCCGGTGTGGTGGGGATGACAGTGACCCATCTGAGCGGTCTCACCGCAGCCGGGCTGCTGAGCCACGGTAGCGACAGCACCACCCTGCAACAGAGCATGAGCACCATCGACAGTGCCCAGACCCTGCCGGCCCTGCTGCTCTCGCTGGTGCCCACCAACTTTGCCGCCGATATGGCGGGTAGCCGCGGTCTCTCGGTGATCGGGGTGGTGATCTTCACCGTGCTGGCGGGGGTTGCTCTGCTGCAGTTGAAGGCGGAGCATCCACAGGCGGGTTCTCGCGCCGCCGTGGCCATCGACACCCTGCAACTGTGGGTGATGAAGATGGTGCGGGTGGTGATTGCGCTCACCCCCTATGGCGTGATGGCGCTGATCGCCCGGGTGGTGGCCCACTATCCCCTGAGCGAGATCCTCAGCCTGCTCGGCTTTATTCTGGTCTGCTACGTCGCCATTCTGGCGATGTTTGCGGTGCACATGGTGATCCTGCTGCTGATCGGCCAGAACCCGCTGCACTATTTGCGGGAAGTATGGGGCGTGCTCACCTTCGCTTTTGTCTCCCGCAGCAGCGCGGCTTCCATCCCGCTCAGTATCGAGACCCAGCAGCGCCTTGGGGTGCCCGCCAGCATCGCCAACTTTGCCGCCTCGTTCGGTGCCAATCTGGGCCAGAACGGTTGCGCCGGCATCTATCCGGCCATGATGGTGGCGATGATCGCCCCCATGCTCGGCATCAACCCCTTTGATCCCCTGTTTCTTCTGACTTTGCTGCCGGTGATTGCACTGGGCTCCATCGGGGTGGCTGGCGTTGGCGGTGGTGGGACGTTCGCCGCGCTGATCGTGCTCTCCACCCTCAACTTCCCCATCGCGTTGGTGGGGGTGATGATCGCCATTGAGCCGCTGGTGGATATGGGCCGCACCGCTCTCAACGTCAACGGCTCCATCATGGCGGCCATGATCACCAAGCGGTTGCTGGGCAAACTGCAGCTGGCCGAGACGCAGGTGCTGGAGCAGCAGGCCGCCAGCTAACCCCAGCGTTCCCCAATATGAAAGAAGCCCGCAGTTGCGGGCTTCTTTATGTCGACAGTGTTGTCTTGTGAGCAGACGCAGTTATTCGGCAGAGACGGGGTAACCGGCGCCTTTCCAGGCGAAGATGCCGCCCGGCACCCGATAGACCTGCTGATAGCCCTGAGTCACCGCCCAGGCGGCGGCGTTGTGGCTGCGACCGCACTTGACGAAGCCGCAGTAGATCACCACGGGGCGGGCTTTGTCTTCACCCAGCAGCGCCTGGAACTGCTCCGCCGTGCCGCTCCCCTCGACGATTTCGCTCCAGTTGTCGCCAGCTTTGGCCTCCTTCACGAAGACAAAGTTCTTGGCGCCCGGGATGTGCTCTTTCTTGTAGGAGTCCTCATAGGGCATGGTGTCGATGATCACCAGCTCCTCGCCCTTGTCCATCCGGGTCTTCAGCTCGGCCACGGTCAGCAGCTGATAGCCCCCCTGCTGCGCCTCCTGTGCCAGCTGTACAGCCGATTGCTCAAGCTTCACCTCCTGCTCGAACTGGTTGTCGCCACAGCCCGCGAGGGCAAAGCTGGCGGCGATCAGCGAGGCTACCAGAGTGCGGGATCGCAATGTCATCATGTCACTACTCCTTTGGAACGGGAAAAACGGGGCGGGAAGTTCGCAGCAGGGCGCCCGCAAGCGTCAGTAGCAGCAGATCCCGCACAATGGCCTCCGGCAGCGAGCTGAGATCAGCCCTGCCCAGACAGCCGCAAGAGATGTCGAGCCCGATGGCAACGCCATAGCCCAACACCGGAATAAACAGGGCGAGCAGCCCGATCACCAGCCACAGTCCCCAGCGCCGGTTGGCGATGACTGCAAGCCCGGCGCAGAGCTCAAGGGCGATCAGCCCCCAGGCCACTGGCGGGATCAGTGACGGCCAGATCAGCCCGAAGGCCGCGATCTGTTCGACAAACAGGGCGGGGGAGACCAGCTTGAACCCGGCGGAGGCGAGGAAGAATCCTCCCAGAGCCAGATTGGCCAGCATGCGCAACAACGCAGGCATGTTCTACCTCTTTATAGAGAGGGGTAAATTCTAACAATTCCCGATTGAGCCGCAATGACTAAACCCATGCCGGACAAGATAAATCTCGATTTTGCGGGGCAGTGACCAGAATGGGGGCGCTAGACCCTGATGGTGGCGGTTGTGGAGGCGGGATGCTGTGGCTGTGTCGATTGCTCCCGGTCGTGCTGGTGGGTCAGCAGTTCGGCAGCCAGCTCGATGACCCGTTCGAGCAGTAGCAGCAGGCTGTCGACCGTCAGATGATCGAGCCACTCGCGGGTCCAGATCAGGGTCTCTCCCTGCTCGGTCTGATCCAGCAGAAACACTGGCTCGTCGCCAAGGTGGTTGAGCAGGGGCGTGTTGGGCATGGCGTGGCCCGGTAGCAGCAGATAGATCACCAGATGGCCCTCATCCTCTGCCAGCGTTAGCACCAGTTCGTCGTTGATGGTCAGGGTGGTGGCTGTCTGTCCGGCCACCGGAAGCGGAAGTCCAAGTTGTGTGTACAGGGCGGTGATGAGAGCGTGATACATGGCCAAACCTCGGGCAGGGGGAGAGTGACACCCTATGCGGCTGATCGGTGGCTGCTTATCACTTGTCGTCATTTTTTTAGCGTTTTTGGTCGGAGGGGCGAGTGGTTATGCCGAAATTGTGAGCTGACAGACATCTTTTACGGGTCAGTCCGAATCCTAAAAAAGCGGGACCATCGCTGACAGGGTTACAAGGGGGGGGCGGCGTACGCTGAGTATCTTCTCTCTCATCAACGCAGGTTTCTTGCCATGAAAATTGCCTCCCCGGATATCGATGTAAGCCGTCATCAGCAGACAACCCCTGATGCTACACCTCCTGCTACTGCTCGCCTTGGCAACGCCAGACTACGGCTGCTGGATGCTGGTAGCCGGGAGTTCGATAGGGGGATCCGCCGCGGTGTTGGCCATCGGCAGAGCCCGGAACTCAAGGCGGTCAAGCAGGCGGTACGGTACTATCAGGCCCAGCCAACGCCTTCACTGGCCGGGCTGGCGAAGATCGAACAGGCGCTGCAGTTCTGGATCGACTCGGGCAAGAACCGCTCCCGTCAGCAGGATCCCGTGTTGCAAAAACTGGTCGATGACATCGCTGTCCGCCGTCAGGCGTTGGCACAGGGTGGCAAGCCTCCCTCATTTCAGCTGGCGTGGGTCTGCAACGAACAGGGGAGGATCAATCAGCCTATCGAGAGTAACCAGCAGATCCGCCAGTGGTGCAGCGAGTTGGCTCGCCTGCAACAGGAGGGGGCCAACGACTTGTTCAAGCGGGAGCTGCAAGGGGGGCTAGACCTGATGTTCGGGGTGAGTGAGGGGATGATGGCGCGACGGTTGGAGCGGGCGCCGACCCGTGAAGAGGTCGCAGCAAGCCACGAGTGGCAGCTGTTTTGCGGGACCTTGCGTCAGGCTTTGCCCGCACTGGGTGAGCTCAAGCCGCAAGCCACTGCCGAGGAGAATGGTCGCGATATCCTGTTGACCCACAGTCAGCTACTGGAGCTCGGTCACCTCAAGGAGGTTCTGGATCTCAGCATTCAGCAGCAGGTGAGCAAGCAGGGGGAGATTGGCTTGCTCAGGACCGAGCTGCTGACCGCGCTGGTGGATGGACTGGATGAACCCTGGCTTGAGCGCGAGGCGCAGGAGAAGGCGCTCTGGCAGGGAGAGGCCGCATCAGGCAAGCACTATCAGAGTGGCGTGCGGGCCGAGCTCAAGAGCCCTCTCTCTGCTGCCAGCAAGGAACTGAAACCGGGTGAGCCTGTGAGCCAGAAGGCCTTTGGCGGGCTCGGGCTGGTCAGTGCCAGTGCGCTGGTGGAGGCTTTCGCCAAGATCGAGATTGGCAAGTGGGAGGGGCGTCGCGACACACCGGTAGGAGAGTTTGCCGACAAGGTGGCTCTGACCCAGGAGAACAAGGCGAGTGCCAAGGCCGAGCTGGTGATTGGCAAGGCGGAGGGCTCATTGGTATTCAATCCGGTGAACAAGATCGTCAATGATACCGATGGATCGCGCTACACCCCGGGCCCCCATGACCTTAGTCTGCTGCGCATCGGGGCCAGTGCCGAGCTGGTGAGCAGGCTGGGGCTGTCGGTGGAGGGGAGCTGGACTATCGGCAATCTGCTTAACGCCAAGCTGGCAGGCTCTGCCGAGGTGGTCGCCAATGCCAAGCTGGAGGCCGGTGCTGCGGCTATCATGACCCCCAATGGGCCAGTGGTCAGCGTGACGGCCAGCGCCTCGGCCTTTGCTGGTATGAAAGCTGAGGGGAGTGCCCAGCTCAATCTGCTCAAGAGCCAGTATGCGGATGCCTATAGCCTTTCGGCCAAGGTACGCGCCTCCGCCAATCTGGGGGTCGGTGCATCGGCCGGTGCCACTGCGGCTTTCGGGCCACAGGGAGCCAAGTTTCATACTACCCTTGGCGTGACACTGGGGGTGGGGTCAGATGTCGGTTGGGAGGGCGGAGTCAACGCCATGGCCACCAAGGCTTATGCACTGGAGCTGGCCGCTTGTGCGGTAAGCAATTTTGATCAGCGCAAAGGGGAGCAGCTAGATGGACTGGCGATGGCTGCAGGGAATGAAAACCGTCTCTTCGAACTGGCCCAGCGGGTCGATAACCGGATTGTCACTCTCGCCACCCAGTTGGAGGAACTGCAGCTGGCGGCCAGCGAGAACCGGATCCGGATGCAGGAGAGCCTGATCGATCCCGATCTCGCGGCTGGTCGCACCGCCATGGCACAGGCTATCGACGATGCTTTCGGTCAGGAGCGGGTCGATGAGCAGGGGGGCGTCACGGTTCCCGAGCGGGCTGCCGAGCGCAACGAGAAGCTTGAGCTCACCGCCCGGCTGCTAAAGGATCACGCCATCCGGGTCTAGGTCATCCCGAGGCTGGCAGGACAATGAAAACGGGCACCGCGAGGTGCCCGTTTTGGCAATCAGTGGCGCAGACCGGTGCCGCGGGAGATAAGCCACCAGGCGATACCGTAGAGGGCCACGATAAAGCCGATGATGATGAGGTAGGCGGTGCCGAGCGGCACGTCGGAGATGCCGAGGAAGCCGTAACGGAACGCGTTCACCATGTAGATGATGGGGTTCACCTGGGAGACGCCCTGCCAGAAGGGGGGCAGCAGGCTGATGGAGTAGAACACCCCGCCCAGATAGGTGAGGGGTGTCAGCACGAAGGTGGGGATGATGCTGATGTCGTCGAAGGTCTTGGCAAACACCGCGTTGATAAGGCCACCCAGCGAGAAGAGGATCGCGGTGAGCAGCACGGTGAAGCAGACGCTGAACAGATGGTGGATCTGCAGCGGCACGAAGAACAGCGACACCAGGGTGACGATGAGGCCGACACAGAGGCCGCGTGCCACGCCTCCGCCCACGTAACCGGCGATGATGACGTAGTTGGGCACCGGCGCCACCAGCATCTCCTCGATATTGCGCTGGAACTTGGCGCTGAAGAAGGAGGAGGCAACGTTGGAGTAGGAGTTGGTGATCACCGACATCATGATGAGGCCGGGCACGATGAACTCCATGTAGGTAAAGCCGCCCATGTCACCGATGCGCGAACCGATCAGGTTGCCGAAGATGACGAAATAGAGGCTCATGGTGATGGCCGGTGGCACCAGGGTCTGGATCCAGATCCGGGTAAAGCGGCTCACCTCCTTGGCCAGAATGCTCTTGAAGGCGATGTAATAGATGGCCAGATTCATGCTTTTCTCCCCTCTTCGACCAGATTGACGAACAGCTCTTCCAGCCGGTTGGCTTTGTTTCGCATGCTCACGACCTGCACCTGCTGGTTGGACAACTGCTCGAACAGGCTGTTGAGTGACTGGCTCTTGTCGAGATCCACCTCAAGGGTGCGTTCATCCTGCATGCGGCCGTTGAACTCCGGCACCTCAGGTACGGCAGAACCTGGCGCAAGGTCGAGCAGGAAGGTCTCGCGACCCAGCTTGCCCAGCAGATTCTTCATGCTGGTGTTCTCGATCAGACGACCCTTGTCGATGATGCCGATGTTGCGGCAGAGCATCTCGGCCTCTTCCAGATAGTGGGTGGTGAGGATGATGGTGACGCCTTGCTCGTTGAGATCCTTGAGGAAGGTCCACATGGAGCGGCGGATCTCGATATCGACCCCGGCGGTCGGTTCATCGAGGATCAGCAGCTTGGGCTCGTGCATCAGGGCGCGGGCGATCATCAGGCGACGCTTCATGCCGCCTGAGAGAGTGCGGGCAGGCATGTCGCGCTTCTCCCACAGATCGAGCTGGCGCAGGTACTTCTCGGCGCGGATCTTGGCTTCCGCCTTGGGCACGCCGTAGAAACCGGCCTGATGGGTGACAATCTGGATCACCTTCTCGAACTGGCTGAAGTTGAACTCCTGCGGCACCAGCCCGAGCTGGGCCTTGGCCTGTTCCAGATCGCTGTCGATGTCGTAGCCAAATACCTTCACCTTTCCGGCGCTCTTGTTTACCAGCGAGCTGATGACGCCGATGGTGGTGGATTTGCCCGCGCCGTTCGGGCCGAGCAGGGCGAAGAAATCTCCCTGCCTGACGGTAAGATCGATGCCTTTAAGGGCTTCGACGCCCCCCTGATAGGTCTTTTTCAGGCCGCTGATTTCCAGTGCGTTCATTGCAACCTCTGTGATGGTTGAATCCGGCTCGATACAGAAAAGGCGGCCAAGGCCGCCTGCACAGAGTAAAGGGCGCAAGGCCGCTTCACCCGTGATATTCCTGAACCTGGCTTACTCCTGGGGTACCACTTTGCCGATAAACGGCAGGTTGCGGTACTTCTGGGCGTAGTCGATGCCACAGCCGACCACGAATTCGTCCGGAATGGCGAAGCCAATCCAGTCGACCGGCACCTGCACTTCGCGGCGGGAGGGTTTGTCCAGCAGGGTGCAGATGGCCAGGGATTTCGGCTCGCGCAGGGAGAGGATCTCGCGCACCTTGTTGAGGGTGTAACCGGTGTCGATGATGTCTTCCACGATCACCACATCCTTGCCCTTGATGTCGTCGTCCAGGTCTTTGAGGATGCGGACGTCACGGGTGCTGTGCATGCCGGAGCCGTAGCTGGAGGCGGTCATGAAGTCCAGGGTGATGGGCAGCTGGCACTGGCGGCAGAGGTCGGCCAGGAAGATGCAGGAACCGCGCAGCAGCGCAATCATCACGACTTCGTCAGAACCCTGATAGCGGGCGGTGATCTCTTCACCCAATTTGGCGATCCGGGCGGCTACTTCAGCCTCGGAGATCATCACCTCGACGGTGTGTTTCATCACTTACTCCCATAAGGCCAAAGGGGATTTGGCCGTTCATGAATATCAAAACCGATGATTCTACCACTCATGTTGAAGGGTGCTAGAGATACGTGGTGCTTTTATCGGCTTATTTTAATTGATAGAGTTAGCAGGCACTCAGGCATGATTAGTTAAAATACTATAAACACCATAATCAATAACTATTAGATGATAAAAACTATGGAACCACGCGCAGAAATAAGACGTCGTACCCGGCTGTCGCCGGAAGCTCGTCGCTCCCAATTGATGGAATGTGCCATCGAGGTGTTCTCCCGTCGCGGCATTGGCCGCGCCGGTCACGCCGAGATAGCCGAACAGGCCAAGGTCTCTGTGGCTACCGTCTTCAACTATTTCAACACCCGCGAGGAGTTGGTAGATGAGGTGCTGGCCGAGATCGAACGCTTTGTGAACCAAATGCTGTCGCAGGCATACGGTGACCAGGGCTCCATTTTCGACAAGATCCAGCGTCATGTACGCCTCTCTGTCGATGCCGCCTACGATCAACCGGATTATGCCGGTATCTGGCTGGAGTGGAGCTCATCGGTTCGGGAAGAGGTATGGCCCCGCTATACCCGGCTGCTCGATCACTGCCTTGAGCTGATCGCCAGCGAGCTGCAAACCGCCATGGATGCAGGGGAGATCACCAGCGTGCTGTCAGCACAGGATCTGGCCCGCTCTCTGACCGGTTTTGGCTATGTGATGATGCAGATGATCAATCAACCTCAGCGCCCGGCGCGCCAAGAGGTGACTGATTTCCTGTTCAAGTACGTGACGGCGCCAATTCAGGCTCGCTAACACGACTTAACGAAAAAACGGCGTCACTCATTGAGTGGCGCCGTTTTTTTATGGCCGAATATGGCGGTCACTTCACTGGTGGCCATAGCCCCAGCGGTGGGTCAGCTCATGCTCGACACCGAGATGATCGAGGATGCGGGCGACCATAAAGTCCACCAGATCCTCGATGCTTTTCGGCTCATGATAGAAACCGGGCGCGGCAGGCATGATGGTCACTCCGAGCCGTGCCAGTTTCAGCATGTTCTCCAGATGGATCGCCGAGAAGGGGGTTTCGCGGGGCACCAGGATCAGCTGGCCGCGCTCCTTGATCACCACATCCGCTGCCCGCTCCAGCAGGTTGTCCGAGGTGCCGTTGGCAATGGCCGAGACGGTGCCCATGGAGCAGGGGCAGACCACCATCTGTTTGGGGGCGGCCGAACCGGAGGCCACCGGCGAGAACCACTCCTCCTTGCCGCAGGCGACAATCTGCCCCTCCTTGGCGCCATATTGGCGACAAAGATAGGAAGAGAGCTCTTTCGGCGAGCCCGGCCAATCCTGCTGCTGCTCGGTTTTGAGCACCACACGAGCCGCCGATGAGGCGAGCAGGTAGACCCGATAGTCCGCCTGCACCAGACACTGGAGCAGGCGCAGGGCGTAGGGGGCGCCGGAGGCACCGGTCAGCGCCAGGGTGATCGTTTTGTTCATAGTTCGCCGTGGTAATCCTTGAGGCGGGCGATCAGCTTGTCATGAATGCCACCGAAGCCGCCGTTGCTCATGATCAGAATATGGTCGCCATCACGGCTCTCGGCCACCAGCCGATTGATCAGGGTCTCCAGATCGTTGAATACCTTGGCCGGACGGGTCATATGGGCTGTCACCTCGCCGAGATCCCAGCCGATGTTGGGCGGCTGGAAGAAGAACACCTCGTCGGCGCCATCGAAGCAGCCAGCCAGCTCCTCCTTGTGAACCCCCAGCTTCATGGTGTTGGAGCGTGGCTCCAGCACCGCCAGAATGCGGGCCTCGCCCACTTTGGCGCGCAGGCCGCCGAGGGTGGTCTCGATGGCGGTGGGGTGGTGGGCGAAGTCGTCATAGACGCTGATGCCCGCTACCTCACCCTTGAGTTCCATTCGTCGCTTGGGGGATTTGAACTGGCAGAGGGCGGCGATGCCGTGCTCTACCATGACACCGGCGTGGCGTGCGGCCGCGATGGCCATCAGACCATTGTTGACGTTGTGCTCGCCGATGCACTCCCAGTGCACTTCGCCCTGCTTCACCCCGTCCAGCCACACCTCGAAGGCGGAGCCGTCATCGGCCAGCTTGACCGCTTTCCACTTGGCATCGTCCTGACCGACCAGCTCTACTTCGCTCCAGCAGCCCATCTTGCGCACGGCGGTGAGGTTGTCATCGGCTTGCGGGAACAGCACCCGGCCGTTGCTCGGCACGGTGCGCATCAGGTGGTGGAACTGGCGCTGGATCGCGGCGAGATCCGGGAAGATATCCGCATGGTCGAACTCCAGATTGTTCATCACCAGGGTGCGCGGATGGTAGTGGACGAACTTGGAGCGTTTGTCGAAGAAGGCGCAGTCATACTCGTCCGCTTCGATGACGAAGAAGGGGGCAGAGCCGAGACGGGCGGAGACCGGGAAGTTGCCCGGCACGCCGCCAATAAGGAAACCGGGTTCCAGTTTGGCGTACTCCAGCACCCAGGCCAGCATGCTGGCGGTGGTGGTCTTGCCGTGGGTGCCGGCAACGGCCAACACCCAGCGATCCTGCAGCACGTGCTCCAGCAGCCACTGGGGGCCGGAGATATAGGGCAGATTGCGGTCCAGCACATATTCAACACAGGGGTTGCCGCGGCTCATGGCGTTGCCAATCACCACCAGATCCGGGGCCGGATCGAGTTGGGAGGGGTCATAGCCTTCGGTCAGTTCGATGCCCTGTTGCTCGAGCTGGGTACTCATGGGGGGATAGACGTTGGCATCCGAACCGGTCACCCGGTAACCAAGCTGTTTTGCCAACACCGCCAGACCACCCATAAAGGTGCCGCAGATCCCGAGAATGTGAATATGCATACCGCTTCCTTTCGCAGTAAAGGGAAGTGCGCATTCTAGGGGGTGTTGCGGTGGTGGCACAAGCCGCACTCATGGTGAGAGGCCCACAGATGCAGCACCGGAGGCAGAAATCTTGGCGCTGTTGGGATATGCGAGATTGGAATGGGCTGGTAGGCTTTATTTGAGACTTGATATTGTGTCGCACTTTCTTACAATTCTTCGGTTTTGTGACGCACTCTACAGTTTTACGATATCGCCCTTTTCCAAAGGAGAGTCCCCATGGGCAAGTTCCTGCTTTGCTATCTGGTCGGTGGTCTGGTGGCCATCAGTTGGGCTGCGCTGCCCGCTCATGGTCCCTGGGATCAGTGGGACCTCGCGATTTTTCATACCGTCAACGGCTGGCTCGGGCAGTCGGCTCTGTGGGCCGATCTGGTGGCCATCACCAATAACCGGCTGTTCGATCTGGCGGTGTTGGCCTGTATGGGGCTGATTCTGGTCCGCTGCTTCTTTGCACGGGATCTGGCGGGTCGTCGCCAGCTGGTGGCGATGGGCATAGTGATGCTGCTAAGTGCACTGGTGATCAACCAGCTTGGTCACCGATTGCCGGTGGAGCGACCCAGCCCGACCCTGATGGTGGCCGATGCGCTGCGGGTCACCCAGATCAGCGGCATTCCGACCAAGGACTCTTCTGGCGATAGTTTCCCCGGCGATCACGCCCTGTTCCTGATGGTCTTCGCGGGCTACGCCTTGCGCTATCTGCCGCGCTGGGCGGGTATTACCGCATTGCTGATGGTGCCGATCTTTTCCGCACCGCGCATTCTGGCGGGCGCCCACTGGTTTACCGATGTCTATGTCGGTGCGCTGGGGCTGGCGACCCTCTGCCTGCCCTGGCTGCTGCTGACCCCGCTGGCGGATCGGTTGATAGACCGCATCGCCCCCCGATTGGCCCGTGTGCCGCTGCTGCGCAGTCAGACCCACTGATTGAACGTCGCAAAATAAAACGCCCCGACATGAAAATGTCGGGGCGTTTTGTTATCCACCCGCGAGAGATCAGCCTTGATAGCCGTTCGGGTTGTTGCTTTGCCAGCGCCAGGTATCGACCATCATCTGCTCCAGACCGCGTTCTGCCTGCCAGCCCAGCTCGGCACGGGCTAGCGTTGGCTCTGCCCAGCACTCGGCGATGTCGCCCGGGCGACGGGGTTTGATCTGGTAGGGAATGGGTCGGCCGCTGGCCGCTTCAAACGCCTTGACCATCTCCAGTACCGAGTAGCCCTGACCTGTGCCAAGGTTGTAGGTGAAGACACCTGTGTCGCTCTTGATGCGTGCCAGTGCTTTCAGGTGACCGATGGCGAGATCCACCACATGGATGTAGTCGCGCACGCCGGTGCCATCCGGGGTCGGGTAGTCGTTGCCAAATACCCCCAGCTCCTTGAGCTTGCCGACACCCACCTGGCTGATATAGGGCAGCAGGTTGTTGGGGATGCCGTTGGGATCTTCACCAATCAGGCCGCTCTCGTGGGCGCCGACCGGGTTGAAGTAACGCAGCAGTACGATAGCCCAGCGGGGAGCGGATTTGGCGAGATCGCGCAGGATCTCCTCCACCATCAGCTTGGAGCGGCCGTAGGGGTTGGTGGCGCTGGTGGGGAAATCTTCCCGCAGCGGTACCGAGGCGGGATCGCCATAGACGGTGGCCGAGGAGCTGAATACCAGGCGGAAAACCCCGGCCCTGGCCATCTCTTCGCACAGCACCAGAGTGCCGCTGATGTTGTTCTGGTAGTAGGTGAGCGGGATCTGGCTCGACTCTCCGACCGCCTTGAGGCCGGCGAAGTGGATCACCGATTCGATCTGGTGGTTGGCGAACAGCTGCTGCAGGCAGGCTCTGTCCAGCACATCCCCTTCGATGAAGGTGACCGGCTTGCCGGTGATCTGCTCGACCCGCTTGAGTGACTCCGGTGAGGAGTTGGATAGGTTGTCGAGTACCACGACCTGCTGCCCCGCGCCGAGCAGCTCAACCAGGGTGTGGGAGCCGATATAGCCAGCGCCCCCTGTGACCAGTATTGTCATTTTTTATCCCGTGTTCTGGTGAAACTGGGGCAGAGTCTAGCGCCCCTGTCTACTTGGGAAAAGGTTGGGATACCGATGACGCCTTCACCGCACCTCACAAAAGCCTGCACCACGCCTCAATAATCGAGACTGATATCCCCTTTCGCGGTGCAGGAGCAGGCCAGAGCAACGCCGCTCTCCAGATCCTGAGCACTCAAGGTCATCACGCTCTGGCGCTCGATGTTACCTGTGGTGGTGCAACGACAGCTGCCACATACCCCGGCGCGACAAGCCGCCATCATGGTTTCGCCCGCTGCTTCCAGTGCCGCCAGCAGGGTCTGACCCGGCAGGATCTTCACCTTTTTGTCGCTCTTTTTCAGGGTCAGCCAGAAGTGGTCGCTGGTGGTAACGGCGGGCTCTGCGGGAGGAAGACCAAAGGACTCCTGATGCAGTTGCTCCGGCGGCAATCCCAGCTCTGCCAGCATGGCGCTGACCGCCGCCATATAGGGGGCCGGGCCGCAGAGATAGACATGGCGTTCGCGCAGATCTGGGGCCAGTTCGGCCAGCATGGCGGGGGTGAGTCGGCCCACCCAGGGATGAGCCGTTGGCGCCTCTTCCAGTATCAGGGCATGGAGCACGCCTGAATTAGCCGCAGCCAGAGTAGCCAACTCGTCTGCGAAGATCACATCTGCTGGCGAGCGGGCGCTATGGATAAAGCGGATATCGGCATCCGGCCGTTTGGCGAGCTCGTCCCGCAGCATGGCCCACATGGGGGTGATGCCGGAACCGGCGCTTAGCAGCAGTGGCCGTTCGCAAGGCAAGGCGGTCAGGTTGAAATCGCCGAACGGACCATCCACCCGGATCTTGTCTCCCACCTGCAAGGTCTGATGCAGATGGTGGGAGACCCGTCCCACATCCTTGATAGTCACTTGCCAGCATGCATCCTGTGGGCTGGAGGAGAGGGTATAGGCGCGGCACTCCGGCTGGCCGTCGATCTCGGTGTGCAGGGTGATGCACTGGCCAGCCAGTACGGGAGGGAGGCTGCCGGAAAACGGCACCAGCTGCCAGCTCACTACGTCGTGGGTGTTCTGTTGGCGGCCAATGCAGGTGAGCGTGAGAGAGGTCATCACAAGGCTCCTTAGGTTTGAAACGGTTCGAAAAACGTCTGGTGAAAAAGCCGGATCCAGAAAAAAGGCGAGCCGGGCGGCTCGCCAAACGCTTACAACATGAGATGCCGATCAGGCCGCCAGGATCTCGGCCAAGTCAGCCTCGGCCGTGGTGGTCCCTTTCAGACCGAACTGCTCTTCCAGCACCTTGAGCAGGGCCGGGGTTAGGAAGGCGGGGGCGGTCGGGCCGGTACGAATGTCCTTCACCCCGAGGGAGAGCAGGGTGAGCAGAATGACGATGGCTTTTTGCTCGAACCAGGAGAGCACCAGCGTCAGCGGCAGATCGTTGACCCCGCACTCGAACGCCTCGGAGAGTGCCAGCGCCAACTGGATGGCGGAGTAGGCATCGTTGCACTGGCCCACGTCCAGCAGGCGCGGAATGCCGCCGATGTCGCCAAAGTCGAGCTTGTTGAACTTGTATTTGCCGCAACCCAGGGTGAGCAGCAGGCTGTCGCGCGGCGCCGCCTTGGCAAACTCGGTGAAGTAGGCGCGCTCGGCCTTGTCGCCGTCACAGCCACCCACCAGGAAGAAGTGGCTGAGCTCCCCGGCTTTGACCTTCTCAATCACTGCGGGCGCAGCCTGCATCAGGGCGTTGCGGGCAAAGCCGATGGTGATGAAGTGCTCGAGCTCGGTGTGCTTGAAGCCTTCCAGCGCTTGCGCCTTGGCGATCACGGCGGAGAAATCATTCCCCTCCAGATGGGTTACGCCCGGCCAGCCGACGATGGAGCGGGTGAAGATGCGGTCACTGTAGTTGCCCACGTTCGGGTCGATAATGCAGTTGGAGGTCATCACCACGGCGCCCGGGAAGTTGGCAAACTCCTTCTGCTGGTTCTGCCAGGCGGAGCCGTAGTTGCCCACCAGATGGGCGTACTGTTTGAAGAAGGGGTAGGCCAGTGCGGGCAGCATTTCACCGTGGGTGTAGACATGGATGCCGGTCCCCTTGGTCTGCTCCAGAATGAGCTTGAGATCCATCATGTCGTGGCCGGAGACCAGAATGCATTTGCCGGGGATCGGCGTGACCCTGACCCGGGTCGGTTCCGGGTGGCCGAAAGCACTGGTTTCACCGAGATCCAGCATCTCCATGATTTTGAAGTTGAGCTGACCGATCTCCATGGCACAGCTGAACAGCCGACCCATTTCGCTCGGATCTGTGCTGAGCCAGCTCATGATGCGGTGGAATTCGGCGGCCACCTCGTCACTCTGCTGATCCAGCACCCGGGCGTGCTCCATATAGGCGGCGGCGCCCTTGAGGCCGTAGAGACAGAGCAGACGCAGCCCCATGATGTCCTCGTTCACCTTGCTCTTGCCCCGATTGGGGGCGGCTGGCGCGGCATGGGCAAGTTGTTCCAGCAGTTCGGCACCGGGTTCGAAGTAAGCGGACTGTGGCAAGTCGTTGACCTGCGCCGCCATGGCGGTCAGACGATTGGCTAACTGCTGGCGATAGGCGAGGGCCTGATTGACGTAGGCCACGATGCGATTCGAGTCGAAGTTGACGTTGGTGAGGGTGGCGAAGAAGGCTTTGGGCACGAAAGCATCGACCTCGCGATCCATGATGCCCTGCTCGCGGGCGGCCAGCGCCCAGGCGCTGAGCCCCTGCAGGGTGTAGATCAGCACATCCTGCAGATCCGAGGTTTCCGCCGTTTTGCCGCACATACCTTGTGCGTAGGCACAGCCGTTGCCTGCCGGGGTACGAATTGTCTGTTCACATTGCACACAAAACATCATGCCTCTCCTAATTGGACATTTCAGTTGTCTGTTTTGTGGCGATTCTATTCCTCTCGCGAAAAACTTAATAGGCATTCAATTTGCCAATTAAGATTCCCTTGATGCAGATCAAAAACAAAAAAAGCCGCCCAAACAGGGCGGCAAGCGGGTGGATAAAAGGAGAGACAACTCAGGTTTGCAACAGAACATAACAATCAGACGGATTGGGCCGTGGTCTGGTCAGGTGCTTCCGGCCCGGTACTTACTCAAGCCAGCATACGTACGCTGTAGCTGGCTTGGTTCACTATCAGGCCAGATAAGCGCGCAGCATCCAGACCAGTTTTTCCTGCTGCTGCACATAGTCGGAGAGGATGGAGGCTGTGCCCTCATCACCGGCTTCGGCGGCCTGGCCCAGAATACGGCGCTGGGCGACCAGCAGTTCGCGGAAGCTATCCAGCAGGGATTCGACACAGGCGCGGCCATCGTGCAGTCCTTTTTGCTCGGGGATGGCAGAGACTTTCAGGTAGTCGCTGAAGCTGTGCATGGGCACGCCATCCAGGGTCAGGATCCGCTCGGCCAGCGCATCGACTTTCAGCAGCAGGTCGTTGTAAATCTCTTCAAATTTCAGGTGCAGTTCGAAGAACTGGTTGCCACGGATATTCCAGTGGAAGCCGCGCACGTTCATGTAGAGGATCTGGTAGCTGGCCAGCAATTTGTTCAACTCGGCTGCCAGGGCTTGTGATTGAGCAGTATCAAGACCAATCGGGCTTTTCATCATTCACCTCCAGATTTGGAAATCGGTTTTAAATTCTCTTTCGGAACGCAGTCAGAGTAACGCCTTGCAAAATGCAGGGACAATTGCTTGTGCCTAACTGTTTGATAGTTAATGGCTATCAAACAGTACGCAGCAACGGGGGCAATGGATGAGTATTAGGGGAAGTATTTTTCCAGCAGCGCCATCAGGATGGCCTGACACTCGCGGTCCGGTTTGCTATCGACCTTGCTTGCGCGAAAGTGGAGCTGAAAGGCGCCCATGACGGCGCGGCTCTGCTCATCCCATTGGCCGCTCCGGGGCAGGCCGTAGCCATAGCGGGCCAACTGCTGCTGCCACATGGCTGCATCCCAGTCGGGCAAGGGGCTGGCCAGCAACTCAGCCACCCGACCTTCATCGGGCCAGGCGCCGACCCCGTACGTCAGATAGAGCTGGCGCCAGGGGAAGTGGGGGCCGGGATCCTGCTTGCGCTCGGGGGCGACATCGCTGTGGCCCAGCACCTGGGTCGGTGGAATCTGGTAGCGGGCGACCAGCTCCCGGCTGAGGGCGCCGATGGCGGCAATCTGCTGCGGGGTATAGGGTTGCCAGCGGCGGGCATCGGGGGCCAGCGGCTCATCTTCCGCTGGATAGCCGAGGTTGACGATCTCGATGCCAAGGGAGCTGGCATTGAGCCCGGCATATTGGTGCCAACGGCTGCGTCCCGCATGCCAGGCGCGCGCGTTGTCCGGCACCAGCTGATAGACGGTGAGCGGTGTCTCGTGGCTGTCGCGGGGGATCAGGTAGTGGGCGCTTACCTTGTGCTCCGGCTCGGTCAAGAGGCGCAGGGAATTGGCATCGTCTTCGTCGGTGTAGTGGAGGATCAGAAAGGCGATCCGCTCATTTTGGTTGGCGCTCTGATAGCGGGTTGAGAGCTGATATTCGGACGGAGTACAACCACCCAGCAGCAAAACCAGTGGCAGAAAAAAGAGGGGAAGAAGACAGCGCCAGCGCCATCCCCCTGCCGCAGCCAGGCTGCTGAGCGTTGGAGGAGTGAGTCGCTGGCACATGTCGAAGGCTCTGTCTGGTCAGTCGCGCGGCTGGTCAGCCGCGGTATTTGGCCGTGAGACCAATCAGGAAGTTGCGCAGGATCTGATCCCCGCAATCCTGATAGTGCTTGTGATCCTTGGAGCGGAACAGGGCACTGAGCTCGGACTTGGAGAGGTTGAAGTCGGCGAGCTTGAGGGTACCGAGCATGTCCTCTTCCTTGAAGTTGAGACCGATGCGCAGCTTGCGCAGGATCATATTGTTGTTGATACGGTTCGGGATCATCTGGGCCGGGGCATCTTCCCGCACGCCGCGGCGGGCGATGATGAAACCGTCGAGGAACTGGCTCAGGGCCGAGTCGGGACAGGCGACATAGCCTGCCTCTTGCTCTTCACCTTCCGCCGCCTCTTTCATCAGCCAGCTGTGCAGCTGGGCGTGAGTGACCGTCAGGTTGCCCTTGGCAAACATCTCGACCATCTGGTCGTTGCTGATGGTGAGGGCGTAGCGCAGACGGCGCAGAATATCGTTGTTGGTCATGCTGACTCCTGTGTAAACGGCGCAACTTTACCATCTGGCAGCCCTCGCGTCAGAAAAAGCGGGGCCGATACAGTTCAGGTCAAGCTCATCAAGCCTTGCCGAGATAGCGGGGCACCTCCTGGCGCACCAGTTCCAGCGCATCTTGCAGCTCCAGCAGCTCGGGTTCCAGCTCGCTCACCGGCACGCCGTCACGCAGCTGTTGCTCCAGCTGGGAGAGCAGCCGTTGCAGTCCCGGCACCCCGGAATAGGCACAGCCACCGTTGAGGCGATGGAGCTGGGCCAGCACCTCGCTATCTTCAATTTCGCCAGCCAGCGCGCTATCCAGCACAGGTTCCACTTCGTCGAAACTGGCCAGCAGCATGGTCAGCATCTCTCTGGCGAGATGCTCTTTCCCCGCCGCTTGTCGCACCGCCAGTGCCCAGTCGATCTGTTGGGCACCATTATTCTGGTGACGGCGATGGGCAAAGTCGGTGATGAGCTGGGCCAGCATGCTCTCGTCGATGGGCTTGGCCAGATAGTCGTCCATCCCCTGGCGGATCAGCCGCTCCCGTTCTCCGGGGATGGCGTGGGCGGTCACCGCCACGATCGGGGTGGTGGTGTTGAGGGACTGGTTGCGGATCGCCTGGGTGGCACTGATGCCATCCATGATCGGCATCTGGATATCCATGAAGATGATGTCGAACGGCTGGCTCTGGGCCTGCTTGACCGCCTCCTTGCCGTTTTTGCACACCACCACCTGACTGACCATCTCCTTGAGCATGGCGGCGATCAGCTTGAGGTTGGCGGCGTTGTCGTCCACCGCCAGCACCTTGATTGGCTGCAACTGGCGCGGCGCAGGCTGAGCAGGCAGCTTCTGGCGGCTCGATTCCGGCGATAGCAGGGCGTGCAGCAGCTTGCGGTGGTTGACCGGTTTGGAGAGACAGTGCTGGGCGCCATGGGCCAGCATCGCTTCATAGAGCGCCGGCTCGTGGCTGCTGAGCAGCACTATGGTGTTCTGCTGCTGGCCGCTCAGTCTGTCGAGACGGCCGATCACCTGCTGCGGCGTATGCAGGGTGCTGCTGCCGATGATCACCATCTCCTGCTCGCTCATCTCGGGCCAGGGATCATCGCTGGTCAGTGGGTGCACATCGAGGTGCCACTCCGCCAACAGGGCGAGCAGGGAGGCTTGCGCGAAGGGATCCGGTTCCAGCAGCCAGAGCCGTTTGCCACGGATCCGATCCAGTGGCAATTGATCGGTCTGGGGCAGGGGGGAGACCTCTACATCCAGACTGAAGGAGAAGATGGAGCCCTTGCCGAGCTCCGATTCAAAGCGGATCTGGCCGCCCATCTGCTGCACCAGCTTCTGGGTGATAACGAGGCCCAGGCCCGTGCCGCCATAACGGCGGGAGATGGATGAGTCGGCCTGATTGAAGGCCTGGAACAGCTGATGTTGCTGCTCCTGGGAGATACCGATGCCGGTATCGCGGATCTGGACGTTGAGCCTCACCTTGTGGTTGCCACTGCCGGTCTGCTCGATATGGACATCGACGTTGCCCTGCTCGGTGAACTTGATGGCGTTACCGGTGAGGTTGGTCAGCACCTGTTGCAGACGCATGGGGTCGCCGGTGAGGTAGTCCGGCACATCGGCATCCACCCGCAGGGAGAGCTCCAGCTGCTTGTCGTGGGCGCTGGGGCCGAGCAGGTGCATGGTTTCGTTGAGGGTGTCGCGCAGGCTGAACGGGATATGCTCCAGCTGCAGCTTGCCTGCTTCCAGCTTAGAGAAGTCGAGGATGTCGTTGATGATACCAAGCAGGTTGCGCGCCGACTTCTCGATGGTCTGCATGTAGTCGGTCTGGCTCGGGGTCAGGCTGGTTTTCAGCAGCTGGCGGGTAAAGCCGATGACCCCGTTGAGCGGGGTTCGCAATTCGTGGGACATGTTGGCCAGAAACTCCGACTTGACCCGCGCCGCCTCCTGCGCCCGCTTCTTGGCCATGTCGAGTTCGACGTTCTGGATCTCGATCTGCTCCAGCGTTTCGCGCAGGTCAGAGGTGGCCTGATCGATATTCTGCTGCATCTCTTCGTGATATTCGGAGAGCGCCTTGGCCATGGCGTTGATGCCGTTTTTCAGCATATCCAGCTCGCCGGTGAGCTGGCCGCTGACCCGGGTATCGAGCCGCCCCTCCCTGATCTTGTGCACCGCCTGCACCATGTTGGTGATGGGCTGGGTTACGCTCTTGACCAGCCGGAAGCCAAACAGGGTACTGAAGGCCACCCCGATTAGCACCATGATCACCGCAAAGAAGGTGTCACGGTACTGCAGTAACATGGCCCTGTCGGTCGCCATCTGCATCGAGATGTAGCCGATCATCGGCGGCTCTACATCGCTGGGCAGCGGGAAGCCATCCAGACTGGTTTCAGCCTGGATCGGGGTGCGCAAAATGATGTCGTCCCCCTGAAACGTCACGCTGGTCAGATCCGGAATGGGCTCGCCATCGGGCAGTCTGAGTCGGGTGAAATCCCGGTGATAGTTCGAGGTAACGAACAGCTGGTTGTCTTGGGTGAAGACAGCGATGGACTTGATGAAGGGGGAGTTCTTGCGATGGGTCAGGCCAATCAGCCGCTTGAGGGATTCGCGACTGTGCTGGGTCATCCCGTATTCACTGGCGATCGCCAGCGGTTCGATGATGTTGATCCCCTGATCAATGAGGTTGTTTTCCAGCTGCTGGTAGCGGTGGAAGGTGAAGTAACCGGCCATCAGGCCACCGATGATCAGGGTCGGCAGGATGGTGAAGGCGAGAACGCGTGCTCTCAGGCCATATTTGGTCATACGAACAGGCCACCAGTGAACAGGGTTGGCGATAGGGTTGATGGCAATACACGGGCTCTGTGGCCGTATTTGGTCATACTATTATTCTTGTGGGACAATACCCGGCAGCAGATTCCACAATCATGACATAGCCACCTATAGGCACCAAGTTTTATGGCCCAGTTTTTCAAGCCCCAAAAGAAGTCCACCCAGCTCCAACGCATTGAATTTACGATAGACACCCTCGATCACCACTGCGTCGGTATCGGTCGCCATCAGGGCAAGGCGATCTTCGTCGAAGGGGCACTGCCCGGCGAGACCGTCAAGGCACGCATCACCGAAGAGAAAAAACAGTATGGTCACGCCGCCTTGCAACAGGTGGTGACCCCGGCGGCCAATCGTATCGCTCCCTTTTGCAGCCATTATCGCGAGTGCGGCGGTTGCAGTGCCCAGCACATGTCGGTTGCCGATCAGCAAGCCGCCAAGGCGGCCGGACTGGTCAGCCTGTTCGAGCGGTTGGGCAACATCAAGGCGCCGGCGCTGGAGCCGGTACTGACCGGTGAAGATCGTGCCTACCGCCGGGTCTGTCGTCTGGCCATCAAATTTGACAAGAACGGTCGCTGCACCCGGGTCGGTTTCCGCCGCCGCAACAGCAACGATCTGGTGGAGATCGACGGTTGCCCTGTGCTGGCTGAGCCGCTCTCTGCGTTGATTGCCCCGCTGCGTGAATGCCTCAATCGCCTCAAGAGCCAGCGCGAGCTGGGCCATGCGGAGCTAATCCAGGCCGAGCAGGGGATCATGATGCTGCTGCGTCACACCGGCCGCCCTAATGAGGCGGATCGCGCCCTGCTGGTGGAGTTTGCAAAAGCGCAGGGGATCGACCTCTATCTGCAGGCTGCCGATGATCGCATCGAAGCGCTGCAGCAACAATTTTCCCCATCCTACTCGCTGGATGGCCTGTCTCTTGCATTTGCTCCCGGTGATTTCATTCAGGTCAACGGCCCCATCAACCAGAGCATGGTTGAGCAGGCGCTGACATGGCTCGGGGCGAGCAAGGATGACAAGGTGCTCGATCTCTTCTGCGGTATCGGCAACTTCACCCTGCCGCTGGCCCGTCAGGCTCGCGAAGTGGTGGGTGTCGAAGGTGAACTGGCCATGGTGCAGCGGGCCGAAGAGAACGCCCGTCGCAACGGCATCACCAATGCCCGTTTCTACAAGGCCGACCTGAGCGATGACATCGTCGGCATGTCCTGGGCGCGGGAAGGGTTTGATCTGGTGCTGCTGGATCCGGCTCGCCCCGGCGCGCTGGAAGTGATGGGACACGTCGTGAAACTTTCACCCAAGCGGGTGGTCTACGTCTCCTGTAACCCGGTCACCCTGGCGCGGGACAGTCAGGTACTGGTGAAAGGGGGTTACCGTCTGGTGCGCCTCGGCATGCTCGACATGTTCCCTCACACCGGTCATCTGGAGTCCATGGCGCTGTTTGAACGGGAGTAAATGACTCATCAGTTCGGCGATGCCGGATAGGTCATCCGGCATGTTCGTTACTCTTTGAGCTGGTGTGTATATGAAGTAATCCTGCTCATCGGTACGGCGATGCGGATGTGTAATCTGGCATGTCTGCGTCTGTTTGAGCTGATGTGATTGGGGTAATCTAGACCCTCGTCGTTCGGCAGGGCCTGTTGGCGCGCTCTATTGTCTTTCTGGACAATATGCCTTGAAAAGTGCGCTGGATATCCCCATTTGAGGCAATCTCATGAGGGGAGAAAGTGACAGCTTTCGGCCCGATAATTTAAAGGATTGATACCATGGTTGCGGTTCGCGATATTCATTTGAAAGACAACTTCACCCTGGAAGAGTGGGTCAGCTCGCTCTCCTTGAGTGACAGTGAAAAGGATCAGCTGCGAACCGTCTACCAGTATTGTCTGACGCTCGGTGACGAGGCGCTGACCAGCAAGCTGCTGGTACGCGGCATAGAAATGGTGGGCATCCTGCAGATGCTCAGCATGGATATCGGTACCCTCAAAGCGGCCATCATCTACCCCTTCGTCGAAGCCGGTCTCATCAGCCAGGAGCGGATGGACGAGGATTTCGGCTCCAAGATCGCCAAGCTGGTGGAAGGGGTGCTGGAGATGGAAGCCATCCGCTCCCTGCAGACCCTCCATCGCAGCGAAACCTCGCCGGAGCAGGTCGACAACGTGCGTCGCATGTTGCTTGCCATGGTCGAGGATGTGCGCGCCGTGGTGATCAAGCTGGCGGAGCGGATCGCCTGCCTGCGGGAAGCGAAGACGGCAGATGAAGAGACCCGGGTGCTGATGGCCCAGGAGATCACCAATATCTATGCGCCGCTCGCCAACCGTCTGGGCATCGGCCAGCTCAAGTGGGAGCTGGAAGATCTCGCCTTCCGTTACCTGCACCCGGATACCTACAAACAGATCGCCAAGCAGCTCGACGAGAAGCGGCTCGACCGCGAGCGCTACATCCGCGAGTTTGTGCAATCCCTGCGTAATGGGTTGAAAGAGGCGGGAGTTGACGCCGAGGTGTACGGCCGACCGAAACACATCTACAGCATCTGGCGCAAGATGCAGAAGAAGCACCTCGAATTCAACGAGTTGTTCGACGTGCGCGCGGTGCGGGTAGTGACCAAGCGGCTGCAGGATTGCTATGCGGCGCTCGGCATAGTCCACACCCAGTTCCACCACATTCCTCGCGAGTTTGACGACTATGTCGCCAACCCCAAACCCAACGGCTATCAGTCGATCCACACCGTAGTGGTGGGGCCTGAGGGCAAGACGGTCGAGATCCAGATCCGTACCGACCAGATGCATCAGGATGCCGAACTCGGCGTCGCGGCGCACTGGCGCTACAAGGAAGGGGCGCAGGCTGGCGGCAAGGCCAACACCTTCGAAGACAAGATCGAGTGGCTGCGCAAGCTGCTCGCCTGGCAGGAGGATCTCTCCGAGAGCGGCTCCCTGCTGGAAGACCTGCGCAGTCAGGTGTTCGAGGACAGAGTCTACGTATTCACCCCGAAAGGGGATGTCATCGACCTGCCGGCAGGCGCAACCCCGCTCGATTTTGCCTATCACGTCCACAGCATGATCGGTCACCGCTGCATCGGCGCCAAGATTGACGGCCGCATCGTGCCGTTTACCTATGCGCTGCAGACCGGCGATCAGGTGGAGGTGATCACCCAGAAAGAGCCGAACCCGAGCCGCGACTGGATGAACCCCAACGCCGGCTTCCTGCGCTCCAGCCGGGCGCGGGCCAAGGTGGCGACCTGGTTCAGAAAACTGGATCGGGACAAGAATATCGTGGCCGGTCGCGAGCTGTTCGAGAAGGAGCTGGATCGCCACAACCTCAGCATGTCCAAGATCGACAAGGGCAACATGCTGCGTCGCTTCAATCTGGAGAGCACCGACGATCTGCTGGCCGGTATCGGCAGCGGCGATATCCGCATCAATCAGGTGCTCAACTATCTCGACACCTGTTACAACAAGCCGACGGCGGAAGAGGAAGATCGCCGCCTGCTGGAGAAGCTGGAGCAGAAGGCCAATGCGCCGATGCGCCACAAGCCCAAAGACCACATAGTGGTGGAAGGGGTCGGCAATCTGATGACCCATATCGCCCGCTGCTGTCAGCCGATCCCTGGGGACTCCATTCAGGGCTTTATCACCATGGGGCGCGGGGTGTCCATTCACCGGGAAGATTGCGAGCAGCTCAAGGAGCTGTCACGGCGCAATCCGGAGCGGCTGATCGATGCGGTGTGGGGGGAGAACTACTCCGGCGGCTACGGCCTCACCATCCGGATCATCTCCAACGATCGCTCCGGCTTGCTGCGTGATATCACGACCGTGCTGGCCAACGAGAAGATCAATGTGATGGGGGTGCGCTCACGCTCCAACGTGCGCGAGCAGACCGCCGAGATCGACATGGAGCTGGAGATTTACAACATCAACGCCTTCAACCGGGCGTTGGCCAAGCTCAGTCAGCTTAACGACGTGATCAGCGCCAAGCGGCTTTGATATCGAACCGACCGGCCCCAGTGGCCGGTCTGCATTTCCGACCCTTTTTGAACGAATCGAAAGCGAATATCTCATGTCTCAACGTTACGATCTGCCTCAACTGCTCGACATCATGGCTCGTTTGCGTGACCCGCAAAACGGCTGCCCCTGGGATCTGAAACAGGACTTCCAGAGCATAGTGCCGCACACCCTGGAAGAGGCCTACGAGGTGGCCGATGCCATCGAGACCGAAGATTGGCAGGGGCTGAAAGGGGAGCTGGGGGATTTGCTGTTTCAGGTGGTGTTCTACGCCCAGCTGGGTAAAGAGCGGGGCTTGTTCGACTTTGCCGATATCGTGGATACGGTGAGTGAAAAGCTCATTCGTCGTCACCCCCACGTTTTTTCCGATGCAGATCTCTCCAACGAGCAGGCGGTAAAAGCGAACTGGGAGGCGGAAAAGGCCAAAGAGCGGGCGGCCCTCGACAAAGAAAGCGTGCTGGACGATATCCCGCAGGCGCTGCCTGCCCTGACTCGCGCCGCCAAAATTCAGAAACGCTGCGCCACCGTCGGTTTTGACTGGAAGACGCTGGGGCCTGTGGTGGACAAGATCCACGAGGAGATCGACGAGGTGATGGAAGAGGCATTGATGGCCGATGTGGACGAGGCGCGGGTGAGCGATGAGCTCGGTGACCTGCTGTTTGCCACCGTCAATCTGGTGCGCCATCTGGGCAAGGATCCGGAGCAGGTACTGCGCGGCGCCAATGCCAAGTTCGAACGTCGTTTTCGTCAGGTTGAGCAGATAATCGCCGCGGAAGGCTTGAAAATGACCGATTGCACCCTCGAAAAGCTCGATGCCGCCTGGGATAAGGCGAAGGAAACCGAGCAAAGTTGATTTGGCGCAAGATGGGGGGGCGGTGAGCCTGATAGATTTTTGCTCATTGTTTGGGAGAGGGGTTTTTGGTATACTGTTTCCCCGTCCTGCTTCATCCCCGAAGCACCCCTTAAAATTCCCTAAACTTCTTTCAGGTTCAGCATGACGACCAAATATATTTTTGTTACTGGTGGCGTTGTTTCATCCCTCGGCAAAGGCATTGCCGCAGCTTCTCTGGCAGCCATTCTGGAAGCCCGTGGTCTGGATGTGACCATCATGAAACTGGACCCGTACATCAACGTGGATCCGGGCACCATGAGCCCGACCCAGCATGGTGAAGTGTTCGTAACCGAGGACGGGGCCGAAACCGATCTGGATTTGGGCCACTACGAGCGTTTCATCCGCACCAAGATGACCCGTCGCAACAACTTTACCACCGGCCGTATCTACGCCGACGTACTGCGTAAAGAGCGTCGTGGTGACTATCTGGGCGCCACCATTCAGGTTATCCCGCACATCACCAACGCCATCAAGGAGCGGGTGATTGCCGGTGCCGAAGGCCATCAGGTTGCCATCGTCGAAGTGGGCGGTACCGTAGGTGACATCGAGTCCCTGCCGTTCCTCGAAGCCATTCGTCAGCTGGCTGCCGAAGTGGGCCGCAACAACGCCATGTTCATGCACCTGACGCTGGTTCCTTACCTGGCTGCTGCCGGTGAAGTGAAGACCAAGCCGACCCAGCACTCCGTCAAAGAGCTGCTCTCCATCGGTATCCAGCCGGATGTGCTGATCTGCCGCTCCGACCGTGCCATTCCGGCCAACGAGCGCGCCAAGATCGCCCTGTTCTGCAACGTGCCCGAGCGCGCCGTCATCTCCATGAAAGACGTCGACTCCATCTACAAGATCCCGGCACTGCTCAAGTCCCAGAATCTGGACTCCTACTTCACCGAGCGTTTCGGTCTGGAGTGCAAAGAAGCTGATTTGTCCGAGTGGGAACAGGTTATCTACGAAGAGGCCAACCCGACTGGTGAAGTGACCATCGGTATGGTCGGCAAGTACGTCTCCCTGCCGGACGCTTACAAGTCCGTCAACGAGGCGCTCAAGCACGGTGGTCTCAAGACCCGTCACTCCGTCAACATCAAGTACATCGACTCTCAGGACATCGAGACCCGTGGCGCCGAGCTGCTGGAAGGTCTGGACGCGATCCTGGTGCCGGGTGGCTTCGGTGAGCGCGGTGTGGAAGGCAAAATTCTGGCTGCCCAGTATGCCCGCGAGAACAAGATCCCCTACCTGGGTATCTGCCTCGGCATGCAGGTTGCCATGATCGAATTCGCTCGCAACGTGGCGGGCATGGAAGGGGCTCACTCCTCCGAATTCAAGAAAGATTGCGCGTATCCGGTCGTCGGCCTCATCACCGAGTGGGTGGATGAAGAGGGCAATATCGAGACCCGTACCGAGAAGTCCGATTTGGGCGGTACCATGCGTCTGGGCTCCCAGCTCTGCCACCTGGTCGAAGATTCCAAAGTGCGTCAGATGTACGGCAGCCCGACCATTTACGAGCGTCACCGTCACCGTTACGAAGTAAACAACAAGCTGCTGCCGCAGATTGAAGCGGCAGGTCTGAAAGTGACCGGTCTCTCCGCCGACAAGAAGTTGGTGGAAATCATCGAGATCCCGGATCACCCCTGGTTCGTGGCTGCGCAGTTCCACCCGGAGTTCACCTCTACTCCTCGTGATGGCCACGCTCTGTTCGCCGGTTTTGTGAAGGCGGCAGGCGAGTATCAGAAGCGTAATTTGAAGTAATTGAAAATAAATGCGGTTGGGGCACTGTGCCACAGCCGCTTTTTTTGGCATATTTTTGTTGTTTTTTTACGAAACCTGAGGAAATACACATGTCCAAGATCGTTAAAGTGATCGGTCGTGAAATCATCGACTCCCGTGGTAACCCGACCGTTGAGGCCGAAGTTCACCTGGAAGGTGGTTTTGTTGGTATGGCAGCCGCTCCGTCTGGCGCGTCCACCGGTTCCCGCGAAGCGCTGGAACTGCGTGACGGCGACAAGAGCCGTTTCCTGGGTAAAGGCGTGCTGAAAGCCATCGAAGCCGTAAACGGCCCGATCGCTCAAGCTCTGCTGGGTAAAGATGCCAAGGACCAGGCCACTGTCGACCAGATCATGATCGACCTCGACGGTACCGAGAACAAATCCAAGTTCGGCGCCAACGCCATCCTGGCTGTTTCCCTGGCTAACGCCAAAGCTGCCGCTGCTGCCAAAGGCATGCCGCTGTACGCCCACATCGCCGAGCTGAACGGCACCCCGGGTGTTTACTCCATGCCGCTGCCGATGATGAACATCATCAACGGTGGTGAGCACGCCGACAACAACGTCGACATCCAGGAGTTCATGATCCAGCCGGTTGGCGCCAAGACCCTGAAAGAAGCCGTTCGCATGGGCGCAGAAGTGTTCCACAACCTGGCCAAAGTGCTGAAGTCCAAGGGCTACAACACTGCAGTTGGTGACGAAGGTGGTTTCGCTCCGAACCTGAAATCCAACGCCGAAGCGCTGGAAGTTATCGCTGAAGCCGTTGCCGCTGCCGGTTACAAACTGGGCACCGACATCACCCTGGCTATGGACTGCGCTGCTTCCGAGTTCTACGACGCAGAGAAGAAAGAGTACAACCTGAAAGGCGAAGGTCGTGTCTTCACCTCCAACGGTTTCTCCGACTTCCTGGCTGACCTGACCACCAAGTTCCCGATCGTCTCCATCGAAGATGGCCTGGACGAATCTGACTGGGAAGGCTTCGCCTACCAGACTGCTGAACTGGGCAAGAAAATCCAGATCGTGGGTGACGACCTGTTCGTAACCAACACCAAGATCCTGAAGCGCGGTATCGACAACGGCATCGCCAACTCCATCCTGATCAAGTTCAACCAGATCGGTTCCCTGACCGAAACTCTGGCTGCCATCAAGATGGCCAAAGACGCTGGCTACACTGCCGTCATCTCCCACCGCTCCGGTGAGACCGAAGACGCGACCATCGCCGACCTGGCTGTTGGTACCGCTGCTGGCCAGATCAAGACCGGTTCCATGAGCCGTTCTGACCGTGTTGCCAAGTACAACCAGCTGATCCGTATCGAAGAAGCTCTGGGTGCCAAAGCTCCTTTCCGCGGTCTGAAAGAAGTTAAAAACCAGGCTTAATTTGCTGGTTTGCCAGCCTCGGCTGGAATGAAAAAAACCGGAACCCTTGGGTTCCGGTTTTTTTATGCCTGATCCTTGCCACAACGCCCTGAGAGGCGAGGGGGTTATGCCTCTGGTGTCGGGTCAGACAAAGGGGAGCGTGCGCTGATAGCGCCCTGCATGCGCCTGGAAGCCCAGTTTTTCAAACAGGGCGATAGAGCGGACGTTATCTGCATCGATATCTGCGGTGAGGCAGGTGACTCCCAGTGTGGTGGCGTGGGCGAACAGCAATCCCAGCGCCTCCGACATAAACCCTCTTCGCCAATAGGCCGCATTGAGCAGGCAGCCCACCTCGCAGCTGTGACCCGCCTCGCTGAAACTGTGCAGGCCGCAGGTGCCGATCACCTTGTTGCCCTTCCGCTCGACAATCGCCCACTCCAGCGACTCACCCGTTTGCTCCAGCCGCACCACGCTCGCCATCATCTGCGCCACCATGGCGGGAGAGGTAAAGCAGGGATCAGAGGCAAACTCCATGGTCAGCGGATTGCCATAAATCTCGAACAGATCGGCAGCATCCTGCGGGCCAATGGTGCGCAGCACAATCCGAGTGCCGGTTAAGTCGGGCTTCATAAATCTCCTTGGGGAGTGTTACGCCAGCAAAGATACAGGTAAAAAATGAGACAGCGTGAAAGCCGGTCTCTAAAGGCAATTGGTGCTATCACGAAATATTGTGACCGCGAACGTCCGATTACGCTTCGCTAATCTACGGGCTATTCGAACCTACGAGTAGACGCAACCATGGGCGCTCCGAAATAAGGTGAAAACTGCTACAAAAGTCTTTTTCTGACTCTCCATAGCTAACGCAGCTGGATAAATTGGCGCAGTCGCACGGCATGGGTTGCCCTAACGCCCGCTTAAGGGGCTGCCAACGCTACTACCAACTTTCCGCATAACACCATAACCACAAAAACCAAAGCATAGTAAAAATGCCGCGCGTTGGCTGTCCCTCTTGAAGCGTTTGTTATACACGCCTATCGGTACGGAAGCCATCCAAATAGTAAATGTTATTATGTGAATTTTTTCCTAAACCGTGTACTTTTACGCCTTTTTCTACAATAACTGAAAGAGAGGATGCTCCATAAAGTGGAGGAAGAACGATATCTTGATCTACATAATAAGCATTATGTGAATCTATCTTTACTTCCTGTAAATAACTTTCTTTTGCCCCATCTTCCCACCTTTTAATTTCTGCTGGTGTAGCTGGTTTTGCTATTGAGAAGAATTGACTTTTAATTGATTCTAATAACTGAGCTTCATTTTCCTTACTTCGTTCCAGCTCATGCCCCATACTCCATATCTTTGACTGTGAAGCGCTTAATTGAGTTTGGAGGTTAGTCACTAATGAATCGTCAACTGGATTTAGAGTAGAACTAGGCTTGCTTTGCTCCAATTTTTTAATCGCTTGCTTTATTTTTGCACAACTTGTCGTAACTGCATCAACCATATCATTTAATGAATCATCGTATGTAGTAGTGGTGACACCCGCTAAATCAGTTGGCATTCGGAATGAGCTTTCTGTGGATTTTGGGATTAGGACGAAACATCTCTCTATCCCAAGAGCGCCAATGAATAAACCTAACTCGAAGAGAACATTATCGCGAACGCTACTATATGCATTTTGCCGTATTGTAGTTTTATCGTCTGGGTGAAATACAAATATACCGTAGTCTGTTTTCTTTGCTCTTTCGATCAATGACATAATTGTTATTGACGACAAATCAAAAGCATTATCCCACTGCTTAACTTGAGCATCGTATTCCATTTTAATATTGACAGCCTCTGCAACTGAGATCGCCTCAACTGAAGAAGCTATAAAAACTGTTGGTTTTTGAGTCATTATTTTCCTCGTACTTTAAATTTCACTCTTAGTGTATAACAGTGATTAGATGGAAGGCGGCATTAATCCGTTAGCAGAGAATTCCATATAACTCCGTAACATTTTCATCGCCACCAAGTGAAAATAATTATTAAATCATAATGTTACCCGTTTGCTTCTTATGCTGGGCGTATTCGCTTAACTTCCTCTTTTTTCGCCACCGTTACTACGGTATGAAAAAATAGAGCTCAGCGCAGTCTTGGAAAGCGCTAGATTGGCCCCTTGAAGATCCAGACACTTCGCCCCTCTTAACTTAAGAGGTAGTCTTGGAACTATGTTCAGTACTAAATAACTGTTCCGAATAGTAGATCACTGGAGGAAGGGAACTCAGTCCAGTTTGTGCGATCTGATTAGTCGCCAAACAAAACAAGCCACAC
>NZ_JBFODU010000037.1:0-104085 GCF_040908505.1 Aeromonas sp. R1-2 | reverse complement strand
CAATGAATTGCTGAAATAAACTGTTCGACTTCTTATTGCTAAGAAATCGTCTTGGTCACTTCACCAGACATTGAAAATCAAAAATTGTTTTTGATATTCGATGCTGTGAGTGCCCACACAGATTGCTTGATTCAAATTGTTAAAGAGCGTCACGCTTGTCGCGTTGAGGAGGCGCATATTACGCTTCTCACTTCGAAAGTCAAGCGATTGTTTTCGCTTTTCTTTCGGCGCCCACCTCGCTAGGAAGCTGGCTCATCAGTTCGGCGTGTTCCGCCGTGCTGGTAGGGGCGCATTATAGGGAGCCGCGCCTGGATGACAAGGGCTTTTTGCAAAAATGCGTTCGTTTGCTGAAAAAGCGAACTGAACGCCCCAAAACAACCCCTTGGCATCTCTTTTACGCCGCTTTTTTGCTCAACTCTTCGCTTTGTGCCCGGATATAGTTGACCCAGCTGGTTGCCTTCTGCTGCCAGTTATCCTGCTGCTGCAGCTCTCGGGCCAGTTCCAGCGCCTGGGCATACTGCTCCTTATTAAGGTGTGCCTGCACCAGCAACGCTTTGGCGCGATTGCCTTGCTCGCCTTTTACCGACTTGATGACGGCGAGCTGGGTCATGGCAGCATCAGTCTTGCCCTGTTGCAGCAGCAGTTCGGCGGCGCGCATGGCGCCTTTGGGCTGACCGTGCTGGTTGGCGAGCAGCTGCCAGCTATCGACCGCTTGTGACCACTCCCGGGCACCTTCCCACAATTGGGCAAGCAGTTGGCGGTTTTCAGCACTTTGCTTCATCTGTCCCTTGGCCATGGCCGCTTCCAGCAGACGGGCACCACGATAAGGCAGCCCTTGCCAGGCATAGAGACGGATCAGCTGATTGCGGGCTGACGCGTCATCCATCAGTTTTCTGTCGATAGCTGTTTGCAACAGAGCCAACGCCTGATCGCCACGTTTGGCGGAGAGGTTGAGCGATACCGCCTGTTGCCACCATTTGCTCTCTTTGGGTTCGTGGCTGATCAACTCGGCCGCCTGATCGGCAGCCACGCCATAACGTTGCTGAGCGGTGAGGGCGGAGAGACGAATGATGGCGGCCTGCTTCTGCCAACCCTTCTTCAACAACTGTTCGCTCTGGCTGGCAGCGTCACCGTACTGTTTGTTGTGGTAATAGAGGCCGGCCAGACGCAGGCGCAGCCCATCGTCTTGTTTGAGTGCCAGTGCCGCCTTGTAGCTGGCGATGGCGCCAGACCAGTTGGATTGCTGGGCCTGAATATCGCCGCGCAGTCGCAACAGCTGGAGCTGTTGCTGCTCGGGCCACTCTTTATAGGCAAGAGCCTGTTCGACATAACGGCTCGCCTGGGCGGTCTGTTGCAGATTGGCCGCCAGCGAGGCTTGCAGCTGCGCCAGCCAGGCACGCTCGGCATCGCTATTTGGCTTGAGGCCGGACGCCTTGCTCTGGGCTTGTTGCCACTGACCGGACTGATAGAGCTTCATCACGGGTTCAAGCTGACGGGAGAAGTGAGGGCTGACCTCCATCGCCAGACAGGCTTGGCCGACCAGGGCCAGCAGACAGATCCAGATCCGCAACATAGTTATGACTCCAGTTTGAATTTGAGCGTGATGACTTGCACCAGCTTGTCGGTAGCGCCCGGTCTCGGTTGATAGCGCCACTTGTTGATCGCCTGAATGGCCGCCCGCTCGAACTGACGCTTGGGCTTGGCCTCGACCACTTCCACATCCTGCACGCCACCTTCGGCATTCACGCTAAAGCGCAGGGTGACGAATCCTTCGATCCCTGACTGCTGGGCACGATAGGGGTAGACCGGCTCGATCCGTTGCAGCGGCATCAGCATGTCACCTGCGCCGATACCCACTCCCTGCTGCTGGCCGTGGTAGTTGCCACTCAATACCGGTGCGGTACTGGTCGCCACTCCGGGGGCATAGACCTGCACCGCGCTGAGGCTGGAAACCAGATCCAGACTCGGCTCAACGGCCGCCAAGGGGGCCGCGGCAGGCATCGGCAGCGGTGTCGAGGCCAATGCGGCAGGAGGCTCTGGCAGAGGTTCAGGCTCCTGCGGAACCGGACGCTCGCGCACCTGCACCTCGGTCACCTCGTTCTGCATATTGATGACGATGGGCTTCTGCTCGCTCGCCACCTTTTCGCCCCGGGGCGGTTCAACCAGCGTGGCCATGAACAGCAGGATACCCAGACTGAGGGCGATCCCCAGCCCCAGGCTCATCAGCTTGTATTTCATTTCGGTGCCACCGCCACGGCGATATTGGCGATACCCGCCGCCTTGGCCTCATCCATCACCCGCACCACCTTGCCGTGGGGCACCCGCTCGTCGGCCTGGATCACCAGACTGGCATCTGGCTGCTCCGCCAGCAGACGGGCGATGGTGGCCTGCACCCGCTCCACATCGATCTGCTTGCGGTCGAGGAAGATCTGACCCTGAGCCCCGATCGCCAGCATGATGCTGGAAGATTTCTGCGCCTTGGCCTGACTGGCCTGAGGTCTGTGTACCTCGAGCCCGGCTTCGCGCACGAAGGAGGTGGTGACAATAAAGAAGATCAGCATGATGAACACGATATCCAGCATGGGGGTCATGTCGATCTGCACTTCGTCACGCTGGCGTTTGGATTGCCGTCTCATTGCATTACCTTCTCTTCTCGCAGGCCGTCCCGGGTCTTGGCCAGCGCACGCTTGGCCTGACTCTCGAGCCGACTGAGTAACAACACGCCGGAGAGCGCCACCACCATGCCCGCCATGGTGGGGATAGTGGCGCGGGAGATCCCGCCTGCCATGCTCTCCGGGTTAAAGCGGTTGGCCGCAGCCAACGCATCGAATACGCCGATCATGCCGGTCACTGTGCCCAGCAACCCCAGCATGGGACAGAGCACCACCAGGGTGCGGATGAAGATCAGATGACGGTTCAGTTCCAGCTCTGCCTGCGCCAGCCAGCGGCTGCGGATCGCCCGGGCGTGCCAGCTGTGGCGCTCGCTGCGGGCTTGCCAGCGGCCGAGCAGCTGTTGCTGCAGCGGGCCGAAACCCAGATTGAGGTAGAGCAGCCGCTCGATCATCAAAATCCATATCAGCACCAGCAGGGCCAGAATGACCCAGAGCACAGGGCCGCCACGGCCCATGAAACTCTGCAGCTGTTGCCAGATGTCGAGCATCATGCTGCTCGCTCCATCCCGCCGTTATTGCGCTCGGCGCGCTCGGCCAGAATGCCGGCTACCTGCTGCTCCAGTACATTGGAGAGCTCGGTGAAGCGCGATTGCAGCAGGCTGTGGGCCAGGATCAGCGGAATGGCCGCAACCAGACCCTGTACCGTGGTGACCAGCGCCATGGAGATGCCGCCCGCCATGATCTTGGGATCGCCGGTGCCAAACTGGGTGATGGCCTGGAAGGTGCCGATCATCCCGGTCACGGTACCGAGCAGACCCAGCATGGGGGCGATGGCCGCGATCACCTTGACCATGCCGATGCCGCGCTCCATACGAGGAGTCTCCTGCAGGATTGCCTCATCAAGACGCAGCTCGAGGGTCTCCATGCTCAGCTCGGGGTGTTTGTCTGCCACCGTCAGCACCCGGCCGAGGGCGTTGTCGGCATGGTACTCGCCGCTCTTGAGCTGGCGGCGCACCCGACCCAGTTCGCGGGAGAGGCTCCACAGCCGTACCGCAGCGATACCCAAACCGATGGCGGCCAACAGCACGATAATGGCGCCGACCTGACCACCTTGTTGTACCTGCTGCCAGAAGGTGGGTGCCTGTGCCAGCATCGCCAGCAGAGTGCCATGCGAAGGATCCAGCGGCAGCGCTTCCCCTTCCTGACCCTGATAAGCCGCAACGGCAGAGAGCACGCTACCGGGCAGACCCAGTACCGGGCTCAAGCCTTCGGCGGTCGGTTGCAGGAAGCCTTCGCTCCCCAGCAGGGCAAAACTGCCAACCCGGGTCAGCGACTGCTCGCTGGCAGCCCCCTGGGCATCGAGCACCTTGCCGTTGAACTGGGCAATCCGGCCAGATTCGCGGATCTCCTGCAGCAGCGTGGCGGGCAGCAGGGCGAGGGCGGCGCGATCCGGCACCTGTTTATCCTGTGCCATGGCTTTCAGCGGGGCGAGACGCTCCGGGTACTGGCCCTCGACGGCGGATTCGCTCAGCAGCTTGACCGCATCGCTGGCGCCCTGACGGGTGACCGCGAAGATCTCGTTCATGTCGCCGGAGGCTTGCTCCCACTGGGCGTTGAGCTCGACCAGTTGCTTCTCGTTGCTGGCGAACTTGCCAGCCAGCTCCTTGCTCAGGCGCTGGGCCTCGGCCAGTCTGGCGCGGGCAGTGCCGAGCTCCCTGGCAACGGTCGTCAGATCTTGCTGAGCCTGCTGTTCACGAGCCTGTTCCTGCTGCTGCCACTCATCGGCAACAGCGGCGTTAGTACCGCAGGAGAGGGCAATAAGGAGGGGGAACCACTTCATGGTGACTCTCATGATTGGGCCTCCTGACTGCGGCTGACAGAGAGGGGGACATTGAGCAACTGGGGAACTTTCTTGTCGGCGGCCACATCCATCGCCTCGGCTATGGGGGAGAGCCACTGGCTGTCGAGGGCTTGCCACTGCTTAGCCTCGGCAGACCAGCGCCATGCCTGACTGCGATCGGCCGTCATTGCCAGCAGGGAGACCCGACCCAGCGCCAGCACATCGACCCGACGCGGAGCACCATCCAGCTCCAGCTCGGCGGAATAGCTGTCCATCCTGCTGCCGTACTCGGCTTCGATCTGATAGGCCTGCAGCAGCTGACGGAATTTCTCTGCCTCGCTAACGTCTGCGCGGGCCAGGGTCGCTTTCAACTGTTCAACCCGCGCCAGCCGATCTTCCTTGCGCAGCGGGATGTCGTTTTGCACCAGCTGTTCCAGATCTGCCTGCATCTGCAACATCAGCGGAATCAAGCCCTGACGGGTCTCTTGCACCGCTTCCAGATGCTGGCTCAATTTACCCAGCTCATTTTGCTGATCGGCCACCAGAGATTGCATGTAGCGGTTGTAGGCTTCGAGGTCACGCAGTTGCAGCTGGGCGTTTTGCAGCTCCAGTCGTGCGGCAACGGCGGCATCGGCGGCTTTTTCCACCCGCTGCTGGGAGGCTTTCCCGGCAGCTATGCTGTTCTTGAGGGCGGGAGCAACCAGCTCATCCCCGATGGCAGCAAAGTGGACTGACAGTGGCAGCAGGGCCACACCCCATAATTTGTTCATTGAAATACATCTTACTAATGATAACTATTATCATTATCTCAAATGCAGGGCGGACTGGCAACGAGAGGATTTTCTTGGCCTTTATGCACAAAAACAGGATAATTTTTAAGCACGCACGGAATAAGTGGCGCCAATAGCCACCGCACAAATATAAATAACGAGAAAAAATCTTTTCGATCAGTGTGATAGAGATCGAAAAAGGAGAAAGTAATGCTCAACGATGCGATCTGGGAACATATCGACAAGTTCACCAAGGCAACAAAAACCAGTGATATCCAGCAACTGCTGGAGCGCTTCAGTCATCAAATGGGCTTTGATTACTTTCGGCTGCTGATTATTTTCCCCATCAGCATGCAAAAATCCCACGTGGCACTGTTCAACAACTGTCCGACCACCTGGTTTGACGCCTATAGCGAAAACCAGTATCTGACCCAGGATCCGGTGGTCTATCTGGGGCTGAAACAGACCCAGCCGATCTTCTGGAACAAGCTCGACTGCGACTCGCCCTGGCTGCCCAGCGCCAGCCGCGACGTGATGAACCTGGCCGCCGATTTCGGGGTACGCAATGGCGTCTCCTTTCCGCTGCACACCCCGCAGGGGGAGCACGGCATCCTCTCTTTCATCACCAAGGACAAATCCAACTCCGACCTGATGTTTGAAAATGTCCCGCTGCTGTCGTTCTGCGCCAGCTACATCTTTAACTCTGCACTGCAACTGATCAAAAGCAGACCGGATATGATGAAATACCTGACCGAACTGTCGGATCGGGAGAAGGAGTGCCTGTTCTGGGCCAGCGAGGGCAAGACCTCCTGGGAGATCGCCACCATCCTCGGCATCAGTGAGCGGACGGTCAACTTTCACCTGACCCAGGTGACCAACAAGACCGACTCAAAGAACCGCAGTCAGGCCATCGCCAAAGGGATCACCAGCGGCATCATAGTGCCCTCCCTCGACGAGGTCACCATCACCAACCTGCGGCTGTCGTAACCCCTCAGCCGAAACAAAAAGAGCCGCAATTGCGGCTCTTTTTCATTTGAGAGAGTGACTTACTCGACGGTCACCGATTTTGCCAGGTTGCGCGGCTGGTCCACGTCAGTGCCCTTGATCAGGGCAACGTGGTAGGAGAGCAGCTGCAGCGGCACGGTATAGACGATGGGGGCGATCACCTCTTCCACGTGGTTGAGGTTCATGACCCGCATGGTCTCGTCGCTCTTGAAGCCGGTGTCGGCATCGGCGAACACGTAGAGGATACCGCCACGGGCGCGCACCTCTTCCACGTTGGACTTGAGCTTCTCCAGCAGATCGTTGTTCGGCGCCACCACAATGATGGGCATTTCGGCATCGATCAGCGCCAGCGGGCCATGCTTCAGCTCGCCAGCGGCATAGGCTTCGGCGTGGATGTAGGAGATCTCTTTGAGCTTGAGCGCCCCCTCCATGGCGATGGGGTACTGGCTACCACGGCCGAGGAACAGACTGTGCTGCTTGTCGGCAAACTCTTCGGCCAGGGTTTCGATATCCTTGGCCAGCGCCAGGCTCTCTTTAATACGCAGCGGCAGGGCTTGCAGCGCCTTGACCAGTTCGGCCTCGGCGGCGGCGCTCAGGTGGCCACGGCAGTGACCGACCGAGGCCACCAGCATCAGCAGGCCAGCCAGCTGGGTGGTGAATGCCTTGGTGGAGGCCACACCAATTTCTGCCCCCGCGCGAGTCATAAAGGCCAGATCCGATTCACGCACCAGCGAGGAGCCCGGCACGTTGCAGATAGCCAGCGAGCTCATGTAGCCGGATTCCTTGGCCAGACGCAGCGCCGCCAGGGTATCGGCGGTCTCGCCACTCTGGGAGAGTGTCACCAGCAGGCTGTTGGGGCGCACTACCGATTTGCGATAGCGGAACTCGGAGGCGATCTCTACATCGCAGGAGACGCCAGCGATCTCTTCGAACCAGTAGCGAGCCACCATGCCGGAGTGATAGGAGGTGCCACAGGCGACGATCTGCACGTGCTCGACCTTGTCAAAGATGGCGCGTGCACCGTTGCCGAAGGATTCGACCACCACGTGATCGCTGCCCAGACGCCCTTCCAGGGTGTTGGTGATCGCTTTGGGCTGCTCGTGGATCTCCTTGAGCATGTAGTGACGGTATTCACCCTTGTCACCGGCATCGTGGGAGAGTTCGGACTCCTGCTCTTCGCGCACCACGGCGTTGCCGTTGGTATCAAAGATATGCACATCGCGACGGGTCACTTCGGCCACATCACCCTCTTCCAGGAAGATGAAGCGACGGGTCACCGGCAGCAGCGCCATCTGGTCGGAGGCAATAAAGTTCTCGCCGATACCGCGGCCGATCACCAGCGGTGAACCGGAACGGGCAACCACTACGCGGCTGTCGTCGCGGCTGTCCATCACCACGGTACCGTAGGCACCGCGCAGCTGCTTCACCGCAGTCTGCATGGCGGCCAGCAGGCTACCGGCGCTCTTCAGCTCGTGATGGACCAGATGGGCAATCACCTCGGTATCAGTGTCGGAGCTGAACACATAACCCAGCGCCTTCAACTCTTCCCGCAGCTCTTCGTGGTTCTCGATGATGCCGTTGTGTACCACCACGATATGCTCGGAGACGTGGGGGTGAGCGTTGCGCTCGGAGGGCTCGCCGTGAGTGGCCCAGCGGGTATGGGCGATGCCGGTACCACCGTGAACGGACTGCTCGTCGAGCGCCTTGGCCAGCTCGGCCACCTTGCCCAGACGGCGAACCCGCTGCAACGGCTGGTTGGCGCTGAACACGGCCACACCGGCGGAGTCATAACCGCGGTACTCCAGACGGCGCAGGCCCTCTACCAGAATTTCAGCCACATCACGTTGGGCGACAGCCCCGACGATGCCACACATACACTTCTCCTTGAGATGCAAATCGTAAAGTCAGTTGGATGGTTCAGAGCTCGATGTCAGCAAGTGACCGGGGCGCAGATAAGCGTCACCCCCTGGGCTTGAATCTGTTCTCTGGCCTCGCTGGCCAGCCCCTCGTCGGTCACCAGGGTATGGATGCTCGACCAGGGCAGTTCGAGATTGGGGATCTTGCGGCCGATCTTTTCCGATTCGACCATCACAATGACCTCCCGCGACACCTCTGCCATCACCCGCGACAGGCCCACCAGCTCGTTGAAGGTGGTGGTGCCACGCTCCGGGTCGATGCCGTCGGCACCGATAAAGAGCTGGTCAAAGTCGTAGGAGCGCAGCACCTGTTCCGCCACCTGCCCCTGGAAGGATTCGGAGTGAGGGTCCCAAGTGCCACCGGTCATTAACAGGGTAGGCTCATTTTCCAGCTCGCGCAGGGCTCCGGCCACATTGAGGGAGTTGGTCATCACGATGAGGCCGCGCTTGTTGCCCAGCATGGGGATCATGGCGCTGGTGGTGCTGCCGCTGTCGATGATGACGCGGTTGTGATCACGCAGCCGCTCGGCCGCCGCACGGGCAATGGCTAACTTTCGGTTCGAAACTTGTTCAGGATTGGCCTCGACCACCATCTCGCTCGGCAAGGGGACGGCGCCACCGTAACGACGCAGCAGCAGACCGCCGGTCTCCAGTACCGCCAGATCTTTACGGATGGTCACTTCGGAGGTAGAAAAGTGTTTGGCGAGGGCGTCGACACTCACTTCACCCTGCTCTTGTACCAGGGTCACTATGGTGTGTCGGCGTTGTTGAGTATTACGTTTGGTCATTTTTAAGTTTCGATTCGAAAGAACATCGAAATATTAGCCCCTTTTTTGGAAAAATAAAACAGCAAATAGGATCCGATTTGGTTCGATGCCAGAATGGGGTGCCAATTTGCGACGAGGATGCCATGCAAAAGAGAGTCATCTGGCTGGTGGAGGATGAGGCCAGCATCGCCGACACCCTGATTTACGCCCTGCAGACCGACGGGTTCGAGGTGGAGTGGTTCATGCTGGGCCAACAGTTGCTGACACGACTGGAACAGACGCGACCCGACTTCCTGATCCTCGATGTGGGGCTACCCGACATCAGCGGCTTCGAACTCTGCAAGCAGGTGAGGGCGCTGACCAATATTCCCCTGATGTTCCTCACCGCCCGCAGCGAGGAGATAGACCGACTGATCGGGCTGGAGATAGGTGCCGACGACTATGTGGCCAAACCCTTCTCGCCACGGGAAGTGTGTGCCCGGGTGCGGGTCATCCTACGCCGCAGCCAGCCCGTCGCCCCCCAGCCCAGCGCCCTGCTGGTGCTGGATGAGGAACGGGCCCGCATCCATTTTCGCGGCCAACCGCTGGCCCTCACCCGCTACGAATATCTGCTGCTCAAGACCTTGATGCAGGCGCCGGGCCGGGTCTACTCCCGCCAGCAGCTGATGGATCTGGTGTGGCAGGATGCGGAGGAGAGTCTGGATCGCACCGTCGATACCCACATCAAGACCATCCGCGCCAAGCTGCGCGAACATGATCCCGAGGCCAACCTGATCCTCACCCACCGCGGGCTGGGCTACAGCCTGGAGCTGGCATGAGACTCGGGTTGCAACTGCTGTGCGGCCTGCTGCTGATCTTCGCGCTGGCCGCCTGGTTCGTGCTGGAGATCTTCGTCGAGGAGATAAAACCCGGGGTGCGCAGCGCCACCGAGGATACTCTGGTCGACATGACCCAGCTGCTGGCGCCGCTCGCCCTCGATGATCTGCAAGAGGGCAATATGATGAACGGGCGGTTGGCCAGCGCCTTCGCCCGCCTCAACCAGAATCCCATCAATGCGATGATCGATGGCCACCTCAAGCAGCAGGCGGAGTACCGCATCTATGTCACTGACCAGAATGGTATGGTGATTTACGACTCCGACGGCACGGATCTGGGCAAGGATTATTCCCGCTGGAACGATGTCTACCGCACCCTGCGCGGCCAATATGGCGCCCGCAGCACCCGCACCGATCCCGACGATGCCGCCAGCTCGACCATGTATGTGGCGGCGCCGCTGCGGGAGGGGGCAGAGATCATCGGCTCCCTCACCGTCGCCAAGCCCAACCGCACCCTGATGCCTGCCATCGAGCGGGGGGAACAGGAGCTGCTGCGGGCCGGCGGCCAGATGCTGCTCATCTCGCTGCTGATCGGCAGCCTGCTGGTGTGGTGGCTCAACCGCGCCATCGGCAAGCTGGTGCACTACGCCGACTCGGTCAGCAAGGGGGAGGCGGCACCGCTGCCGCAGTTGCACACCGTCGAGCTGGATCGGCTCGGCCGCTCGCTGGAGACCATGCGCCACCAGCTCGATGGCAAAAGCTACATAGAAGCCTATGTGCACAGCCTGACCCACGAGCTGAAGAGCCCTCTGGCCGCCATTCGCGGGGCAGGGGAGATTTTGGCCGAAACGCCGCCCCCCGAAGTTGCCAAACGGTTTATCGGCAACATCAATCTGGAAACCGCCCGCATGCAGCAGCTGATCGAGAGAATGCTGCAACTGGCGCGGCTGGAGTCGGGGCAGGGGCTGGATCGCCAGTCGGTGGAACCGGCAAAACTGGGCAAGCGCACCCTCGATGCTCGCCAGATCATTGCCCAGCGCCGTCAGGTGGCGCTGGTAGCCGAGCTGGCCAGCGCGCCGAAACAGAAGTGGGATCCGCTGCTGGTAGAGCAGGCCATCGGCAACCTGCTGGATAACGCTATCGACTTCTCTCCCGCCAACGGGCAGGTCACCCTGAGCGGCAGCCAGCAGGAGGAGGGCTACTGTTTTCGGGTTACCGACTGCGGCCCCGGCATTCCCGACTACGCATTGCCGCGCATCTTCGAGCGCTTCTACTCCCTGCCACGACCGGACAAGGGCAAGAGCAGTGGTCTGGGGCTCAGCTTCACCCATGAGGTAGCCCACCAGCATGGCGGCCGTCTGACCCTGAGCAACCGGCCGGAAGGAGGCGCGCTGGCGGAACTCTGGCTGCCATTCGCCTAGTCACCCCGCAACTTCACATTCCCCACACAAAGCGGCATTAGACTGCCGCTTTCTCTCATCCATTTGCTCAAGGAAATGCTATGTCCCGCCTGCTTCTCTCCAGCCTGCTGGCTGCCGGTCTGCTCGCAGCCCTGCCTGCCTCCGCCGCCAGCGGCTGCTTTCTCTATGCTGACGGCAACGGCCAGACACTCTCCAGCGAAGGGGACTGCTCCAGCCAGCTACCGCCCGCGTCCACCTTCAAGATCCCGCTGGCGCTGATGGGTTACGACAGTGGCTATCTGGTGGATGAAGAGCATCCGGCACTGCCTTACAAACCGAGCTATGACGGCTGGCTGCCCGCCTGGCGTGAAACCACCACCCCGCGCCGCTGGGAAACCTACTCGGTGGTCTGGTTCTCCCAGCAGATCACCGAATGGCTGGGGATGGAGCGCTTCCAGCAATATGTCGACCGCTTCGACTACGGCAACCGGGATCTCTCCGGCAATCCGGGCAAACATGACGGCCTGACCCAGGCCTGGCTCAGCTCCAGCCTCGCCATCAGTCCGGAGGAGCAGGCCCGCTTCCTCGGCAAGATGCTCAGCGGCAAGCTGCCGGTTTCGGCGCAGACCCTGCAGTACACCGCCAATATCCTCAAGGTGAGCGAGATCGACGGCTGGCAGATCCACGGCAAAACCGGCATGGGCTACCCGAAGAAGCTGGATGGCAGCCTCAACCGCGATCAGCAGATTGGCTGGTTCGTCGGCTGGGCCAGCAAACCGGGCAAACAGCTGATCTTCGTCCATACCGTGGTGCAAAAGCCCGGCAAGCAGTTCGCCTCCCTCAAGGCGAAAGAAGAGGTGCTGGCTGCCCTGCCTGCACAACTTAAAAAGCAGTGAGCTCGCTTCCCGCCAGATAACCCCCCGATAACCACGGTCAGCCCACCAGCGACGGGCTGACCGCCATTCGTAAACGAGACAAACATGAAATTATTTCTATTGCTGCTCTGGCTTCCGGCCAGCATGGCGCTGGCTGCCTGTGATCTCTCCGACCACCTGACGCGGCAGGGAGAAGTCATCCATGATCGGCTCAACCAGCTAGAATGGCAGGCGTGCAGCCTCGGCAGCCAGTGGCTGGAGGGGAAAGGGTGCGTGGGCACACCGGCCCTGCTGACGCTGCTTGAAGCCAAAGATGAAGCAGCCCGCCTTGGCGAGGGGTGGCGACTCCCCACCATCGAGGAGCTCTTCACCCTGCTCGACGAAAATTGCCGGATGCCGATGACAGACCCGCGTTTCTTCTCCGATATCCATGACAACGGGGAAAATTCAGCCCCCTACTGGACCTCCAGCTCCATTGAGGAGATGCCGGAACTGGTCTACTACATCGACTTTATGCACGGGCTGATCGACGGCCACACCGATCGTTTCGCACAAGCCGCTCGGTTGGTGCGCTCCCGCCCCTGAACAATCCCGCGGCACCTGATGGCGCCGTTTTTCAACAGTTCACCGCCACTTCACACAAGCCCATCACCACTTCACGCCGGACTGACAGACTCACTCCATCAAACAAGGAGACGTGTCATGGTCAAACAGATATTCACCCACAAGATCTTTCTGCTGCTGTTGCTCAGCCTGCTGTTGATGGTGCCGGTGCAATCCATCATGGAGCTGAACCGGGAGCGTCAGGCTTACCGCAGTCAGGCCATTCACAGCATCATGGCCAGCAGCAGCGGCCCGCAACGGCTGATGGGGCCCATTATCGTACAGCCCTATACCCGTTCGGTGACGGTCGAGCAGGAGGGCAAGCGCTTCGTCCGTCAGGAGCAGATCTACCGCTACCTGCTGCCGGAGCAACTGGATATCAGGGCCAACATGGAGGTGACCCCGCGCAAGCTGGGCATCTATCAGGCGCAGGTCTATCAGACCCGCCTCTCCCTCTCGGGCCGCCTGCCCATCCGGCAGAGTTTGCTGAATGACGCGACCTCACCGCTCGGTGAAACGGCCGAGCTGGTGGCGGGCAAACCCTACCTGAGCCTGGTGCTCTCCGATGCCCGCGGTATCAACAGCGTCCCCGAACTGCAGCTCGGCACACAGCGGATCCCGTTTGCCCCCGGCGCCCGCCTCGGTGATGCGCTGGCGGGTATCCATGCCCCGCTCGACAGCCTGCCGCAACAGGATGGCACCTTCCATCTGGAGCTCAATCTACAGGGGATGAACGCCCTCGACATAGTACCGCTGGGCAAGGAGAGCACCCTGCAGCTGGCGGGCAACTGGCCCCACCCCAACTTTATCGGTGACTTTCTGCCGGGCAGTCGCACCCTGAGCCCACAAGGGTTTGAGGCCAACTGGCAAACCAGCTGGTTCGCCAGCGACATGGAGACCCGCTTCAACCGGATGATGAACGGGAGCGATAGCAATCTCTCCACCTTCAGCGTCAGTCTGGTGCAGCCGGTGGATCACTATCAGCTCAACGAGCGGGCGGCCAAATATGCCCTGCTGTTTATCGGCCTCACCTTTATCAGCTTCTTTATGTTCGAGCTGCTCAAGGGGCTGAGGGTCCACCCGATCCAGTACGCGCTGGTGGGCATGGGGCTGGCTATCTTCTATCTGGTGCTGCTGGCACTGACCGAGCACCTCGGCTTTGGTTGGGCCTATCTGGTGGCCGCGCTGGCCAGCGTGCTGCTCAACGGCTTCTATCTCAGCCACGTACTGGGCGGCCCGAAACAGGGGATCGGCTTTGCTACGCTGCTCGGGCTGGTCTATGCCATCCTCTACAGCCTGCTGCAGGCCGAAGAGATTGCTCTGCTGCTCGGCGCCCTGCTCTTGTTCGCCACCCTAGCGCTGATCATGCTGCTGACCCGCAAGCTCGACTGGTATCAGGTGATGGATTACAGCACACCCGCCACCACATGGACGGCCCCCCAGCCATCGACCAGTGACCCCAGCCATCAGTCATAAGCCAAAAAAAACCGGCGCCATCAGGCGCCGGTTCTATTTTATTGATCGGGCATCACTTCTTCTTGACCGGGCGAGCCCAGTTTTTGATGTGACGCTGGGGCACCCGGGTGATCACCAGCTCGTTCTCAGCCACATCCTTGGTGATGGTAGAACCCGCCCCCAAGGTCGCACCCTTGCCGATGCGCACTGGCGCCACCAGCTGGGTATCAGAACCGACGAACACGTCATCCTCGATGATGGTCTGGAACTTGTTCACGCCGTCGTAATTGCAGGTGATGGTACCGGCACCGATATTCACTTTGGCACCCACCTCGGCATCCCCCAGATAGGTGAGGTGGCCACACTTGGAACCAACCCCCAGACGAGCCTTCTTCATCTCGACGAAGTTGCCGACGTGGGCATCCTGCTCCAGCACGGCCCCCGGGCGCAGACGGGCAAATGGGCCGACCGAGCACTGATCCGCCACCTGAGCCCCTTCAACGATGGAGTAGGGCTTCACTTCGGTGTGATCGCCAATGACACAATCCTTCAGCACGGCACCGGCACCGATACGGACGTGGTTGCCGAGAGTTACCTTGCCTTCGATGATGACGTTGACGTCGATCACCACCTCTTCACCGATCTCGAGGGTTCCGCGCAGATCAAAGCGGGCCGGGTCAATCAGGGTGGCACCGGCGATCATCAGCTTCTCGGCCTGCATCTGCTGATAGCTGCGCTCAAGTTGGGCCAATTGCACCCGATTGTTGGCCCCTTCAACTTCAGCGGCACGCTCTGGATGCACGGCGGCAATCGGGCAATTATCGCCGTGCGCCATTGCGATCACATCGGTCAGATAGAACTCGCCCTGGGCATTTTTGTTGTCGAGACGAGACAACCATTGATGCAACTGGCCCCCATTGGCCACCAGCACGCCTGTGTTCACCTCACGAATGGCCAGCTGTTCGGCATTGGCATCCTTCTGCTCGACGATGCCGACTACCTGACCATTTTCACGGACGATACGGCCATAGCCGGTCGGGTTGTCGAGCACTACAGTCAGCAGTGCCATCCCGTTTTCAGCCTTGGCAGCCAGCAGTCGCTGCAGGGTCTCTGGCTGGATCAGCGGGGTATCGCCGTACAGCACCAGCACATCGTCTTCATCATTCCAGAACGGGATGGCCTGGGCGACGGCATGACCGGTCCCCAGCTGCTGCGCCTGCAGCACCCAGTTCACGTCGGCCGCCACGATCCGCTCTTTCAGCAGCTCGGCACCGTGGCCATAGACCAGATGCAGCTGCTCGGCGCCGACCTGACGGGCGGTATCGATCACGTGGGAAACCATGGGTTTGTTGGCTACCGGGTGCAGTACCTTGGGCAGAACGGAACGCATGCGGGTACCTTTACCCGCCGCCAGGATCACGACGTTGAGAGACATGACTTCGACCTTGAACTTGTGTGGAAATACCCGGCGGAGTCTATCCAACGGGTAAAAAAAAAGCGACCCGAAGGTCGCTTTTTACATCACCGTTATTAGCGGTAATTCTTTTTGACGATATCGATGACTCGCAGTTGAGCCATCGCCTTGGCCAGCTCGGTGGCGGCCTGGGCGTAGTCGATATCACCATGGGAGCTGTGGATCCGCTCTTCGGCTGCGCGCTTGGCTTCCTGGGCTTTCGCCTCATCCAAGTCGTCAGCACGAATCGCGGTGTCCGCCAGCACGGTCACGGATTCAGGTTGTACTTCCAGCATACCGCCGGAGATGTACAGCACCTCTTCAGTTCCGTTCTGCTTCACCAAGCGGACCAGGCCCGGCTTGATGGCAGTCAGCAACGGAGCATGACCGTGGCGGAGACCCAACTCACCTTCGGAGCCTGATACCTGAGCGGATTGCACGCGACCGGAAAACAGTTTTCCTTCGGCGCTCACCACGTCCAGGTGAAAGGAGATCATCTCTGCCATGGGCCCTCCTGTCGAGGCTTACAGTTTCTTGGATTTCTCGACGACTTCGTCGATACCGCCAACCATGTAGAACGCCTGCTCGGGCAGATCGTCATACTCGCCTTTCAGGATGCCCTGGAAACCACGGATGGTCTCTTTCAGCGGCACGTATTTACCCGGAGAACCGGTAAACACTTCTGCTACGAAGAACGGCTGGGACAGGAAACGCTCGATCTTACGGGCACGGGCTACGGTCAGTTTGTCTTCTTCTGACAGTTCATCCATACCCAGGATGGCGATGATGTCCTTCAGCTCTTTGTAGCGCTGCAGTACGGTCTGAACGCCACGAGCGGTCTCGTAGTGCTCTTTGCCAACGACCAGCGGATCCAGCTGACGAGAGGTAGAGTCCAGCGGGTCAACGGCCGGGTAGATACCTAGTGCCGCGATTTGACGGGACAGTACGACGGTCGCATCCAGGTGGGCGAAGGTGGTCGCCGGAGACGGGTCAGTCAAGTCATCCGCAGGCACGTAAACGGCCTGTACGGAGGTGATGGAACCGGTCTTGGTGGAGGTGATACGTTCTTGCAGAACACCCATCTCCTCAGCTAGGGTCGGCTGGTAACCTACTGCAGAAGGCATACGGCCCAGCAGTGCGGATACTTCAGTACCGGCCAGGGTGTAACGGTAGATGTTGTCCACGAAGAACAGCACGTCACGACCCTCGTCACGGAACTTCTCGGCCATGGTCAGGCCGGTCAGCGCAACGCGCAGACGGTTTCCGGGCGGCTCGTTCATCTGACCGTAAACCAGAGATACTTTGTCCAGTACGTTAGACTCCATCATCTCGTGGTAGAAGTCGTTACCCTCACGGGTACGCTCACCTACACCGGCGAACACAGAGTAACCACTGTGCTCGATCGCGATGTTACGGATCAGCTCCATCATGTTTACGGTTTTGCCTACACCGGCACCACCGAACAGACCAACCTTACCACCCTTGGCGAACGGGCATACCAAGTCGATAACCTTGATGCCGGTCTCCAGCAGATCGTTGCTGTTGGACTGATCTTCGTAGCTGGGGGCAGCGCGGTGGATAGACCAGCACTCTTCTTCACCGATCGGACCTTTTTCGTCGATTGGCTCGCCCAGTACGTTCATGATCCGACCCAGAGTCGCAGTACCGACCGGAACCTGGATGGATTTACCGCTATTCACTACTTCCAACCCACGACGCAGACCGTCGGAGGAGCCCATGGTGATGCAACGAACGACGCCGCCACCGATCTGTTGCTGAACTTCCAGCACCAGACCCTGGCCTTGACCTTCGCTAACGACCTTCAGTGCATCGTACACCTGGGGCACGGCATTCTGCGGGAACTCGATGTCCACCACAGCGCCGATGATTTGGACGATGAAACCGTTACTCATGTCAAATCCTCTAAACCTTTGATAACCCTTGCCTTACACCGCAGCAGCACCGGATACGATCTCTGTCAGCTCCTGGGTAATACTGGCCTGACGGGCCTTGTTGTATACCAGTTGCAGATCGTTAATCAGGTTACCGGCGTTGTCAGTCGCGGCTTGCATGGCAACCATTCGGGCTGCCTGTTCACTTGCCAAGTTTTCCACTACACCCTGGTAAACCTGAGATTCGACATAGCGAACCAGCAGGGTATCCAGCAGCTTCTTGGGATCCGGCTCATAGAGGTAATCCCAGTGGTGTTTCTTGGCGAGCTTGCTGTCTTCAGTTACGGGCAAAGGCAGCAGTTGATCGACCCGTGGTTGCTGCACCATGGTGTTGACGAACTTGTTGTACACCAGATACAGCTTGTCAATCTCACCGTTGTCGTAAGCCTTCAGCATGACCTTGACTGAACCAATCAGGTCATTGACGCTCGGACTATCGCCCAGTCCTGCGACATGAGCTTTAACCTTGGCGCCGTGCCGTTCAAAGAAGTTGGAGGCCTTGTTACCGATCAGTGCCAGGTCAACCTTGGCACCTTTCGCGCTCCATTGCTTCATATCATTGAGGGCAGCCTTGAACAGGTTGATGTTCAGACCACCACACAGGCCACGGTCGGTGGAGACGACGATGTAACCCACTCGCTTGACCTCACGTTCGATGAGGTAGGGGTGCTTGTATTCCAAGTTCCCCTGAGCGATATGGCCGATCACCTTGCGCATGGTTTCAGCGTACGGACGGCTGGCAGACATGCGTTCCTGCGCACGGCGCATTTTGCTTGCTGCCACCATTTCCATAGCGCCGGTGATCTTCTGAGTGTTTTTCACACTCCCGATCTTGTTACGTATCTCTTTTGCGCCGGCCATCTCTTACTCTCCATCAAGTGGCAGCTCACGCTGCCACACACGCTTACCAGGTCTGGGTTGCTTTGAAGCTATCCAGCAACGCAGTCAGCTTGCCAACGATCGCGTCGTTGTAGTCGGCTTTGGCATTGATTTCTGCCATCAGCTCGGCATGCTGGGTATTGGCGTAAGAGAGCAGAGCGGCTTCGAAGTCGACGATTTTGTTCAGCTCGACATCGGAGAGATAGCCTTTCTCGGCAGCGAACAGCACCAGAGACTGGTGAGCCACGCTCAGCGGAGAATACTGCTTCTGCTTCATCAGCTCGGTCACTTTCACACCGTGATCCAGCTGCTTGCGAGTCGCTTCGTCCAGATCGGAAGAGAACTGGGCGAATGCCGCCAGTTCGCGATACTGGGCCAGCGCGGTACGGATACCACCGGACAGCTTCTTGACGATCTTGGTCTGAGCAGCACCACCGACACGGGATACAGAGATACCCGGGTCAACCGCCGGACGAATACCGGAGTTGAACAGCTGTGAAGTCAGGAAGATCTGACCATCGGTGATGGAGATTACGTTGGTCGGAACGAACGCAGATACGTCACCCGCCTGGGTTTCGATGATTGGCAGTGCGGTCAAAGAACCGGTTTTGCCTTTCACTTCACCCTTGGTGAACTTCTCTACGTACTCGGCGTTAACGCGAGCAGCACGCTCCAGCAGACGGGAGTGCAGATAGAAAACGTCACCCGGGTAAGCTTCACGTCCTGGCGGACGGCGCAGCAGCAGGGAGATCTGGCGATAAGCTACGGCCTGCTTGGACAGGTCATCATAGATGATCAGCGCGTCTTCACCGCGGTCACGGAAGTACTCACCCATGGAGCAACCGGCATACGGAGCCAGGTACTGCAGAGCAGCCGCTTCGGAGGCAGAGGCAACCACCACGATGGTGTTGGCCAGGGCGCCGTGCTCTTCCAGCTTGCGCACCACGTTGGCGATGGTGGAGGCCTTCTGGCCAATCGCAACGTAGACACACTTAATGCCGGAATCTTTCTGGTTGATGATGGTGTCGATCGCGATGGCGGTCTTACCAACCTGACGGTCACCGATGATCAGCTCACGCTGGCCACGACCGATTGGGATCATGGCATCGATGGCTTTCAGACCGGTCTGGACCGGCTGGTCAACAGACTTACGCTCGATAACGCCCGGTGCGATCACTTCGATCGGCGAGAAGCCGTCGTTGTCGATCGGACCTTTACCGTCGATCGGCTGACCCAGGGTGTTCAACACCCGGCCCAACAGACCACGACCTACCGGCACTTCCAGAATACGGCCAGTACCTTTTACTTTCATTCCTTCTGACAGACCGTCATAGGAACCCATAATCACCGCACCGACGGAGTCACGCTCCAGGTTCAATGCCAGAGCGTAGCGGTTGCCCGGCAGCTCGATCATCTCACCCTGCATGGCATCAGCCAGGCCGTGAATACGAATGATACCGTCGCTCACAGAGACGATAGTACCTTCGTTACGCGCTTCGCTCTTTACATCAAACTGCGCAATGCGCTGCTTGATCAGCTCGGCGATTTCAGTGGAATTCAGTTGCATGCTCTAATACCCCAATCAAGATTGCAGCGCGTCAGCCATGCGATCCAGCTTACCGCGGACTGTGCCGTCGATTACCAGATCACCGGCCTTGATGAGCACCCCGGCCATCAAGGACGCATCGATGCTGCAATTCAGCTTCACTTTGCGCGCGAGACGTTGTTCCAGAGAAGCCTGAATATTGGCTTTCTGCTGGTCGGTCAGTTCGATCGCCGAAATCACGTCAGCCTGAACCTCTTTATCCAGTTCAGCTTTGAACGCTACAAATTCAGCAACGACCGCCGGCAGCACACCCAAGCGACCATTCTCGGCCATCACCCTGATCAGGTTCTGGCCATGCACGTCGAGTTGCTCACCGCAGACACCGACAAACAGCGTTGCCAGCTCTTCGGCGGCCACAGAGCCGTTTACCAGGTTGTGCATGGTCTCGTTTTCCACTACTTGCGCAGCGAAACCGAGCATACCCAGCCACTGGTCAACCGCCTTGTGCTCAACGGCAAACTCGAAAGCAGCCTTGGCGTAGGGGCGAGCGATTGTAGTCAGTTCAGACATAGCCCCGTTCCCGTTACAGTTCTGCTACCAGTTTGTCGACGATGTCGCTGTTGGCAGCCTGGTCGATTTGACGCGCCAGGATCTTCTCTGCACCAGCAATGGCAAGAGCAGCAACCTGCTTACGCAGTTCTTCTTTGGCACGATGACGTTCAGCTTCGATCTCGGCACGGCCCTGAGCCAGGATTTTTTCCCGCTCAGACTGGGCACCAGCGGCAGCTTCATCAATGATCTGGGCTTTACGTTTGTTAGCCTGCTCAATGATTTCAGCAGCCTGCAGCTTGGCTTCTTTCAGCTGATCGGTGGCGTTGGCCTTGGCCAAATCCAGATCTTTCTTGGCACGTTCGGCAGAAGAGAGACCGTCAGCAATAGCTTTCTGACGGGCTTCGATGGCAGCAATCAGCGGCGGCCATACGTACTTCATGCAAAACACTACGAAGAAGAAAAAAGCAATTGCTTGGCCGAGGAGGGTGGCATTGATATTCACAGCCGATGTCCTCTTAAGTTAGTTAATGGGTTATGCCTGGAGAGTCGTAACGACTTAGCCAGCAACCGCAAACATCACGTACAGACCCAGACCAACGGCGATCATCGGGATCGCATCCACCAGACCCATTACGATGAAGAACTGGGTACGCAGAACAGGGATCAGATCCGGTTGACGAGCAGCACCTTCCAGGAACTTGCCACCCAGGATACCGATACCGATGGAAGCGCCGATAGCAGCCAGACCCATCATCATTGCAGCAGCGATGTACAGCAGGTCCATGTTCAAGTTTTCCATGAGAATCTCCAGTTATTTAGATGTAATTGATTGTATAAAAAGGATTATTTGAGTTGCATCAACCATGGTCTTCCTGCGCCATCGACAGATAGACGATGGTCAGAACCATGAAAATGAATGCCTGCAAAGTGATGATCAGGATGTGGAAAATTGCCCAAGGCACGGACAGGATCCACTGTGACCACCAGGGTAACAAACCAGCAATCAGGATAAAGATCAGTTCGCCAGCATACATGTTGCCGAACAGTCGAAGACCCAGAGAAACAGGTTTGGAAATCAGCGTAACAGTTTCCAGGATGAGGTTAACCGGGATGGCCGCCGGGTGGTTGAAAGGCTGAAGCGTCAGCTCCTTCACAAACCCGCCGATACCCTTGACCTTGATGCTGTAATACAGGATCAAGAAGAACACGCCCAAAGCCATGGACATGGTGATGTTAACGTCAGCAGAGGGAACCACACGCAGATAGGGAATACCCATCAATTGTGCAGCGTGAGGGATAAAGTCAACGGGGATCAGATCCATGAAGTTCATCAGGAAGATCCACACAAACACCGTCAGCCCCAAAGGTGCGATGACCTTGTTGCGACCGTGAAAGATGTCTTTGACGTTACCATTCACAAACTCGACCAGCATCTCCACAAAGCACTGCAGCTTACCCGGCACCCCGCTGGTAGCGTTAACGGCTACTTTGCGGAACAGCAGGATAAACAGGGCGCCTAGCACGACGGAAAATACCATTGAGTCGATATTGACCGTCCAGAACCCGGACCCGACTTGAAGGTGGGTCAGGTGGTGGGAGATATATCCCTGAGGAGTCAGGACTTCTCCGGTTGCAGACATGAGTTTTCCTAATAGTGGTTGTTAAGCGTGAATGAAACCATCCACTGTACAACGAGGGCGAGGATATAAGTGGCGAAAAACGAGACGGTAACGACCTCGACTCCCGCACCAAACATCAGGGCGAATAGACCTGTTGTAGAAATGAGCTTAATCCCTGCCCCACCATAAAAGTCCCGCAAAACCAGGCCCACACTCTCGGTTGTCACCTTGCGGCGCAGCACCCAGACAGTAAACAAGGCTTGAGGAACCCAGTACATCCCCCCTCCGTAGAGAGCGGAATAACCGGCGCTGGCACCAGTCAGGTAAAACCAGACGGCACTCATCGCCAGGATCAGGATGAGCTGACAAACGAGCATAACCAAGGCCAGTGTCAAACCTTCCAAGGCTATTTTCTGCTTCACCAACCTACCCCTGAACATTACAGAACTGTAAAAAATCGGGATCCGAAGACCCCATGTTAACAGCTCTTAAAGCCGGTCAAATTATACCCTTGAGGGCAGCTATTGCAATATGACAAAAATCCTTAATTTTTGCGGCTTTCCGCGGCAAATCAGGGTTATGGTCATATCAAAAGGAATGGATGTTTTATTACTACAAAAAGCGTAAAAATCACGATTCCGACACGCCAAAATAGCCCAATATACGGTCCAAATCGGACAAATTCTCGTAACTTATTACTAACTTCCCGCTATCCCGCTTGCCAGGCTGAAGTTGCACCTGATTGCCAATTTTTTCTGCCAGTTGGCGCTCCAGGTAGCCGATCTGCGGATCACGGGCCGGTTCGACCCTGGCTTTTGCCGGTTCGAGCGCTTTTTGCACCAGCTTCTCGGTATCGCGTACGGTCAGCCCTTTCTGGGCAACCAGCTTGGCCAGTTCAGACTGGGCCTGGCCGCTCAGTGCCAGCAGGGCACGGGCATGGCCCATGTCGAGGTCGCCATGCTCGACGAAACGCTTCACGTCGTCGTTGAGCTGGTTGAGACGCAACAGGTTGGTCACCGTGGTGCGGGACTTGCCCACCGCCTCGGCCACCTGCTGGTGGGTGAGTTCGAATTCGGTCAGCAGTCTTTGTAGAGCGACCGCCTCTTCGATGGCATTGAGGTCTTCCCGCTGAATGTTCTCAATCAGCGCGATGGCGACGGCAGCCTCGTCGGGTACATCCTTGACGATGCAGGGCACCACCTCGAGCCGCGCCAGCTGGGACGCGCGCCAGCGCCGCTCACCGGCGATGATTTCGAAGGATTGTTCGCCGAGAGGGCGTACCACGATGGGCTGGATCACCCCCTGGGCGCGGATGGAGTTGGCAAGTTCTTCCAGTGCATCCTGGGACATATCCTTGCGGGGCTGGTACTTGCCGGACTGCAACCACTCCACCGGCAGCTTGCGCAGCTCGCCCTGATTGGTGGGTGCCATGGCCTCTTCAGTACGTTGATCGCTCATCACCTGTTTCTGGCGGGCAGCAGTGCTGGTACTGAGCAGGGCATCCAGCCCCTTGCCCAGTCCACGTTTTTTCGGAGTCATATGCTCTCTCGGTCTGCGATGGTCGCCTGACGTTCCTGCTCCTGGCGGCGCAGGATCTCGCCAGCCAGTGCCAGGTAGGCCTTGGCGCCCACCGATGATTTGTCATAGTGCATGGCCGGGGCACCGAAACTCGGGGCCTCAGCCAATCTAACGTTGCGGGGAATGATGGTGCGGTAGACTTTGTCGCCAAAGTGCTGTTTTAGCTGATCGGACACATCATTGGCCAGCCGGTTGCGATGATCGAACATGGTGCGCAGCACCCCTTCGATCTTGAGCTCCGGATTGACCACGGCGGCCAGCTTGCTGATGGTGTCGACCAGGGCGGTGAGCCCCTCCAGCGCGTAATATTCGCACTGCATGGGCACCAGCACGGAGTCGGCGGCGGCCATGGCGTTCACGGTCAGCATGTTGAGAGAGGGCGGGCAGTCGATGAAGACGTAGTCGTATTTGTCCCGCACCGAGGCCAGCGCATTGCGCAGGCGGATTTCGCGGGCGAAAAATTCCATCAAACGGATTTCGGCCGCGGTCACGTCGGCGTTGGCGGCAATCAGGTGATAGCCCCCGGTGGTTTCGGGGATGATCACTTCGCTGATGGGGGCATCCTCGATCAGCAGCTCATAGGCGGTGCGCTCGACGTCATACTTGTCGACACCGCTGCCCATGGTGGCATTGCCCTGCGGATCCAGATCGATCACCAGCACCTTGCGCCGGGTGGCGGCCATGGAGGCGGCCAGATTCACACAGGTGGTGGTTTTACCCACTCCACCCTTCTGGTTGGCTATGGCGATGACTTTTCCCACACGATCCCCTAAATGAAACTGCGACCCTATTCGGGCTGGATATGTTTGAATTCCAGCAGATGACGTTCGCCTTCCAGCTCCGGCACCCGCAACTCATGACAGGCTACCAGACGGATATTGGCAGGCAACTGGGCCAGCTCCTGCTCGGGATATTGTCCCTTGAGCGCCAGGAAGCAGCCCTGTTCTGACGGCAGGTGGTGACACCAGCTCAGCATGTCCTCCAGCGAGGCAAATGCCCGACTCAGTACACCATCAAACCCCACCTCGGGTTGATACTCTTCAACCCGGGATTTGACCGGCGTCACATTGGTCAGACCCAGCTCCTGGATCACCTGACGGATGAAGTTGATCCGCTTGCCCAGACTGTCGAGCAGGACGAACTGCTTGTCCGGATTGATGATCGCCAGCGGCAATCCCGGCAGGCCGGGTCCTGTCCCCACGTCGATGAAGCGCTCACCGTGCAAGTGGGGGCTTACCACCAGGCTATCGAGGATATGCTTGACCAGCATGGCGTCCGGATCTCGCACCGAGGTGAGATTGTAAGCCTTGTTCCACTTGTGCAGCAACTCGACCAACTGCACCAGTTGGCTCTTTTGGGTATCGGTGATAACAATTTCGGCCTGCTTGAGCAGGCCGTTCAATCTTTCCAGCATGGGATTCCTCAGGCGGTTTTACGCAGCAGGCCGTGTTTTTTCAGGTGAACCAGCAGGATGGAAATGGCCGCCGGGGTGATGCCGGAGATGCGGGAAGCCTGACCAATGGTCTGCGGCTTGGCATCGTTCAGCTTGGCTTTCACCTCGTTGGAGAGGCCGTTCACCTCGCGATAGTCCAGATCCAGCGGCAGCAGGGTGTTTTCGTTGCGCAGCTGCTTTTCCACTTCATCGTGCTGACGCTCGATGTAACCGGCGTATTTGATCTGGATCTCAACCTGTTCGGCCGCGGCAGAATCGGTCACGGAGGGGCCAACCCCTTCGATGGCCATCAGCGCATCATAGGTCACCTCTGGGCGACGCAGCAGCTCTTCCAGACTCTGTTCGCGGGTCAGCGGGGTGTTGACCAGGGCGTTGACTGCCTCCAGTGACGGATGTTGCGGGTGGATCCAGGTTGAACGCATGCGCTGACGCTCCAGCTCGACCTGTTCCATCTTGGCGTTGAATTTGCTCCAGCGCTCGTCATCCACCAGACCCAGTTCGCGACCAATGGCAGTCAGGCGGATATCGGCGTTGTCTTCCCGCAGCAGCAGACGATATTCGGCGCGGCTGGTGAACATGCGGTAAGGCTCGCGGGTCCCCAGGGTGGAGAGATCATCCATCATAACGCCCATGTAGGCCTGATCCCGACGCGGGTTCCAGGGATCCTTGTCCTGAGCACGCAGGGCCGCGTTCAGGCCGGCCATCAGGCCTTGTGCCGCCGCCTCTTCGTAACCGGTCGTGCCGTTGATCTGGCCGGCGAAGAACAGGTTTGGAATGCACTTGCTCTCCATGTTGGCCTTGAGATCCCGCGGATCGAAGAAATCATATTCGATGGCATAGCCGGGGCGGGTGATGTGGGCGTTCTCGAAGCCGCGCACAGAACGGACGATCTGCACCTGCACGTCAAACGGCAGGCTGGTGGAGATCCCGTTCGGATAGAGTTCGTGGGTGGTCAGGCCTTCCGGCTCGACGAAGATCTGGTGCGCCGTCTTGTCGGCGAAACGGGTGATCTTGTCTTCGATCGACGGGCAGTAGCGTGGGCCGATCCCCTCGATCACCCCGGCGTACATGGGGCTGCGATCCAGGTTATTGCGGATCACCTCGTGGGTACGCTCGTTGGTGTGGGTGACGTAGCAGGGCACCTGACGGGGATGCTGGCCGGCATTGCCGATGAAAGAGAATACCGGACGCGGATCGTCACCGTGCTGCTCCTGCATTACGGAGAAATCGACACTGCGGGCATCGATGCGCGGCGGGGTGCCCGTCTTGAGACGATCGATGCGCAGCGGCAATTCACGCAGGCGCTGGGCCAAGGCGATCGAGGGAGGATCCCCGGCACGGCCGCCCTTGTAGTTTTCCATCCCGATGTGGATCAAACCGTTCAGGAAGGTACCGACCGTCAGCACCACTGTCTTGCCACTGATGCGGATCCCGCTCTGGGTGACCACACCGGCAACACGATCCCCGTCCATGATCAGATCGTCACAGGCCTGCTGGAAGATCTTCAGGTTCGGGTAGTTCTCCAGCATCTGGCGAACGACGGCCTTGTAGAGCAGGCGATCAGCCTGGGCACGAGTGGCTCGCACTGCCGGGCCCTTGGATGAGTTGAGGGTGCGGAACTGGATCCCGCCAAGATCAATGGCACGCGCCATGATCCCGCCGAGTGCGTCAACTTCCCTGACCAGGTGTCCCTTGCCGATCCCGCCGATCGCCGGATTACAGGACATGTGTCCCAGCGTATCGATATTGTGGGTCAGCAACAGGGTGTTCATGCCCATACGGGCTGCCGCTGTTGCTGCTTCGGTTCCGGCATGACCGCCACCGACGACGATCACATCAAATTGTTCATGGTATTGCATTGGGATCACCTTGATCTGCACGCCTGAAGATCTTTATTTGCCTGGGCTAAAGGGCGGAACATTCTATCTGTTTCGCGTCCTGAGGGGAACGTCTACTTAACGTTCAGTATGAAGGGAGGATCCACTAATTAGATCTTAAGGATCTTTAGATCGATCTTTTACTGGATCTCTTATTAGGATCCGCCCTTTCTGTTGATAAGCACTTTTTGATCATAAAGATCATTAATTTAAGGACGATCCTAGCTTGTGGAAAAGCTTGGCTCCTGGCCTGGTGAACGAGGGGATAACCAGGACTTTTATACACAGAGGTCTGTCGGTCTGGATCTAATACATGGATAACTATAGGTTTTGCAGAGCTTTACACCGTAGTTATGCACATTACCCCTGGGCGTTGTGGGTAACCTTGTAGAACAACTCCCCCGGATCAATCTGTTAATAACATGGTGGATAGTCGATCTGGGGATAAGTGGGGAGATCAAGCTTTTTTTCAGGATCTCCCGCACGCTGATCAGGCGATCATCGTCATCCAGTCGCGGATCCACACTTCTGCGGCATCTTCGGGGATCTCGTGTTGGGTCACATCGATGTCGAGTCGCTCGCCAATCCGGCTGGCTCCGCACTCGGCCAGCAGGCGATCCAGCGTCTTGCCGCCCTGGCAAAAGGTGTCATAACTGCTGTCGCCAAGGGCGATCACGCCATATTTCAATGAATTAAGATCCGGATGCTGCTCGGCAAGATCCTTGGCGAAGGGTTGCAGGTTGTCGGGCACATCCCCGGCACCATGGGTGGAAGTGACCACCAGCAGGATGGATCCCGCATCATCCAGCACCTCTGCCAGCTTGGCCGGGTTGTGGATCCGGGTCTGGTGGCCAGCCTGTTCCAGCAGGTTGGCGACGTGGTCTGCGACATATTCGGCGGCGCCCAGCATGGAGCCGACGACGAGATTGAGTTTGGCCATGGAATGGATCCTGATTTCAGACAAAGAAACGGAAAGCCGGATTCTACCGCCAAAGGGTGTGGATAAATATGGATAAAGCTTGGGGATAATGGATCCAGTCAGATAATGTCACCGGATCCATCCTGCCGATCTTTTTTCTGCTTCTTTATATTCCTCTCCATTTTCTTCTCCGCTAATGGCTCTCCTGATGACGCCCATCCCCGCGAAATCCTGCCAACGATGCAGCTAGATAACAATGTAGATGCAAATGATTAGCAATTATTGAATCGATTCGATCACGGCTCCTGTAGTAGGATTGCGCTGCTTTATTCGCCCATGGAACAGGGTAATGTCGTGACAAACGACCACAAATAACAATTAAAACAACATAACTCATTGATAAACGAGACTTTAATATGATTGCGCAAAAATACACTACAGGACCCGGCAAGAAGGGCGCCTTCGGCGTGCTTTCGCTCTCCGGTTTGCTCGTCTCCCTGCCGCTTATGGCCGAACAAACCACCGCTGAGCTGCCCAAAGCCAGCGAAACCATGGTGGTGACCGGTACGGCCATGAAGGTGGAAGTGCCGATGGCCGAGACCCCTCGCGCCGTCTCAGTGGTTAATCGCGAGGAGCTGGATCAGCACGCCGTGTTGCAGCTGGATGAGGCGCTTCGCTATCGTTCCGGCGTATTGACCGGCCTCTATGGTTCCGACAACAACACCGACTGGTTCAAGGTGCGTGGCTTCGATGCTGCTTCCTATCTCGATGGAAGCATCCTGTTTGGCTCTGGTTACTATCTTTGGACGCCGGAACCGTTCGGCCTGGAGAGTCTGGAAGTGCTGAAGGGGCCCGCTTCAATGCTCTACGGCGTAGCGCCTCCGGGCGGGGTGATCAATGCCATCAGCAAGCGACCGACCACCACGCCGCAAGGGCTGGTGGATCTGCAGCTTGGCAGCCGGGATCATCGTCAGGTCGGGGTGGACGTCTCTGATGCGCTCTCCGACAACAGCCGCTACCGCATGGTTGCTCTCTATAAAGAGCGTGATGGGGTGCTTACCGGTACTTACAACGATCGGGTTTATCTGGCGCCGAGCGTCGCCTTCGATCTTTCGGATCGTACCAGCCTGACCCTGCTGGCCAGTTTCCTGCACGACGAAGGAGTCCCGACCAACGGCTTCTTCCCGGTCTATGGCACCCTGAATACGTCAGGTGGCCAGATTGATCCCTCCACCAACCTGAGCCAGCCGGATTACGATCGCAACCGCAATACCCAGCTCTCCACCGGTTATGAGTTGGCCCACCAGCTCAACCAGAGCTGGGAGTTCAAGCAGAAGGTTCGGTTCAACTATAACGATCTGCTGCTGCGCCAGACCTATATCTATCCTTGGGCTGCCTGGCCCGCGACTCCCGATGAAAATATGCCGGTTCGTGGCCGTGGCATGATCTATCGGGATGGCAATACCAAGAGTGCCACTATGGATAATCAGATGGTGGGCTACTGGAACACCGACAGCACCGAGCAGACCCTGCTGCTTGGGGTGGATCTGCAGCGTCATGTCAACAAGGGGATGGAAGCGGATTCATGGATGGGGACCATAGATACCCAGAATCCGGATTACAGCGGCTTCCCTGGATTTGATGAGTCAACGGCCACTTATCAGAAAACAACCATGGCCCAAGAGGGGATTTATGCCCAGCATCAGATCCGTTGGGACGATCGCTGGTTGCTGACAGGAGGTGGTCGCTTTGACTATGTCGAGACCCATAACATCAGCAAAACATATGATAGAGATGAAAAGCAGTACGATCATGCGCTATCCCTTTCCGGCAGCTTGATGTATCTGGCCGACAACGGCATCTCGCCATATCTTGCTTATTCTGAGTCGTTCTTGATGTTGCCCGGGATCGATCCGAATACCAAAACTTCATATAAATCCCGTGAGGGAAAATTGTATGAAGCAGGCGTCAAATATGCGCCTGCCTTCCTCGACGGTTACATCAATCTGGCGCTGTTCGATCTGGAGCAAAGTAACGCTCTGGTTTCCAGTGGCTCAGGCCAGCAGACCCAAGCTGGCGAGATGACCTCTCAGGGGGTTGAGCTGGAAGGGAGCGTGCAGGTGACAGATGCGCTGCGTCTGACCGCTGCTTATACCTACACCGATGCCAAAACCAACGACACCGGCAGTGGCGATCGCCGTGCCAGCCTGATCCCGCGCCACCAGGCCTCATTCTGGGGTAACTACAAGGTGCTGCAAGGGGTGGCTTCGGGTCTGGAGCTGGGGACCGGTGTGCGTTATATCGGTTCCAGCGTGGGTATTGGCGCCGTGAATGCGGACTACACCCCCATCTACGGCTCTGCCGAGGTGCCGGCCCATACCGTCTGGGATGCGATGATCGGGTATGACTTTGCCAAGAACTGGCGCGCCCAGCTCAACGTCAACAACCTGCTGGGTGAAACCTACGTGGCCAGTTGTGACTACTACTGCTACTACGGCGAGCCGCGCAGCGTAGTGGGCAGCATCAACTACCGCTGGTAATCGAAGTCGGGCGGGAACCGGATTCCCGCCCTTCTTTTCACCCGCAGTTGTTCTGATCTCTCTGGAATACCGGTCCGTTATGGAACTTTTGTCTCTGGTTTATCGTCAATATCGTTGGCCTTTTATCGCCATTACCCTGCTCAGTCTGCTCAGTGCCGTCAGCGGGATTGGCGTCATTGCTTTTATTAATCAGTCTCTTATCGAATCTATAGGTGATCCGCTGCCGATCCTCGGTCAGCTGGTCGGCCTGATTGTGCTGCTGCTGGTGATCACACTCGGATCTCAGCTGGCCCTGACCACCCTCGGTCACCATTTTGTCTACCGGTTGCGCGGCCGTCTGCTCAAGCAACTGCTGGATACCGATGTCGCCCGCATCCGCCAGATTGGTCAGGGGCCGCTGCTGGCTTCCCTCTTCAGCGATATCGGCCAAATCACCATCGCCTTCGTGCGCCTGCCTGAGCTGGTGCAGGGGCTGGTGCTCACGCTGGGTTCTGCCCTCTATCTCGGCTGGCTCTCTCCGGCCCTGCTCGGGGTGACCGCGCTCTGGGTCACCGTCACCATGGTGGTGGGCTGGTTGCTGGTGAACCGTGTTTATCGCCATCTCTCCCACATGCGTCAGGCCGAAGATCGGCTCTATCAGAACTATCAGGCCATCATTGCCGGCAGCAAGGAGCTGGCGCTCAACCGCGAGCGGGCTCACTTCGTTTACCACCAGCTCTATGAGCAGAATGCCCGTGACTACCGCCAGCAGATCATCCGCGCCGACACCTATCACCTGAGCGCGGTGAACTGGTCGAATATCATGATGCTGGGGGCTATCGGTCTGGTCTTCTTTCTGGCCAACGGCCTTGGCTGGGCCAACACCAATGTGGCCGCCACCTTCGCCCTGACTTTGCTGTTCCTGCGTACCCCGCTGTTGCAGGGGATTGGCGCCCTGCCGACCCTGCTTGCCGCTCAGGTGGCGTTCGACAAGATCGCCGCCCTCAATCTGGCCGAGCCGGATGCGGACTTCCCGCTGCCGCCCGCCATCCGTCCCTGGCAGCGTATCGAGCTGGAGCAGGTGAGTTTTCACTATCAGGGGGAGGGCGGTTTTGCCGTTGGCCCCATCGATCTGGTCATCGAAAAGGGGGAGCAGATCTTCATCATCGGTGGCAATGGCTCCGGCAAGTCGACCCTGGCCATGCTGCTGACCGGCCTCTATCAACCGGTATCGGGCCGGATCCTGCTGGATGGTGAGCCGATCACCGATCGCAATGGCTATCTGGCGCTCTTCTCCGCCATCTTTACCGACTATCACCTGTTCCAGCACCTGCTGGGGCCGGAACCCAAGGATGAGCTGGTGGCCGAGTGGCTGGAGCGGTTGCAGATGGGCAGCAAGCTCACCATCGAGGATGGCTTTATCGCCGATATCGATCTCTCCCAAGGGCAGCGCAAGCGGGTCGCCCTGCTGCTGGCGCTGGCCGAGCAGCGCGAGGTGATGCTGTTTGATGAGTGGGCCGCGGATCAGGATCCCCAGTTCCGCCGCATCTTCTATCAGGTGCTGCTGCCTCGCCTCAAGGAGATGGGCAAGACGGTAATTGCTATCAGTCACGATGATCACTATTTCCCGCTGGCCGATCGCCTGCTGGAGATGCGGCAGGGAAAACTCACCGAACTGACCGGCGCGCGCCGTGCCGCAGTGAGCCGCGATGCGATCGCCCATCTGGATTGCGAGGTGCCGGTTTGATACCAGCACCGATGAGACTGGCGGCAAGCCAGCACAGGAATTGCTTATGTTCGAGATGAAATCAGCCAGCTTCACGGTCAATGACCGCACGCTGCTGCACCCCACCGACCTGCGTTTCGAGCAGGGACAGGTCTACGGCCTCATCGGCCACAATGGGTCGGGCAAATCGACCCTGCTCAAGCTACTGGCACGCCAGCAACCCCTCAGCGACGGCGAGATCCTGTTCGATGGCAAGCCGCTGCCCGACTGGGGCAATCGGGAGTTTGCCCGTCAGGTGGCCTATCTGCCCCAGCATCTGCCGAGCGCCGAGAATCTGCTCGGGCGGGAGCTGGTGGAGATGGGCCGCTACCCCTGGCGTGGCCTGCTGGGCCGGATGGGGGCGGAGGATCACCGTCAGGTCGATCGGGCCATCGCCCTTACCCATACCGAACGCTTTGCCGATCGGCTGGTGGATACCCTCTCCGGCGGTGAGCGGGGGCGGGTCTGGCTGGCGATGCTGCTGGCCCAGGAGAGCCGCTTCATCCTGCTGGACGAGCCGCTGGCCGCGCTGGACGTGGCCCATCAGGTGGAGGTGCTGACGCTCGTCAAGCAGTTGAGCCGTCAGCTCAACCTCGGGGTCATCATCGTCATTCACGACATCAATATGGCCTCCCGTTTCTGCGATCGGCTGGTGGCACTCCACTCCGGCCGCCTGCTCACCCACGGCGAACCTGAGGGGATCATGATCAGCGAGACCCTGCACGCCATCTATGGCATCCCGATGGAGGTCATTCGCCACCCGGCCCATGCTCATCCCATCGCCATCGTCTGACCGGGGGCATCCTTGAACCTTTTATTGAAGAAGATGGCTCCCTGCCTTATCAGCCTGTTGTTACCACTTGTGGCGCAGGCCGACACATCCCCGATCGCCTCTGCACCGCTACCCCGTATCGCCACCGTCGACTGGACCATAGCCGAGACCCTGCTGGCGCTCGGGGTGACGCCGCTGGCCGTTGGGGATGCAGGCCCCTATCAGGCATGGGTCGGCGAGCCACGGCTACCTGCCGGAGTGGTGGATATCGGCCTGCGCACCCAGCCCAACCGTGAGCTGCTGGCGGAGCTCAAACCCGACCGCATCCTCATCTCGCCGCTGGCGGCCCCGCTGGCGCCAACTCTTTCCCGCATCGCGCCGGTGAGCACCATCGCCCTCTATGATGGGCAAACCGATTTGTGGCAGCGGCTGCACGAGATGACCCTGACCCTCGCCCGTATGGTGGGCAAAACCGCCGAGGGCGAACGGCTGCTGGCCGGGCTGGGTCGGGATCTCGCCAGCATGCAGGCCAGATTGCCTGCGGATCTGCCGCCCCTGCTGGTGGTGCAGTTTATCGATGAGCGCCATGTGCGGGTGTTTGGTCGCCACAGCCTGTTCGATGCGGTGATGACGCGGCTTGGGCTGCGTAATGGCTGGCAGGAGCAGACCAATGACTGGGGTTTCTCGGTGGTCAGCATCGAGCAGTTTATGACCTTGCCAACCGCGCGGCTGGTGGTGGTCGATCCCATCCCGGTCGGAGTGGATGAACGGCTGCAGGAGCCTGGGCTGTGGCAGCATCTGCCGCTGGTACGCCAAGCCCCCGTGCTGCATCTGCCTGCGGTCTGGAGTTTTGGCGGCGTATTGGCCGCCCGCCGTTTCGCCGATCTGCTCAGCGATGCATTGCTGCAAGATGTCGAGCGTATGGAGGCTAGCCGATGAAGCGACTGCTCACATCGCCGCTGCTGCGGCCGGTCTTGATCCTGCTGGGGTTGACCCTCTTGCTCGCGTATTGGGAGCTGGCTCGCCAGCTGCCCGGTGCGCTCTGGTGGCAGAGCCTCTTCGCCCCCAATCTGGATGATGTCAGCCAAGCGGTGGTGCATTTCAGCTGGCTACCCCGCTTGGCTGTCACCCTGCTGGCCGGGGCGGCACTCGGGCTGGCGGGCACCCTGATGCAGCAGGTGCTGCGCAACCCGCTCACGTCACCGACCACCTTGGGGGTGGCCTCCGGTGCCCAACTGGCGTTGATGATGGTGACCCTGTTTGCCCCCTCCTGGTTGCTGCTGGGGCGGGAGTGGATCGCCATGGCCGGCGGCAGCCTTGCGATGGCACTGGTGTTTGCCCTGGCCTGGCGTCGCCAGCTCAATCCGGTGGTCATCGTCTTTGCCGGGCTGGTGATCAACCTCTATCTGGCGGCCATCAGCATGGGGCTCTTGCTGTTCTTTCAGGAGGAGCTGAAAGGCTTGCTGGTGTGGGGCAGTGGCTCGCTAGTGCAGAACAGCTGGAGCGGGGTGAGTTATCTGTTGCCCCGCCTGCTGGCAGCCGCTTTGCTGGCCGCAGTACTGGTGCGCCCGCTGGCGGTGCTGGAGCTGGATGATGCCAGCGCCCGCAGTCTGGGGGTCTCCCTCCAACACTTGCGACTGGCGGGGCTTGGCTTGGCGGTATTTGTCACCGCTTGCGTGGTGAGCGTGGTTGGGCTAATCGGCTTTATCGGATTGGCAGCGCCCGCCATGGTGCGGCTGCTCGGGATCCGCCAGCTTGGCCAGCGGCTGCTGTGGGCACCGATCCTCGGCGCCCTGCTGCTGGCGGCGACCGATCTGTTGCTGCAGAGTCTGAGTCGCTTCTGGCCGGTGCTGATCCCCACCGGCGCCATGACCGCTCTACTGGGGGCGCCGCTGCTGCTCTGGCTGATCCCGCGCCTTGGCATCAAGTCGGGTGCGCCTAAGGCAAACGCCGGCCTGCTGGTGGCTCGCCATCCGGCTCCGGCTCGCCTTATTGGCCTGTTGCTGGTCGGGCTGCTGCTGGCCGTGGTCGCCTCCCTGCTGTTGGGTCAGGGAGTGACGGGCTGGAGCTGGCCAAGCTGGCTCCGCTGGCAGGCCCAGCTGGAGTGGCGGTTGCCGCGCACTCTGGCGGCGGGGGCGGCTGGTGTGCTGCTGGCGCTGGCGGGCACCCTGTTGCAGCGGGTCAGCAACAATCCTATGGCGAGCCCGGAGCTGCTGGGGGTGAGCGGCGGCACCTTTATGGGGGTGATAGCGACGGCGCTGTTGCTGCCTGCATTGCCCCTGCCGCTGATGCTGGTCGGTGGCCTGCTCGGTGCCTTCGGCTGCCTGTTGCTGCTGGTGCTGGTCAATCGCAAGCACGGCTTCCAGCCGGAGCGGATCCTGCTCTCAGGTATTGCCATCACGGCACTGTTCGAGCCGCTGCAGGCCATTGCGCTGGCCAACGGTGACCTGCGGGTGCAGCAACTGCTCTCCTGGATGTCCGGCTCCACCTACTACGTCACCCTGCCGGTAGCCTATGGGTTGGTGGGGCTGGCGCTGTTAATGCTGGCCGCCTGCCTGTTGGTGAGCCGCTGGCTCGATCTGATGCCGATGGGGAGTGCTGTAGCGACTGCGCTTGGCATTCGCCTCAACCGTGCCCAGCTCGCCATCCTGCTGCTGGTGGCCGTGCTCACTGCCAGCGCCACCCTGGTGGTCGGGCCGCTCTCATTCGTCGGTCTTCTGGCGCCACACATGGCCAAGCTGATGGGGTTGGTGCGGGCACGCTGGCACCTGCTTGGGGCCGCCGCTTCCGGCGCCCTGTTGATGGTGTCGGCGGACTGGGTCGGCCAGCAGATCCTCTTCCCGCAGGAGGTGCCGGTCGGGCTGGTCTCCACCTTGTTAGGGGGCGCTTACTTCATGTGGTGTCTGCGCCGCCTCTAGGTTTGCGGATAAAAAACATACAAAAAGCCCGGGATGAACCCGGGCTTTTTATTGTTTGCCGAACCGGCTTACTTGCCGATGCAGAAGCTGGAGAAGATACGGCCCAGCAGATCGTCGGAGCTGAATTCACCGGTGATCTCGGAGAGGGACTCCTGCGCCAGGCGCAACTCTTCGGCCACCAGCTCGCCAGCTACGAACACTTCCAGCTGCTCTTTGGCAACCAGCAGCCGCTCGGCAGCGCGCTCCAGCGCATCCAGATGGCGGCGGCGGGCCATAAAGCCCCCTTCGGTGTTGCCCTGGAAGCCCATGCAGGCTTTCAAGTGCTCGCGCAGGGCAGGCAGTCCCAGCTCGGTCTTGGCGGAGATGCGGTAGACGGCGTGGCCCAGCTCCTGACTCGGTGCCAGATCCTCGCCGGTCAGGTCGGCCTTGTTGCGAATCACGGTGAGGCCGATGTTTTTTGGCAACCGATCAACAAATTCCGGCCAGATCTCCCGCGGGTCGACCGCGTCCGTGGTGGTGCCATCCACCATAAACAGCACCCGATCGGCCTGTTCGATCTCGGCCCAAGCTCGTTCGATACCGATCTGCTCCACCTTGTCCTGAGTGTCGCGCAGACCGGCGGTGTCGATGATGTGCAGCGGCATGCCATCGAGATGGATGTGTTCGCGCAGCACGTCGCGGGTGGTACCGGCAATCTCGGTGACGATGGCCGACTCGCGGCCCGCGAGGGCATTGAGCAGGCTCGATTTGCCGGCGTTGGGACGACCGGCGATCACCACCTTCATCCCTTCCCGCAGCAGGGCGCCCTGTTTGGCTTCCCCGCGCACGTCGTCCAGCTCGGACATGATGGCGTAGAGGTCGCCCGCCACCTTGCCGTCAGAGAGGAAGTCGATCTCCTCGTCCGGGAAGTCGATGGCAGCTTCCACATAGATGCGAAGCCGGATCAGGCTCTCCACCAGTTGCTGGATTTTGCTGGAGAACTGCCCCTGCAGGGAGTGCATGGCGCTGCGGGCGGCCTGTTCGCTGGAGGCTTCGATAAGGTCGGCAATCGCCTCGGCTTGGGCCAGATCCAGCTTGTCGTTGATGAAGGCGCGCTCGCTGAACTCGCCGGGGCGGGCAGGGCGGATGCCGTCGATTTTCAGAATGCGGCGGATCAGCATGTCCATGATGACGGGGCCGCCGTGGCCCTGCAGCTCCAGCACATCCTCGCCGGTGAAGCTGTTGGGGGCTTTGAACAGCAGGGCGATGCCCTGATCCAGTACCTGGCCTTGCTCATCCTTGAACGGCAGATATTCGGCGTAGCGCACCCGCGGGAGCTTGCCGAGCACTATCCCGGCGACCTGTTCGGCGGCGGGGCCGGAGACCCGGACTATGCCGACGCCACCACGGCCTGGCGCGGTGGCCTGGGCCACGATCGTATCTGTTGTCATCTTGCTTGGCTCGTTTGTTCGCTGATAGGAAAACGTAGTGGGAGACATTGTAATAAAAAAGGCGGCCCGAAGGCCGCCTCTTTTGTCATCACGGGAAGATTAGCTGCGTGAATGCAGTCCTTTCTTCTCCAGCTGACGATAGATGATGGTCTGCTGGATGATGGAGATGACGTTGCTCACCAGCCAGTAGAGAGTCAGACCAGCCGGGAACCAGAGGAACATGAAAGTGAAGATGATCGGCATGAATTGCATCACTTTCTGCTGCATCGGGTCGGTTACGGTGGTCGGGCTCATCTTCTGCAGATACCACATGGAGGCACCCATGAGGATTGGCAGCACGAAGAAGGGGTCCTTCACTGACAGGTCGGTGATCCACAGGGCGAACGGCGCGTGGCGCAGCTCAACAGACTCCATCAGTGCCCAGTAAAGGGCGATGAAGATCGGCATCTGAACCAGGATCGGCAGGCAGCCACCCAGCGGGTTGACCTTCTCCTTCTTGTACAGCTCCATCATGCCCTGAGACATCTTCTGGCGGTCATCGCCGAAGCGCTCGCGCAGGGCCGCAATCTTGGGTTGCAGCATGCGCATCTTGGCCATGGAGGTGTACTGGGCCTTGGTCAGCGGGAACATGATGCCGCGTACCAGCAGGGTCAGCATGATGATGGCCAGACCCCAGTTCTGGACGAAACCGTGGAACACGGTCAGCAGCCAGTGCAGCGGTTGGGCGATGAACCACAGCCAGCCGTAGTCGACGGTCAGGTCGAGGTGGTTAGCCACCTTGGCCATCTGGTCTTGCAGCTTGGGGCCAACCCACAGTTTGCTGGTCACTTCGGCCTGTTGACCGGCAGCCACGTCAACCATCGGCGCCTTGTAACCGATGATGGCCTGGCCTTTACCCGGGATCACGCGGCTGTAGAAGCTGTTGGTATCGTCGGCATTCGGAGCCCAGGCAGAGACGAAGTAGTGTTGCAGCATGGCGACCCAACCACCCTTGGTGGTCTTGTTCAGGTCGGCATCCTTCATCTCGTCGAAGGTGTACTTCTTGTAGCGGGTATCTTCAGTGGAGAAGGCACCACCACGGTAAGCGCTGGCTACCATGGCATGACCTTCCTGATCCTTCGGTGTGGCTACGGTCTGCTTCAGCTGACCATAGAACTGCACCTGAACCGGCTCGGCAGATTTGTTGTCGATCTTGTAATCAACGCCAACGGCATAGTCGCCACGCTTGAGGATGAACTCCTTGGTGAAGACCACGCCCTTGCTGTCGGTCCAGGTCATCGGAACGACGACTTGATCCTGACCATCGGCCAGCTGATAGCTGGTCTGGGCGGCTTCATAGGTAGGACGACCTTCGGCCTGACTGTCCGGACCGTTGCGACCCACCAGACCGCTCTGGGCGATATAGAGGTGCTCAGGCTTGCTGGTCAGCAGCACGAACGGTTGGTCCTTGCCCTCTTCCAGTTTGTGAGACAGCAGTTCGGCAGACACGATGTCGCCACCCTGGGTATCCAGGGTCAGCTTGAGCACGTCAGAGGAGACGGTGATCAGCTTGCGTGCGGCAGTCGCATTGGCTTGCTCGGAAACCTGAGGAATATCACCGGTCTGACCGGCTTCAGGTACGAAATGTTCGGTTTGGGCCACGGTAGTCGGGGCCGGCTTCGGAGCCTTGTCGGACTCCCACTGTTGCCAGAGCAGAAAGCTCACGAACAGCAAACCGATCAGGAGTAGATTGCGTTGTGATTCCATAGTTTTCAGTTTCTTCGCTTTGGTTGCGGAACCGGGTCATAACCACCCTCGGATAAGGGATGGCATTTTAATAGACGTTTGCTGGCTAACCAAACGCCTTTTATGAAACCGTGAAGTCGGATGGCTTCTATCGCAAATTGGGAACAAGTTGGGGTAAAACGGCAGCGCGGCCCGAGCAGAGGGCTAATGATTAGCTGATACAGGCGTATCAGTTTGATAGCTACCCATTGCAACGGCGTGACAGGGTGCGCCATAGCTTTTCCAGTAACTTGAACAGTTCCTCGTTATCCATCTCTTTCACACCGGCCTTGGCGATCACCACTATGTCGATAGCGGGCAGCTGATGTTGTTTGAGGCGGAAACTTTCCCGAACCACCCGTTTGACACGATTACGCCAAACGGCACGCTTGAGTGCTTTTTTGGGCACAGCGAGACCAAGACGAGGGTGTTCGAGCGAATTGGGAGAAGCGAGAAGGGTAATCTGCGGAGAGGCGGCCCGGACAGGCTCGGCGAAAACGCGTTTGAAGTGTTCGGGAGTTAACAGACGTAACTCCCGAGAGAAGGTGTGCTGGGTAGGCATTAGACTACCAGGCGGGCACGACCCTTGGCACGACGAGCGGCCAGAACTTTACGACCGTTGGCAGTTGCCATGCGGGCGCGGAAACCGTGAGAGCGCTTGCGCTTCAGGTTGGACGGTTGAAAAGTACGTTTCATGATTCGATTCCGTATTTCTGTACAGTTTTGATTGTCACACTTAGCCGACGCGCCAGCTATAGCGTGTGACGACTAGCAAAAGAGGCCGAATTCTAAACAGAGTTCGGCTTTTAGTCAATCCGCCGTTCCCTCTCATCCTGCCGTGGTCTTGAAAAGGCCACTGCCGAGCGTGAGGATCCAGAGGATCAAGGGCTCCGGATTATACTGGCAACCCGGGGTTAAACAAGGGATCCCTCAATAAAAAAGGCGGCCAGGCCGCCAAAGAGAGAGCTATTTAAGGACTTTCCGCAAGAACTCCCGGGTACGGGGATCCTTGGGATCGACAAATATCTGATCCGGCGGGCCCTGCTCGACGATCCGCCCCCCTTCCATGAAGATCACCCGATCGGCAACATCACGAGCAAATTCAATCTCATGGGTCACCACCACCATGGTCTGGTGCTGGCGGGCCAACTCTTTCATTAGTCCCAAAACCTCGTCGACCCACTCGGGATCGAGGGCCGAGGTGGGCTCGTCAAACAGGATCACCTTGGAGTGGGCCGCCATGGCGCGGCCAATGCCGACCCGTTGCTGCTGGCCGCCGGAGAGGGAGGCCGGATAGGCATCCTGCTTGTCGGCGAGGCCAATGTCCTTGAGGATGCCGAGCGCTGTGGCGCGGGCCTCCGCTTTTGGCTGCTTCCAGACGGTGATCAGCCCTTCGGCGATGTTGTCGAGCGCTGTTTTGTTGGCAAACAGGGCGTAGTTCTGGAACACGAAGGAGGCCCGCTTGCGCAGCTCGATCGCCTGCTGTTCACTGGCCTTGGCCAGATTGAGCTCGAGATCGTCGATTGCCAGGGTGCCCGCATCCGGGGTCTCCAACAGGTTCAGGCAGCGCAACAGAGTCGACTTGCCGGTGCCGGAGGGGCCGATGATGACGACAATTTCCCCCTTTTTGACCTCCAGATCGATACCGTTGAGCACCTGATTGCCGTGATATGCCTTGGAGAGGCCGGTTAGCTTGATCATGAGAGCCCTCCTTTAATAGGCACGGTTGAGACGGACTTCCAGCAGATGCTGCAAGCGGGTAAAGAAGATCACCACTACCCAGTAGATCAGCGCCACCGCCATAAAGCTCTCGAAGAACTTGAAGGAGGAGGAGGCTTCCATCTGCGCCTTGCCCATGATCTCGGCCACTCCCAGGGTGAAGGCCAGCGAGGTGCTCTTGATCATGTCGATGAAGTAGTTCATCAGCGACGGGGTGGCGATGCGGGCCGCCTGCGGCAGGATGATCCGCTGCATCGCCTGATAACGGCTCATGCCGATACTGAGCGCCGCTTCCATCTGGCTTTTGTGAATGCCGAGGATGGCTGCGCGGATCGACTCGGCCATGTAGGCGGCGAAGTGCAGGGTCAGACCGACGATGGCGGCGGTAAAGGCATCCATCCCCACGAAGATCGGGAACAGTTGCGGCAGTCCGTAGTAGAGCAGGAACAGCTGAACGAGTAGCGGTGTACCCCGAAAGAACGAGATATAGAGCATCGCCAGCCAGTGAATCGCGGGGACGCGAAACACCCGTACTATCGCCAGGGCCAGCGAGAGTACGAGTGCCAGCACGAATCCCCACAGGGCCATTTCCATCGTGGTGCCCAGATATTTGAGCAGGATGGGAAACAGCCCCAGCGTGTATTCGAGGTCAAATTCCATCATTTATTTGTCGGTGATGTCGGAAGCGAACCATTTCTCGGAGATCTGGCGAAGGGAGCCATCCTTGCGCATGGCGGTCAGGGCCTCGTCGACCTTCTTCAGCAGCGCCTGTTTCTCCGGGGTCTTCAGGAAGGGCAGGGCGTTCTCGATAGTCTCGAACGGTGCGCCAGCCTGTTGCAGCGGCAGCTTGGACTCCTTGATCAGCTGGGCGGTGGAGACGCGGTCCATCACGAAGGCATCGATGCGACCCAGGGCGACATCCTGCTCGAAGGCGGAGTCATAGGTGCGGATGTCGATCTTCTTGTTCGGGTCGTTCTTGCGCAGCAGCTCTTCGAAGTTGGAACCCAGGTTCACGGCCACCTTCTTGCCTTCCAGATCCTTGATACCGTGGATGGTGCTGTTGCCCTTGCGTATTACGATCTGGGCGCCGTCATAGACGTAAGGCTGGGAGAAGTCGTACTTAGCCTTGCGCTCGTCGGTGATGGTGATCTGGTTGGAGATGGTGTCGATGCGGCCGGTTTCCAGCATGCCGAACAGGCCGGAGAAGCTGGCGGTCACGAATTCGACCTTGTAGCCGGTGCGCTCGCCGATCTGGTTCCACATATCCACTTCAAAGCCCTGCAGCTTGTCCTGCTTGACGAAAGTGAACGGGAAATATTTGCCGGACATGCCGACCTTGATGGTCTCCTGGGCGATGGCCTGACCGGACAGGGTGGCGAGCAGGATGGCTGCGCCGGAAATCAGTTTGATGGATGTTTTCATGGTGTTTCTCTCTCTCAATGTCTTGTATTTGTAGTTGTAATAACTGGTTTGGCCCTGATGTTATTGGAATAACATTTAAAAAATAAATGACATTTGGTTATATGAAATAACAAGAGAGAAGCACGGGATCGACCAATCCGGACGGTGGATCAAGCTGTGGGTAACTTTGGGGATGAAATCCGATCCAAAGGCGCTGGATCCTTGAAAGTCAAGGATCTTATTTGCTGGATCCACCGGGCGATGGCTGGAGATCCGGCGGCTAAAAACGTAGAATAGCCGGTCTTTAGTTAATCAATCGACAGGAGTTTAGAGTGACTGCTTCGCTATGGCAGCAGTGCCTTAACCGGCTGCAAGATGAGTTGCCCTCGGCAGAATTCAGCATGTGGATCCGGCCGCTTCAAGCGGAGTTGAGTGACAATACTCTGACCCTGTATGCACCGAATCGCTTTGTTCTGGACTGGGTACGAGACAAGTATCTCATCCGGGTTAACGGCATCATCAACGAACTCTGCGGGGTCGACGGCCCCGCCCTGCGTTTTGATATAGGCAATCGTCCCCATCCTGTTGCTGTCGCCAGAGCGCCGGTACAGGGTGCCGCGCCTGTGAATAACTTGCAGAAGAGCTGGGAAAGCAAGGCTGAAGCCAAGCCCGAGCCGAACCACAAGAGCAACACCAACGTGAACTATACCTTCGAGAATTTCGTTGAGGGTAAGTCCAACCAGTTGGCGCGTGCGGCTGCCCGTCAGGTAGCGGACAATCCGGGTGGTGCTTACAACCCGCTGTTCCTCTATGGTGGCACCGGCCTGGGTAAAACCCACCTGTTGCACGCCGTTGGCAATGCCATCAAGGAGAGTAAAAAAGATGCCAAAGTCATCTATATGCACTCCGAGCGGTTTGTTCAGGACATGGTGAAAGCGCTGCAAAACAACGCCATTGAAGAGTTCAAGCGTTACTACCGCAGCGTCGATGCCCTGCTCATCGATGACATCCAGTTCTTCGCCAACAAGGAGCGCTCCCAGGAGGAGTTCTTCCATACCTTCAATGCCTTGCTAGAAGGTAACCAGCAGATCATCCTGACCTCGGATCGCTATCCGAAGGAGATCAACGGTGTCGAGGATCGCCTCAAGTCCCGCTTCGGCTGGGGCCTGACCGTGGCGATCGAGCCGCCGGAGCTGGAGACCCGTGTCGCGATCCTGATGCGCAAGGCAGACGAGAACCAGATCCATCTGCCGGACGAAGTGGCCTTCTTCATTGCCAAACGTCTGCGATCCAACGTCCGTGAATTGGAAGGTGCCCTCAACCGGGTGATCGCCAACGCCAACTTCACCGGCCGTGCCATCAACATCGATTTCGTGCGCGAAGCGCTGCGCGACCTGTTGGCACTGCAAGAGAAGCTGGTCACCATCGACAATATCCAGAAGACGGTGGCGGAGTACTACAAGATCAAGCTGGCGGATCTGCTCTCCAAGCGTCGTTCCCGCTCCGTTGCCCGTCCGCGCCAGCTGGCGATGGCACTGGCCAAGGAGCTGACCAACCACAGTTTGCCGGAGATAGGTGATGCCTTTGGTGGCCGTGACCACACTACCGTTCTTCATGCCTGCCGCAAGATCGAGCAGCTGAAGGAGGAGAGTCACGACATCAAGGAGGACTATTCCAACCTGATCCGTACCCTTTCTTCCTGATAACGGAATCGAGTGGACAGATGCAGCGCGAATATTCCAACCTGATCCGAATCTTTTCCTCCTAATCACAACGGAGAGCACAGATGCAGCTCGAAATTAGCCGTGAGGCCCTGTTACGTCCTCTGCAACTGGTGTCCGGCGCCCTCGGCGGCCGACCGACCCTGCCGATCCTCGGCAACGTGCTGCTTGATGTCAGCAACGGTCTGCTGTCACTGACCGGTACCGATCTCGAAGTAGAGATGATCGGTCAGGTCTATCTGAACGGGGCCAGCGAAGATGGCCGCACCACAGTACCGGCGCGCAAGCTGCTGGATATCTGCCGTGGTCTGCCGGAAGGCGCCGAGATCCGTCTCAATACCGAAGGCGAGCGCCTGATCATCCGGTCCGGTCGCTCCCGCTTCAACCTCTCGACCCTGCCGGCGACCGAGTATCCGAACATCGAGGATTGGGAATCCGTGCTCGAGTTCGATATCAGCCAGCTGGAGCTGAAGAAGCTGATCGATGCGACCCAGTTCTCCATGGCCAGCCAGGACGTGCGTTACTACCTGAACGGCATGCTGTTCGAGAGCGAAGGTCACGGTCTGCGCACCGTGGCGACCGACGGTCACCGTCTGGCCACCTGCCGCCGCGAGGTAGTAGGGGAATCGCTGCCCGATCATCAGGTTATCCTGCCGCGCAAAGGGGTACTGGAGCTGGTACGTCTGCTGGAAGCGGAAGACAAGCCGGTACGTCTGCAGATCGGTCGCAGCAACCTGCGTGCTGCGCTGGACGGCTTCATCTTCACCTCCAAGCTGGTGGATGGCCGCTTCCCGGATTGGCGCCGCGTCATTCCGCGCAACAGCGACAAGGCGCTCATCGCCGGCCGTGAGGATCTGCGTCAGGCGTTTGCCCGCGCCGCCATCCTCTCCAACGAGAAATTCCGTGGGGTGCGTCTCAATCTGCAGGAAAACCTGCTGCGCATCACCGCCAACAACCCGGAACAGGAAGAAGCCGAAGAGCTGCTTGACGTACAATATGCCGCTGGCGAGATGGAGATCGGCTTTAACGTCTCTTATGTGCTCGACGTGCTGAATACGTTAAAATGTGACCAAATTCGGATTAGCCTGAGCGATTCCATCAGCAGTGCCATTATTGAGGATTTTGAACATCAGGATGCTCAGTACGTGGTGATGCCGATGCGGATCTAGTCGTGTCTCTGGTCAAACTCCAGCTCAGCGACTTTCGCAATATCCAGCAAGCCAGTCTCAAGCTGTCGCCCGGCCTCAACATTCTGGTCGGGTGCAATGGCAGCGGCAAGACCAGCGTGCTGGAAGCCATTCACTACCTTGGTCTGGGGCGCTCCTTTCGCACTCATTTGACCGGGCGGGTCATCCGCCAGGGGGAGAGGGCCTTTACCCTGTTTGCCCAGTGCGAGCTGGAGGGGCGTCAGGTACCGATCGGTCTTGCCAAAGACAAGAGTGGCGAGACCCAGCTCAAGATTGCCGGGGCGCAGGCCCAGCGGCTTGCCGATTTGGCGGAGCTGTTGCCGGTGCAGTTGATCCATCCCGATGGCTTCAACCTGCTGACGGGCGGGCCTCAGGCTCGCCGGGCCTGGCTCGATTGGGGCGTTTTTCATCAGGAGCCGACCTTCTTTGCTCTCTGGGGACGAGTGCGGCGGCTGCTGAAACAGCGCAATGCGCTGTTGCGCCAGAGCACCCAGTACCGCCAGCTGGCGTTCTGGGATCAGGAATTGGTGCGGCTGGGTGGTGAGCTGGCAGAGTTTCGCGCCAGTTATTGTCAGGCCATTACTCCCCTGATCAAGGAGATGACGGCGGATTTTCTGCCGGAATTCGATATCAGTCTCGGCTTTTACCGGGGCTGGGAGAAAGATACTCCCCTCGGCGATCTGCTGGAGGCGGGGTTTGAGCGGGATCGGGCGCTGGGCTATACCGGTGTCGGTCCACAGAAAGCCGATGTGCGCCTCAAGGCGAACGGGGTGCCCGCTCAGGATATTTTGTCCCGGGGTCAGCTGAAGTTGCTGGTCTGCGCTATGCGACTGGCCCAAGGGCTCTATTTGAATCAACATAGCAGCCGTGGCTGTATTTTTTTAATTGACGATTTTGCCTCTGAACTGGATGTCGACAAGCGCCGCTTGCTGGCCGCAAGGCTGAAGCAGTGTGCGTCCCAGGTGTTTATCACCGCCATCGACACCGGTCAGCTCGCAGACATGATGGATGCGAATGACTGTAAGTTGTTCCACGTGGAACAGGGTAAAATCTCCGAAACGTTAGAGAAGGCAGAGAGTAAGCTATGAGTGAAAATACTTACGACTCCTCGAATATCAAGGTGCTGAAGGGCCTGGATGCGGTCCGCAAGCGCCCGGGGATGTATATCGGCGATACGGATGATGGCTCGGGTCTGCACCACATGGTGTTCGAGGTCGTCGATAACTCCATTGACGAGGCGCTCGCTGGCTACTGCTCCGATATTCTGGTCAAGATCCATTCCGACGGTTCTGTCTCTGTGCGTGACAATGGCCGGGGTATCCCGGTAGACATGCACGAGGAGGAGGGCCGCTCCGCCGCAGAGGTCATCATGACCGTGCTGCACGCTGGCGGTAAGTTTGATGACAACTCCTACAAGGTATCCGGCGGCCTGCACGGCGTGGGTGTCTCGGTGGTTAACGCCCTCTCTGACAAGCTGTTGCTGACTATTCGTCGTAACGGTCACGTCTACGAGCAGACCTATCATCTGGGTGAGCCACAGGCGCCGCTCAAGCAGATTGGCGACAGCACCGGCACCGGTACCGAAGTTCGCTTCTGGCCGAGCCCGGCCATTTTCAGCGATACCCTGTTCCATTACGAGATCCTGGCCAAGCGCCTGCGCGAGCTCTCCTTCCTCAACTCCGGTGTCTCCATCCGTCTGCAAGACGAGCGTGATGGCCGCGAGGCGCATTTTTGCTACGAGGGTGGCATCAAGGCATTCGTTGAATACCTGAACCAGAACAAGACCCCGATCCACCCGAAGGTGTTCCATTTCACCACCGAGCAGGATGGTATCGGCGTTGAAGTGGCGATGCAGTGGAACGACGCCTATCAGGAAGGGGTCTACTGCTTCACTAACAACATCCCGCAGCGGGATGGTGGTACTCACCTCGTTGGTTTCCGTACTGCGCTGACCCGTACTCTGAACTCCTATATGGACAAAGAGGACTACAGCAAGAAGGCCAAGTCTGCCGCCAGTGGCGACGACGTGCGTGAAGGTCTGATTGCCGTTATCTCCGTCAAGGTGCCGGATCCCAAGTTCTCCTCCCAGACCAAAGACAAGCTGGTCTCTTCCGAAGTGAAGACCGCCGTTGAACAGGCGATGGGTGAGAAGCTGGCCGACTTCCTGCTGGAAAACCCGGGCGATGCCAAGATCGTGGTCAACAAGATCATCGATGCGGCCCGTGCCCGCGAAGCGGCCCGCAAAGCCCGCGAACTGACCCGCCGCAAAGGCGCGCTGGATATCGCCGGTCTGCCCGGCAAGCTGGCTGACTGTCAGGAAAAAGACCCGGCTCTTTCCGAACTCTACATAGTGGAAGGGGACTCTGCTGGCGGTTCCGCCAAGCAGGGTCGCAACCGTAAAAACCAGGCCATCCTGCCGCTCAAGGGTAAAATCCTGAACGTAGAGAAGGCCCGTTTCGACAAGATGATCTCCTCGCAAGAGGTGGGCACCCTGATCACCGCACTGGGTTGCGGTATCGGTCGCGACGAGTACAACCCGGACAAGCTGCGTTATCACAACATCATCATCATGACCGATGCGGACGTCGATGGTGCGCACATCCGAACCCTGCTGCTGACCTTCTTCTATCGTCAGATGCCGGAAATCATCGAACGTGGCTACGTCTACATCGCCCAGCCGCCGCTCTACAAAGTGAAGAAGGGCAAGCAGGAGCAGTATCTGAAAGACGAAGACGCGCTGCTGCAGTACCAGACCGCCATGGCGCTGGATGGTGCCACTCTGCACGTTAACGAGTCTGCCCCGGCTATCGGTGGCGAGGCACTGGAGCGCCTGGTCAACCAGCACCGCTCGGTGACTCACCTGATCACCCGCATGTCTCGTCGTGCGCCCGAAGCCGTGCTGACCCAGCTGATCTATCAGCCGGAGTTGAACGAAGCGCTGCTGAACAGCGAGAGCGATCTGCTGGCCTGGTGTCAGGGTATGGAAGCCGTGCTCAACGAGAGCAACCACGGTATCCAGTACCAGATCCAGGTTCGTCGTGACGAAGAGCGCAGCCTGTACGTGCCGCACGCCGTGGTACGTCAGCACGGTGTCGACCGCGAATATCCGCTCAGCTACGACTTCCTGCAGTCCGGTGAGTACCGTCAGCTGGTTTCGCTGGGCAAGGAGATCGCCAACCTGATCGAGGAAGGTGGTTTCATCAAGCGTGGTGAGAAGGTCAAGCCGGTTGCCAACTTCGTGGAAGCCGTCGAGTGGCTGATGGGTGAAGGCAAACGCGGCATCTACATCCAGCGCTATAAAGGGCTGGGCGAGATGAACCCGGACCAGCTGTGGGAAACCACCATGGATCCGGAAGCCCGCCGCATGCTGCGCGTCACCATCGACGACGCCGTCGGTGCTGATCAGCTCTTCTCCACCCTGATGGGTGACGCTGTAGAGCCGCGTCGTGACTTTATCGAGACCAACGCCCTGCGCGTAGCCAACCTCGACGTCTAATCGACGCTGTCAGCTCGATATAAAAAAGCCGCTCCCTGTGAGCGGCTTTTTGTTTTTGGGCGGAGTAGGTGGCACGTTCCACGTGAAACATAGTGCTTTGGTATCAGGGGTTTTGGCCGCGAAAAGATCGGCGCCACTCGCTGGGGGAGATGGCAAAGCGGGCACGAAAGTGATTGCGCAGGGAGGTGGCACTCTTGAAGCCGACCAGCTCGGCAATGCGATCGATGGAATGGCCGCTTACCTCCAGCAGCTCCTGACTGCGCCTGAGCCGCTCCGCCAGCAGCCATTCACCCACCGAGAGGCCAGTTGCCTGATGAAAACGGCGGGTAAAGGTGCGCCGACTCATCAAGGTGTGAGCTGCCAGAGAGTCCAGGGTGTGAGGCTCGGCCAGATGGGTACGCAGGTGATCGAGCAACTGGTTCATCCGGACATCGCGGGTGGAGGCGGGCACCGGCTGTTCGATAAACTGGGCTTGGCCCCCTTCCCGGTGAGGCGGGATCACCAGCCGCCGCGCCACCTTGTTGGCGATGGCCGAGCCGTGGTACTGGCGCACCAGATAGAGGCAGCAGTCCAGCCCGGCGGCAGTGCCTGCCGAGGTGACCAACCCCTCGTCATCCACATAGAGGGCGTTGGTATCGAGCTGCACGCAGGGAAAGCGGTGGCAGAAATCCTGCTCGTACTCCCAGTGGGTCGATGCCTTGCGACCATTGAGCAGCCCGGCGTAGGCGAGCACATAGGTGCCGAGGCAGAGCCCGACCAGCCGGGCACCTCTGGCTCTGGCGGCAATCAGGGCATCGAGCAGCGCTGTGGGTGGCCGTGCTGCCGGGTCGTGCCAGAAGGGGATGACGATGATCTCCGCCTCGGCCAGCACCTCCAGCCCATGGGGAGCCTGAATGGTGAAGCCTTGCGCCGAGTGTGAATGAGGGTTGCCATCGCCGCAGCAGATCTTGAGCTCGAACAGCGGTTGGCCCGGCAGAATATCGCCGAAGATGAGGCAGGGGACAGCGCAGTGAAAAGGGCTGAAGTGATCGAAGGTCACCACGGCAACGATCGGGGTGGTCATGGTGTTGGCTCCTCTCTGCGCGCAGACCCCTCATCATAAGCGTTCGGCAGTGAAAGCCGAAGGGCCATCTCTGGCATGGCCCTCCTGCGGGTCACAGCGATATCGCTTCGCCATCTTCTGGCACCCGTACCCGATCCGTCATGCCCCGTTTCGCCAGATAATCGCGCAGCTCCTGGCGTGACAGCACTGCGTGATTGACCGCCTCCATATGGCTGGCGATCAGCGTGGCTTGCGGTGCGGCCTGATATACGGCGGCGACATCCTCCTTGCCCATGATGATGGAACCGAGTCCGGGCACCTGGGCATCGCCGCAGTTGAGGATGATGACCTCGGGCTGATGCTGTTGCAGGGATTGCTCGACCCGGGGATGCCAGATGGTATCACCGGCCAGATAGAGGCACTGTTCATCGGGGTGGGAGAAGACCACGCCGCATACCTCTCCCATGCGCTCGCCCAGTACCGCCATCAACTGGTCGCTGCCGTGCTGGCCACCGGTCTGCTGCAGGCGAATGCCGGCAAACTCGGGCTGGTCGCTCAGCAGGCGCACATCCTCAAAGCCACTGGCACGAATGGCATCGGCATCTTTCTGATGTTGTACCAAGAGCGGCAGATGTTTGGGGATCAGGGCTCTGGCGGCATCATCCCAGTGGTCGGGATGATCGTGGGTGACGATCACGGCGTCCACATCGACTAGCGCATCGATCGGTAGCGGCAGCTCGACCAGCGGATTGCGCAGCTGGCTGTTGGCGGTGCCCTCAAAGCCGTGGAAGGCCCCTTTGGCCGAGAGCATGGGGTCGATCAGAAAGCGGGTGCCGGCATAGTCGAGCAGCAGGGTGGCGTTGCGAACCTGGGTAATCTTCATGGGATGGCTCCATGTTGGCTGGTGGATATGCAACCAATTATGGGAGACGGAGCGAGTTGCCATCAGTGGCCCACGGGTCGATTATCATCACTATCGGGCCAACAGGTTGATGTTCTACAGGTCGGCGCGGCCATTTAAAAAATTTGAAAAAATCCCCTTGAAAGCAAAAAGTGAGCCCCTATATAGGTAACAAGGCCGGAACGCTCGACAGAGGTTTCGACCAGGCGCCCGTCCATAAGGAGGGCAAACAATCCGTTATCGCTCACAAGAGGGTAATACTATGCGTTCTATCGACTTTTCTCCGCTCTATCGTTCTGCCATCGGTTTCGATCGTCTGGCCAATCTCATCGAATCTGCGGCCAGCAATGGCAATGCCGGTTATCCCCCCTACAACATCGAGCAGCTGGGTGACAACGACTACCGCATCAGCATGGCGGTGGCGGGCTTTACCCAGGAAGAGCTGGAGCTGAGCTTCCAGGAAAATCTGTTGACGGTGAAGGGCAACAAGCAGGCCGACACCGGGCGCAACTATCTCTATCAGGGGATCGCCGAACGTGGTTTCGAGCGCCGCTTCCAGCTGGCCGACTATGTGCGGGTGAAAGGGGCCGACCTGAAAAACGGCTTGCTGCACATCGAGCTTGTGCGTGAAGTGCCCGAGGCGATGAAGCCGCGCAAGATAGAGATCAACGGCTGATAGCCTGAATTTACTGAAATTTTAAAATTTCCCGGGTGCCGATGACGGGCCTGTGGAGAGTTGAACCTGTTGCTTATTAGAAGGATAGGATTATGCGTAACCTCGATTTTTCTCATCTCTATTCCAACGCCGTCGGCTTCGAGCGGATGGCCCGTGAGCTGGAAGGTCTGTTCGATCAGAAGACCGCTGCTTACCCCCCGTACAACATTGAAAAGCGCGATCAGGATGGCTATCGCATCACGGTCGCCGTAGCTGGCTTCGAGCGCGAAGAGCTGGAGCTGGAGACCGAAAACGGCACCCTCAAGGTGAAGGGGCGCAAAGGGGCTGCGGCCGGTGAGCGTCAGTTCCTCCATCAGGGAATTGCCGAGCGTGACTTCGAGCTCGCCTTCAAGCTGAGCCAGCACGTGGAAGTGCAGGGCGCCAAGCTGGAGCATGGTCTGTTGACCATCGATCTGGCTCGCGAGCTGCCGGAGGCGCTCAAGCCCAGAGCCATCCCCATCGGCAAACCAGAGCAGCTGGCGCTGCCCGGCTAAGCAAACCGGATCGCGATAAACAATAAAGGCCTGCATCTGCAGGCCTTTCTGTTTTTGTATCGCCGGATTGAATTAACCAGCGTAGAGGGCGTTGATCTCGTCGGCCAGAATGGCGATACCGCGGCGCACCAGCTCCTCGCTCTGGGAGTAGTTGAGGCGAATGCACTCCTGGCTGTGGCGCCACTCGGGGTCATCGATACCGGGGAAGAAGTAGTGACCCGGCACGATCAGCAGATTCTTCGCCTTCAGTCGCTCGTACAGCTCCTGACAGTGGAGCGGCAAGCCTTCAAACCAGAGCCAGAGGAAGAGGGCGCCTTCCGGCTTGTGGATATGGAAGCGCGGGTCGGGGATCGCTTCGCGCAGCAGCTGCACCGCCAGCTCCGCCTTCTGCTGATAGAAGGGCTTCACCACCTGTTCGCTGAGGGCAATGATATCGCCGCTCTCGATCATCGGGATGGTGATGGCAGGCCCCAGACTGCCCGGTGCCAGATTGATGATGCCGCTGAGGTTGGTGATGGCCTGGATGATCTTCTCGTCGGCAATGACGATGCCGCAGCGGGTGCCTGGCAGGCCGAGCTTGGAGAGGCTCATGCAGAGGATGGTGTTGGCATTCCAGAACGGCTTGGCTTCGCTGAAGATGATGCCCGGGAAGGGAACGCCGTAGGCGTTGTCGATCAGCAGCGGAATCCCCTTGTCGCGGGCGATCTGATCGAGATGTTCGATCTCTTCATCGGTCAGCACATTGCCGGTGGGGTTGGTTGGGCGGGAGACGCAGATCACCCCGATGTCGTCCCCTACCTGCAGGCTCTCGAAATCCACGTGGTATTTGAACTGGCCATCGGGCAGCTTCTCGATGGTGGGCTTGTAGGCCACGAAGTAATCGTCGGCCAGCGCCGAGTCGGCATAGCCGATGTATTCGGGGGCGAGCGGGAACAGCACCTTCTTCTTGCGGCCATCGGTAAATTCACCGGCCAGCAGGTTAAACAGGTAGAAGAAGGCATTCTGGCTGCCGTTGGTCAGGGCAATATTGCGGGCCGAGATATCCCATCCCAGCTCCTTGCTGAGCAGGGCGGCCAGCGCTTTGGTGAACCTGTCTTTGCCTTGCGGGCCATCGTAGTTGGCCATCGCTTTGACCAGCTCGCCGTTGTCGAGCAGGCTCTTGGCCTCGGCCTGAAAGCGTTCCAGCATGGCGGGGATGGGGGCCGGATTGCCGCCACCCAGCATGATGGCGTCCGGATTGGTCAGCCCCTGATTGAGGTCATCCATGAGTTGGGTAATGCCGGCGTGGCGAGTGAACTTCTCGCCGAACAAGGAAAATTCCATTCAGTGACAGATCCAGGTTTGAGTTACGGGGATGTAGCACCATAGCTCAGTTTAAAAGCGGGTGTCGATCAAAAAGATGGGACGTTCCACGTGGAACATGGTGCAAAAATCAAGCGTGGTTAAAAGCACCAACTGTTGGTTTAAAAATGACCGCGCGGGATGCATTTTGCGACTCAATTTGGTATCGAGATATAGTTAATTTAAACAAAATCATCATGTTATGAATTGCGTGAGGATTGGCACAACTATTGGAATAGCTATCTGGTCATCTCAACCATACCGGAGCAAACCAGATGAAAAGCCTGATCGCTACCCTGATTGTGAGTGCCCTGAGCCTGAACGTGATGGCCAACGAAAACCCGCGGCCCGAGCTGGAGAGTGCCCAGCTGGAGCAGGATGTGCAGAGCGAGTTGCAACAGGCATCCCATGCTGTAGTGCAGGATGCGTTGCACAATCTCAAACCGCTGGCGCTGGATACCCTGGTGGTGGAGGCGAGTCAGGCTGTGGCGACTCACCCCGAGAGTTGAGGTAGCGCAGGGGGGTCTGTCCCGTATGTTGTTTGAAGAAGCTGATGAAGGCGCTGTCGCTGGAGAACTCCAGCGCAGCGGCAATCCGGCTGATGGGTTCGCTTTCGGCCAGCAGCTCCATGGCGCGCAACAGCCGCCACTGCTGACGCCACGCCTGATAGCTCATGCCGGTCTCCCGCATGAAGATGCGGCCAATGGTCTTGTCACTGGCACCCACCCGTTCGGCCAGCCGGTTGAGCCGATCGGGCAGGGCATCTCCCCGTTTCAACTGCTGTAGCCAGTCACCCAGTCTGGGATCGGTCGGTAGCGGCAACTGCCACGACTCCCGTGGCGCCTGCCCCAACTCCTCCATAAACAGTGCCACCGTCCGTTGCTGCTGCTCTTGCGGTTTGTCCCACGGCCAGAGCGCCATCCGCTCGATCAGTTCGTGCAGCAGCGGATTGACCGCCAGCACCTCCACCGTGCCGGGCAACTCGGGGTGCGGCTGGAAGTAGAGTGAGCGGTAGGCCACCACACCACGCATCAATACCCGGTGGGCAGTGCCCGCAGGTAGCCAGGCGGCACGGGTGGGCGGCAGCAGGCAGACCCGACCTTCCAGCTCCATGGTCATGCAGCCGGATTGGGCGAACAGCAGCTGATGGCGTTGATGTTGATGCAGGCCCGAGTCGTGCCAACCGAGGGCGGAGGCGATGCCGATCACGCTGCCCGTCAGCTGGTCGGGGTCAAAAGGGTGATCGGGAAGAATAAAGGCCATATGTCCTATTTTTGATGTTTATAGTCCTGCTTATTGTAATCAGACAATCTGAATCTCTCTAGAATGGCGACCTCTTGTGAAGGAGGTTTGTCATGAACAACAAGTTGCCACCGCTCTGGCTGGTGGTGGGGTTGATGATGTTTCCCCAAATTGTGGAGACCATCTACAGCCCGGTCCTGACCCACATCGCCACCCAGTTTCGGGTGAGCGAAGGGCAGGCATCCCAGACTCTGTCGGTCTATTTTCTGGCGTTTGCGGTGGGCGTGGTCTGCTGGGGACGGCTCTGCGATCTGATTGGGCGGCGTCCCGCCATGCTGGCCGGTCTGCTCACCTATGGTGTAGGCACCCTGCTGGCGCTGCTGGCCAATCAGTTTGAAACCCTGCTGCTGGCCCGGATTATCTCGGCCTTTGGCGCTGCGGTGGGCTCCGTGGTGACCCAGACCATGCTGCGTGACAGCTATCAGGGCAGCGATCTGGCGCGGGTCTTCTCGGTGATGGGAATTGCGCTCTCCCTGAGCCCAGTGCTGGGGCTGCTCAGTGGTGGCCAGCTGGCGAGCGGGTTCGGCTATCTCGGAGTGTTCAGCGGTCTGCTGGTCCTGGCGGTAGGTTTGCTGCTGGTGACCTGCTGGCAGCTGCCGGAAACCCGTCCGGCCACCAGCCAGCGAGTCGCACTCTGGCCGCTGGCGTGCCGGATGATGAAGGATGGCGGACTCTGGCGCAGTGCCATGTTGGTCGCCCTGTTCAACACCATGCTGTTTGGCTACTACAGTCTGGCCCCGTTCCTGTTTGCCGGATTGGGATTGAGCACCGGCGAGTTTGGCTACTCGGGGATCTTGCTGGCACTGGCGACCCTGCTCGGCAGCCTGCTCAACAAGCATCTGCTGGGGAGAGGGTGGCTGCCGTCCTCTCTGGTCAGACTGGCTTGCGCTCTGGCGCTGGTCGCCGGGCTGCTGGTCTGCGCGACTCAGGCCAGCCTCTGGTTCCTGTTGCCCATGATGGGTGTAGTCATCGCTTTTGGGCTGGCGATTCCCAATGTGCTGAGTCAGGCGCTGCTGGCCTATCGCGAAGTTGCAGGCAGTGCTGGCGCCCTGTTCGGGCTTGGCTACTACCTGCTGCTCAGTCTGGGGTTGGCGGTGGCGGCCGGATTGCAGGATCTCGGCCTGTTGCTGAGTGGCTGCGGTCTGCTGGCGCTGATTTGCAGTGGGCGTCGTTCCACGTGAAACATCAGTTGCCGATAAAGCGGTAGCCGATACCTGATTCGGTCTCGATAAGCGTCGGTTGCTGGGGGTTATCCCCCAGCTTTTTGCGCAGGCTGGCGATGACGATGCGCAGGTAGTGGGTGTCCTCCTTGTGGCTCGGCCCCCAGATGTCATTGAGCAGCTGGGTCTGCATCACCAGCTTGCCGGGGTGGCACACCAGCGCCTGCAACAGGGCGAACTCCTTGCGGGAGAGGGGGATCTCTTCGTCTTTCATGGTCACCTTGTGGCTGCTGACATCCAGCGTCAGGCCGCATTGGGGGAAGTGGCGCCGCTCGCCGCTGCTGACACCAGCCCGCTGGCGCAACAGCACGCGAATGCGGGCCATCATCTCGCCGATGCCAAACGGCTTGCTCATGTAGTCGTTGGCACCGGCATCCAGCAGCCGCACCTTCTCCTGCTCCGAATCGCGGGCCGACAGCACCAGCACAGGATTGGGGTGATGCTCACGAATGGCCTGCAATACCTGAATACCATCGCCATCCGGCAGACCGAGATCGAGGATCACCAGATCGGGGTTGAGGTGGCGATACTGCTCCAGCCCTTCATTGACCCCCACCGCCTCACTCACCTGATGGCCCTCGGCAATCAGGCTGATCCGCAGAAAGCGACGGATCGCCGCTTCATCATCTATGACCAGAATGTGCGCCATCGAACCTCCAGAGGCGAATGGTGGGAGGGGCTGAGTGACCTGAGCTGGCGGTCAGCCATCAGACCTCCGGTGAATTGAGAGCGAGCGGCAGGGAGATGCGCATGCAGGTTCCGTTGCCATTGGGACCGGAGAAGGCCCAAATCTTGCCGCCGTGGGCCTCTATCATAGCGCGGGAAATGGCGAGGCCAAGCCCGGTGCCACGGCTGCCGCAATCGCCCACCGGCTGGGTGTAGAAGAGATTGAAGATCTTCTCCCGATCCGACTCGGCGATACCGACCCCGATATCGATGATGTCGATGATGAGGTCGGGTTCGGCCACCATCACCTTGAACTCGATGGGGGTGCCAGCCGGCGAGTAGCGGGAGGCGTTGTCGAGAATGTTGACCAGCACCTGCTCGATCAGGGCGCCATGAACATAGAGCTGGGGCACATGCTGATCGAAATGGACCAGCAGCTTGTGCTGGCGCCAGGAGGAGTCGAGCCGCTTGCGGGCGCTCTCCACCAGATCTGCCAGATCGACCCAGTCCCGTTTCAACTGGAAGTCGGGGGAGCCGATACGAGTCATATCCAACAGATTCTGCACATAGCTGTGCAGGCGGCGAGCCTCCTCCTGCACCGAGTGGAGCAGTTCGTCGCGGTCTTCGGCGGGGATCCGGTCACCATATTCCAACAGAGTGCTGCCTGCCCCCATGATGGTCGCCAAGGGGGTCTTCAAATCGTGGGAGACCGAGGAGAGCAGGGCTGCGCGCATCCGGTCGGTCTCCGCCTGCAACTGGCTGTCGGCCAGCCGCTCGTTGAGGTCGATCCGCGCCAGTGCGGCGCGAATATCGGTGAGCAGCGCCTGCAGCTGGTGCTCGGCAGAGGAGGAGAGCGGATTGGCCAGCGTTATGCCGATCACCAGATCATCGCTGAGGTGGTGATACTGGGCCTCGGCGGCATTGAGGGTGGCGGTGTGGGCCCCGGCGCTCTGCTTCTGGGCCAGACACCAGTCGATAGCCGCCTTGTCGGTCTGGCCGGGCCTGTGCTTCTCGTTGCCGAGCCTGTCGTTGAACTCCTTGTCGATCACCACGGTCGGCTGGCCGAGCGCCAGTGAAATGGCCTGGGCACCTTGTCTGAGCACCTCCTCCGGGCTGCTGGCGGTGGCCAGCCCCTGACTGAGGGAGAGCAGGGCATTGCCCAGCTGCTGGGTCTCGCGCAGACCGATCAGCTGTTGCCGCTGGCGGGAGGCGAGCCGCCCCGCCGTCATGCCGACGATAAGCAGCACAAACAGGGTGAGCAGATCGCTGTGGTTGGCGACGCTCAGGGAGAAGTAGGGGGCGGTGAACAGCAGATTGTGGGCGATAAAGCCCAGCACCGCCGCCAGTGTGGCGGGCACCAGACTGGTGGTGAGGGCGGTCGCCAGCACCCCCAGCACGAAGATGAGCGGCAACGCTGCTGGCGGCAGCCAGTAGGAGAGCCCCCAGGCGGCGGCCGAGGTGATCCCCATGATGGTCACCGCCAGCAGGCTGTGGTGAATATCCTTCGGGGTCGGGATGCGCACCCCCACTTCGGGCTTTTGCTTTTCGGTATCGACCAGCGTGATTTCGAGCCCCTGCGCCTGTTTGAGCAGGTGCTGCACCAGCGAGCGGCGCCATGGCGCCTTGTGAGGTTTGCCGAGCAGCAGCTGGGAGACCTGCTGCTGTTCGGCGGTCTCCAGCAGGGTGTTGGCGACCGCCGGACTGGAGAGGGTCAGCACCTTGGCACCGAGGTGGGAGGCGAGCGCCAGCGCCTGCTCCACATCAGCAGAGCGGCGGCCATTGCTGTCGACATGCACCACCAGCCATGGAAGCTGGCGGCGCTGGGCAAAGCGGTGGCCGTAGCGCACCAGCGCCGGGCCGTGCAGGTCGCCGAGGCAAACCATCAGCTTGCCCCGCAGCGGCAAGGTACTCTTGCCCGCAGCCTGCCACTGCAGTTGCAAATCGCCCTCCACATGGCTGGCGGCGGTCTGCATCGCCAGCTCCCGCAATGCGGTGAGGTTGTTGAGGGAGAAGAAAGATTGCAGTGCCGCCTTGGCCTGATGGGGCACATAGACCTTGCCCTCCTTGAGGCGGCCGAGCAGCTCCTTGGGGGGCAGGTCGATCAGCACCAGACTGTCGGCTTCCAGCAGCACCTGATCTGGCAGAGTCTCTTTTACCCTGACCCCGGTCAGCTGCCACACCAGATCGTTGAGACTCTCCAGATGCTGCACGTTGAGGGTGGTGTAGACGTCGATCCCGGCGTTGAGCAGCTCCTCTACATCCTGCCAACGCTTCTCGTGGCGGCTGCCGGGGGCGTTGCTGTGTGCCAGTTCGTCCACCACGGCGATGGCCGGTTTGCGGGCGAGCAGGCCGTCGAGATCCATCTCCTCCAGTCGCTGCTGGCGGTGCATGTGGATCTTGCGCGGCATGATAGCGAGCTTGTCGAGCAGGGCCAGCGTCTCCTGCCGGCCGTGGGTCTCCACCACGCCGATCAGGATGTCTACCCCCTCTTTGGCCTGCTCCCGCACCGCCTGCAGCATGGCGTAGGTCTTGCCCACGCCGGGAGCGGCGCCGAGAAACACCTTCAGCTTGCCCTTGTGCTCCTGTTCCAGGCTCGCCAGCAGGGCGTCGGCCCTTACCTCATCACGCATCCCCATGCTCCTGCATCAGAATCGTCAGCAGGGCATCAGCGCTTGCTACATCAGCCATTGTTATCCCTATCGAGCCAACCGCCCGTTTCGAAAATCGAGGTCATCACCAAACCGGAATGGGCGCCATCAGGCGCCCTTTATATGATCCAGTTGCAGATTCAGCTGGAGAATGTTGACCACCTGCGGGCCAAGGATACCAGCTTGTGTGGCCGACTTGACCTGCTCCGTTAGTTGGGCGGGATCCAGTCCACGTTCTTTGGCGACGCGGTCGACCTGAGCCAGCACCGCATCCAGCGGCAGGTGGGGATCGAGGCCGGAGGCGGAGCGGGTCAGCATGGCGGGGGAGCGGGTTCCCGGCTGTGCCTTGGCTGCCTGTTCGGCAAACTCTGCCCGCAGCGGTGAGCTCATCCCCAGATTGCTGGCGCTGCCGCCAATGGTGTTGAAATCGCTGGCGGAGGGACGGGGATGGAAGTAGTCAGCCCGCTCGAATTTCTGCCCCAGCAGGGCGCTACCGATCAGCTGCTGCTTGCTATCGGTGAGCTGGCTGCCGTTGGCCTGCCAGGGGAACAGCAGTTGGGCCAGTCCGGTGACCGCCAGCGGGTAGGCGACCCCCAGCAGCAGGGTCAGGGTCAACAGGGTTCTGATTGCTATCATGATTCTCTTGCTCCAAATGGATGGCTGGGGATGCGGATCTGACCCGCATCCCGGTTATGTCGTTACACCAGACCCAAGCCGGTGATGACCAGGTCGATCAGTTTGATGCCGATAAACGGCACCAGCAGGCCGCCGACACCGTAGATCAGCAGGTTGCGGCGCAGCAGGCTGGCGGCCGAGCCTTTCAGGTCGACACCGCGCAGTGCCAGCGGCACCAGCGCCACAATGATCAGGGCGTTGAATATGATGGCCGACAGGATGGCGCTCTGCGGGCTGCCCAGCTGCATCAGGTTCAGTGCCCCCAGTTGCGGGTAGGCGGCGATGAACAGGGCTGGCAGGATGGCAAAGTACTTGGCCACGTCGTTGGCGATGGAGAAGGTGGTCAGGGCGCCACGGGTCACCAGCAGCTGTTTGCCGACCAGCACCACATCCAGCAGCTTGGTGGGGTTGGAGTCGAGATCCACCAGGTTGCCCGCCTCCTTGGCGGCCTGGGTACCCTCGTTCATGGCCAGCCCCACGTCAGCCTGCGCCAGTGCGGGCGCATCGTTGGCGCCGTCACCGCACATGGCGACCAGACGGCCATCGGCCTGCTCCTGCCGGATATAGGCGAGCTTCTTCTCCGGCGTCGCTTCGGCGATGAAGTCATCCACCCCGGCTTCGGCGGCGATGGCGGCGGCGGTTTTCGGGTTGTCGCCGGTGATCATCACGGTGCGGATCCCCATATGGCGCAGGATCTGGAAGCGAGCCTTGATACCGGGCTTGATGATGTCTTTGAGGTAGACCACCCCCAGCAGTTTCTCCTGAGTGCATACCAGCAGCGGGGTGCCACCCTGACGGGCGATGCTGTCGACTGACTTGAGCACCAGCTCAGGCACCGCCTTGCGGTCGAGGCTCAGGTAGTTCAACACGGCATCCACCGCACCCTTGCGATATTGATGACCGTTGCGATCCAGTCCGCTCAGCCGGGTCTCGGCGCTGAAGGGGATCACCTTGTCGCTCTCCAGCTGGCTCGGCTTGGCCATGCTCTTGCTGGCCAGAGTCAGGATGGATTTGCCCTCCGGGGTGTTGTCACCCAGCGAGGCCAGCATGGCCGCTTGTGCCAGCAGGGCAGGGTCGACGCCGGGGGCCGGGATCAGCTCATCCGCCATCCGGTTACCGAAGGTGATGGTGCCGGTCTTGTCCAGCAGCAGGGTGCGCACGTCACCAGCCGCTTCCACGGCACGGCCAGACTTGGCGATGACGTTCAGCTTCACCAGTCGATCCATACCGGCAATGCCGATGGCGGAGAGCAGGCCACCGATGGTGGTCGGGATCAGGGTGATGAAGAGGGCGATCAGGTAGAGACGCGGGACCTGGGTGCCGTTGTAGTCGAGGAACCAGGGCAGGGTGGCGACCACCAGCAGGAAGATCAGGGTCAAGCCCACCAGCAGGGCGTCCAGCGCCATCTCGTTGGGGGTCTTCTGGCGCTTGGCCCCTTCCACCAGTGCGATCATCCGATCCAACGTACTTTCGCCCGGATTGTTGCTGACGCGCACCCAGATCTCGTCGGAGACGACCGTAGTGTTGCCGGTCACGCCGCTGCGGTCGGTACCCGACTCGCGGATGACGGGGGCGGATTCGCCAGTGATGGCGGCTTCGTTGACCGAGGCGATGCCGGCGATTACTTCACCGTCGGCCGGCATCATCTCGCCGCTGCGTACCAGCACCAGGTCCCCCTTCATCAGGCTGGTGGCGGGTACCCACTCGCCCTGACCATCTTTGGCATTCGCCACCCGACGGGCCTTGAGCTGGCTCATGCCCGCCTTCAGGCTGTCGGCGCGAGCCTTGCCGCGCCCCTCGGCCAGGGTTTCCGCGAAGTTGGCAAACCAGAGGGTGAGCCAGAGCCAGGCGGTCAGCTGCCAGGCCAGCGAGGGGGCGACGCCGGAGAAAGGCTGCCCCAGCAGGGACTCCACGGTCGCCATGACTGCGGCCAGCCAGAGGGTGAACAGGATGGGGCTGCCAAACAGCGCCTTGGGATTGAAGCGATAAAGGGCCTCAACCATTGCCTGGATGATCTGTGATTTCTGTTTTTTGCCCTTCACCAACATGGTGTCGGTGCTCATTGCAGTGGACTTGCTCATTGGAAAGCTCCCAGCATCAGATAGTTGGCCATTGGCATCCGGATGGTGATCGACAGGGTCAGGTTCATCAGAGTGCCCCTCCGATCAGGCTCAGATGTTCGGCCACCGGACCCAGTGCCAGCACCGGCAGGAAGGAGAGGCCACCTATCAGCAGGACGGTGATGATCAGCAGGGTAACGAACAGCGGGCCGCTGATGGGGAAGTCCCCTTCGCTCGTCTCCTGACGGGGCGCACGGGCCAGCTGACCGGCGATGGCCAGTACTGGAATGATGTAGCCGAAGCGACCGAGCAGCATGGCCAGACCGATGGCGATGCACTGCCAGTTGTCACCAGCGGCAAAACCGGCGAAGGCGGAGCCGTTGTTGCCGGCAGCCGAGGCGTAGGCATAAATGAGGCGTGACAGACCGTGCGGGCCATCATGGCCGATGATGCTGCTGGAATCCGGCATCAGCAGGGTGACACCACCGATCACCAAAACCCCCACCGGCATGACCAGCATGCTGGCAACCACCCACTTCATCTCGGTGATGCCGAGGCGTTTGCCCAGATAGGTCGGGGTACGTCCCACCATCAGGCCGCACAGGAACACGGTCAGCAGCACGAACAGCATCATGCCGTAGATACCGGAGCCGACCCCGCCGAAGATGACCTCACCCAGCAGCATGTTGATCATGCCCACCATGCCGCCGAGCGGAGTAAAGCTGTCGTGCATGGCGTTGACGGCTCCGTTGGAGGCGGCAGTAGTCGCCACTTCCCAGATGCTGGAGAGCACAGGGCCGAAGCGGCTCTCCTTGCCTTCCCAGTTGCCAGTCATGTTGCTGGCGTCAGTAGTGAGCTGGGCGAGGGCGGGATCCGGTTTCAGCTCCTGGGAGAGGGAGACGAAGAGCCCCAGCACCAGCATGAGGGTCATTGCGCCGAGAATGGCGCGACTGTGGGCCATGTCCTTCACATAGCGGCCCAGAGTAAAGACCATGGCTGCGGCGATGGTGAGCAGGGCGACCATCTCCAGCCAGTTGGAGAGGGCGGTCGGGTTCTCGAACGGGTGGGCGGAGTTGATGCCGAAGAAGCCGCCGCCGTTGGAGCCCAGTTGCTTGATGGCGATCTGCGAGGCCGCCGGGCCGAGAGGCAGCAGCTGCTCCTGACCCTCCACACCGTGGAACGGCAGATAGGCGGAGAGGCTTTGCGGCACCCCTTGCCATACCAGCACCAGCGCCATGATCAGCGCGATGGGCAGCAGTACATAGAGGCAGAAACGCACCAGATCCTGCCAGAAATTGCCAAGGTTGATGGTCTGCTGACGGGCGATACCGCGGAACAGGGCAATGGCGACGGCGGCGCCCGTCCCTGCGGAGACGAAGTTCTGGGTGGTCAGGCCCACCATCTGGCTGAAGTAGGAGAGGCTGGCCTCACCGGAATAGGCTTGCCAGTTGGTGTTGGTCATAAAGCTGACCGCGGTGTTGAATGCCAGTTGCCAACTCAGACCCGGCAGTTGTTGCGGATTGAGGGGCAGCAACCCCTGCGCCATCAGGATCAGGAACAGCAGACCGAAACCGGCGCCGTTGAAGGCCAGCAGGCTGAGGGCGTAGGACTTCCAGTCCTGCTCCCGTCCATCGGTGCCACAGCAAGCCAGCGTGGCGCGCTCGACCGGTGCCAGCCAGTGGATTTTGCCTTCAAATACCCGGTAGATGTAGTTGCCCAGCAGCGGTGCCGGCAGCAGAACCAGCAGCACGAAGGCCACCGGATAGATTATTTCTTGCCACATGTTCTAGTTCCTCACTCGTGGTCACGGTGCGTCAGGGCACGCATTGGATTGCTCACGAGGCTCGGCAGTTTGCTGGCCACCGGGTAGATAATTTCTTGCTGCATATAGGTAGTCCCTCACTCGTGAGCGCGCGTGAGTGCGCGCATCAGATAGGCCATCAAGGCGAGGACGAGCAGCAGATATAGCCAATTCATATCGACTCCATTGAGATAATTAGCTGCGAGAGCCGATGTAAGACCATATCGACTCTGTTGGTGTCATTGACGCTGAAAAGGGTATGTAAAACAGGCGTAAAGGCGCCATAAAGCGCCATGTGGCAGGCGTAAAATCGGCGTAAAGAACGACGGATTTGCGAGAGAAATAGTGAGGAGGGATCAAAAAACCCGGCCTGAGCCGGGTTTGGGGGAAGGGGTTACATGGCTGTAGAAGCAGGCTGCTCGTGACAGGCCAACTTCAAACGTACCTATCGCATCGTCACGAACTCTTCAGCACTGGTCGGATGGATAGCAACGCAGTTGTCGAAGTCAGCCTTGGTGGCCCCCATCTTCATGGCGACGCCGAAACCTTGCAGGATCTCGTCCATCGCAAAGCCGATGCCATGCAGACCGACCACCTTCTCTTCCGGGCCGACGCAGACCAGCTTCATCCGGGTGGGCTGGCGATGCTGGGTCAGTGCCGAGTACATGGCGGTGAACTGGCTGCGGTAGACCTTCACCTGATCCTCGCCGTATTGGGCGATGGCTTCCGGTTCGGTCATGCCTATGGTGCCGATGGGCGGGTGGCTGAACACCACGGTCGGCACCAGATCGTAGTTGAGGTGCTCGTTCGGCTTGTTGTTGAACAGCCGCTCGGAGAGGCGACGGCCCGCCGCGACGGCCACCGGGGTGAGCTGGATGCGCCCCGTGTTGTCACCCACCGCATAGATGTTGGCGACGGCGGTGTTCTGGAACTTGTCGGTCGGGATAAAGCCCTTCTCGTCCAGCGCGATGCCTGCGGCAGCCAGATTGAGGTTGTCGGTAGCCGGTACCCGGCCGATGGCCCAGATCAGGCAGTCAACGGTGAGGTGGCGACCATCTTCCAGTTGCAGGGTCAGGCTGTTGTCAGCGTTTTTGAGCACGGCTTTGGGAATGGCGTGGGTGTGCAGCTTGGGCCCTTCCTGCGCCATGATTTCGACCAGTGTCTCGTGGATCATGGGGTCGAAGTTGCGCAGCGGCGCGTGCTTGCGCACCACCAGATGGGTCTCTGAGCCGAGCGCCTGCATCACCCCTGCGATCTCGACTGCGATGTAGCCCGCACCCACTACGGCAACCCGCTTGGGTTGGCTTTGCAGATCGAAGAAACCGTCGGAGTCGATACCCAGCTCGGCACCCGGGATCGCCGGAATTTCCGGGCTGCCACCGGTAGCGATCAGGATATGATCGGCCGTGTAGTGCTCGCCATTAACCTCGATGGTGTTGCTGCTGACGAAGCGGGCGAAGCCCTTGATGACGGTGATCTGGTTCTTGCCCAGCACGTTCTGATAGGACTGGTGAATGCGGCCGATGTAGGCCTGGCGGGACTCGACCAGCTTGGCCCAGTTGAAGTGGTTGAGGGTGGTGTCAAAGCCGTAGTCGGCGCCATATTTCAGGGCATCGGCGATCTGGCCTGCATACCACATAGCCTTCTTCGGTACGCAGCCTACGTTGACGCAGGTTCCACCCAACTCTTTGGCTTCAATCAGGGCAACTTTCTTACCGTACATGGCAGCCCGGTTGGCAGAAGCAATACCGCCGCTGCCGCCGCCGATGGCGATATAGTCAAAATGCTGTGCCATTGCGAGGTTCTCCGCTCATTAAGAATGCAATCACAGCATGATGGGGATAAAGCGGCTGGCTCACAAGAGCCAGCGCTCAGTTATGTTGGATCGGCAGGCGAATATGGAACTGGGCGCCCTGGCCCGGTTCGCTGGCACAGCTGATACGGCCTTTCAGCAGTTGCACCACCAGGTTGTAGATGATGTGGGTGCCCAGACCGCTGCCGCCCTGACCCCGCTTGGAGGTGACGAAGGGATCGAAGATGCGCGGCAAGATTTCGGGCGGGATGCCGCGGCCGTTGTCCGAGTAGTCGATAAACAGCTCCTCTCCCTGCTGTTCCACCTTGATGGTGATCTTCTTCGGTTTGTCCCAGTTGTCGAACCCGTGGTTGATGGAGTTGAGGATCAGGTTCGAGTAGATCTGGGTAAAACTGCCCGGGAAGGAGAAGATAGACAGCTTGGGATCGCACTGGATATCCACTTCGCACTGGCTCTTCTTCAGTTTGTGGCCAAGCGAGACCACTACCTGATGGAGGTTGTCGGCGAGGCTGAAGTTGTAGCGTGCTTCCGATGACTGGTCGACAGCCACCTGTTTGAAGCTGGCGATCAGCTCGGAGGCGCGCCGCAGGTTGCTCTGCAGTAGCTGCATCGATTCGTCGAGGTTGACGGTAAACTCGTTGAGATAGGAGCGCGACAGCTGCTTGGAGTCGATATGGGACTTGAAGTCGGCGACCCGCTCCTGCAGGTAGGAGGAGGCGGTCACGCTGATGCCGATCGGAGTGTTGATCTCGTGTGCCACCCCGGCCACCAGCGAGCCGAGGGAGGCCATCTTCTCGGACTCCACCAGGGTCTGCTGGGCCTGTTTCAGGTCGTCGTACGCCTTGCCGAGCTGGTTGTTGGCTTCACTCAGGCTGCGGGTACGCTCCACCACCTTGCCTTCCAGCTGTTCGTTGAGCTGGATAATCTCCCGCTCGACCTTTTTCAGCTGGGTGATGTCGTAGCCGAAGCCGATCTGGTACTTGAGGTTGGGACCATCGTAGAAGGGGACGAAGGTCCATTGCAGTACCAGCTCATGGGCCTGCTGGTCATGCATGATGACCTCTTTGTCAGCCAGTGAACCTTCCGCCGCCAGAATATCGTTCAGCTCTTCCCGTTGCGCCGGGCTGACAAAGAGATCCAGCCAGTTGTGCTGCAACAATTCTTGCTGGTGGTAGCCGGTCAGCAGTATGGCTGCCGGGTTGATGCTGGCGATGGTCAAATCCGGTTCCATGCAGCAGATGACCATGTTGGCGGAGTTGATCAGGGTGGCGGAGAAGTCCCGCTCCTTTTGCAGCTGTTCGACCGCCTGATGGCGGGCAACCAGCTCGTCACGCAGCCGGGTACGCATCTGGTTGAGGGTGGAGACCAGGGTATCCAGCTCATCGGGTTTCTTGCGTGGCTGCGGGCGGCCTTCCAGCTCCAAAGCCATGTCGAGCCGATCGAGGTTGAACTTCTGGGCGTAGTTGGCGATGCGGTTGATGTGCCTGACTACCAGATAATAAATGATGATCAGGATGCAAAATGAGACCACCAGGGTCTTGATGGTCTGGCTGACCATGATCAGCACCGATTTTTCGATGAGGCGCTGGTAGATCTGCTCGAGAGAGGCGGCAACGAACAGCTTGCCGACGATTTCACCCTGATAGGTGAGGTTGAATTCGCGGGAGATATCATAGCTTTCCCGCTCGACCCCCTGGGTCAGCAGCGGGACTTCGGAGTTGCCGAGCATCTCCTTGACCATCACGAACTGCATGTTGGGCAGGTTCATGATCCCTTCAATTTGCACTTTGACCTGCTCTTCATCCAGGTTCCACAAGCTGGCGGCGATGGGTTGCAGGAACGAGGCCTCGATCTGGCCGATGCTGTCTTCGATGACGGCAACATCCTTGCGGTAATCCCAGGCGAGTTGCAGCGCCGTAATGATCATCGCCAATACGGTACTGCACACCAGAATGTAGGAGAGCAGGCGATATGAGAGTCCGTTGCGGCCTACGGCCCTGGCGGTCTTGGTGAAGAGTCCTGACATGGCGTCCTTGCGGTCTGGATGTGGTGTTTTTTAGTTTAACTGCTTCATGCACTTATGTCGTCTTTCCTGCGAAGCATAAAAAAGGCCCCGATACGGGGCCTTTGCATGTGATTGATGATTAATGTCCGCCGTTTGCTTTGGGCGGAATGGTTTCATCGAATACCGGCAAGGGTTTGTGCTCGGAAGCCAGATAGGTGTAGATCACCGGCAGCACGAACAGAGTGAACAGGGTACCGATGGCAAGACCTGCCACGATGACGATACCGATACTGAAACGCTGTGCCGCACCGGCGCCAGCGGCGTAGAGCAGCGGGATCAGACCGGCAATCATGGCCGCCGTGGTCATCAGGATCGGACGCAGACGCACCTTGGCGGCCTGCATCACGGCTTCCATCCGGTTCATGCCGCGCAGCAGCTGCTCTTCCTTAGCTACTTCACAGATCAGGATACCGTGCTTGGTAATCAGACCCACCAGGGTGATGAGGCCCACCTGGGAGTAGATGTTCATGGTCGCCATCCCCCATGCCAGGGCAATCAAGGCCCCGCTAATGGCGAGCGGTACAGAGACCATGATGACCAGCGGGTCACGCACCGACTCGAACTGGATTGCCAGCACCAGGAAGATGATGGCCAGAGCCAGCGCGAAGGTGGCATAGAGCGCATTGCCTTCGGTGACGAACTGACGTGCTTCACCCATGAAGTCGTAACGGTAGCCTTGCGGCAGCTTCTCGTCGGCGGTGGTCTGGAACCAGTTGATCGCATCACCCATGGCCACGCCCGGAGCCGGAACGGCGCCTATGGTGGCGGAGTTCAGCTGGTTGAAGTGGGGCAGGGCGCGGGGCTCGCCAACCACTTCAATGCTGATCAGGCTGCCGAGCGGGATCGACTTGCCGTCTGCGGCCCGCACGTAATAGCCCTTGATGGACTCCGGATTGAGTCGGTACTTGCGCTCGACCTGCGGGATCACCTCGTAGGAGCGGCCATCCAGGTCGATACGGTTGACGTAACCGTCCGCCATCATGGTGCCCATGGTGATTCCGATATCCTGCATGGTGATGCCGTAGGCACCCGCCTTGTCCTTGTCGATGCGGATCTTCATGGTGGCGGAGTCGTAGTTCAGATCAAGATCCGAATAGACGAACTGACCGTTACTCTGCGCCGCTGCCAGAATTTCACCGGCCACCAGGAACAGGCTTTCGAAGCTGTTCGGGGTGGTGATGACGAACTGGATCGGCAGACCACTCGATGCACCCGGCAGTTCCGGGAACTGGAAGGTGGTGATGGCCATACCCGGGATGTCTTTCACCAGATTGGCGACCCGATCCAGCACCTCTTTCTGGCTCGCTTCACGCTGGCTCCAGGGCACCATGGAGGCGATACCGAACGCCTGGTTGGCATTGAACACCCCGGAGAAGACCTGGGAGAAGGCTATTTCGGGCTGGTCGTCCAGGATCTTGTTCACATCCGCCATGGTGTTTTCGATGTAGTCCAGGTTGGCGTTGGACGGTGCGGTACCCAGCACGGCCATTACCCCCTTGTCCTCTGACGGTGCCAGTTCGCTCGGGATGAACTTGAACAGCAGCGGCAGGCTGGCGAACACGATGACGGCGAACACCACGATGACGGGGCGCTTTTTCATCACGGCGTGCAGCATGCTGTCGTAGCGATCGGTCATCCGTTCCAGCAGGTGGTGGACTGTGCTCTCGAATTTGCCCGGCTTCTCGTTGGCCTTGAGCATCTTGGAACACATCATCGGTGACAGAGTCAGGGCGATGATGCCCGAGACGAACACGGCGCCAGCCAGCGTCAGGGCAAACTCCTTGAACAGGGAGCCTGTGATACCCCCCATCAGGGCGATAGGGGCGTATACCGCCGCCAGGGTGACCGTCATGGCGATAACCGGAACCGCAATTTCACGGGTACCGATAATGGCGGCCCGGAACGGTTCTTCCCCCTCCTTGATATGGCGGTCGACGTTCTCCAGCACCACGATGGCGTCATCCACCACCAGACCGATCGCCAGCACCATCGCCAGCAGGGTCATCAGGTTTATCGAGAAGCCGAACATATCCATCATCATCACCACGCCGATGAGACTGAGCGGAATGGTGATGATCGGGATGATGACCGCGCGGAACGAACCAAGGAACAGGGTGATGACCACCAGAACGATGGCGGCTGCCTCCAGGATGGTCTTGATAACCTCGTGGATGGACTCGTTGATCGCCACGGTGGAGTCATACATCACGTTGAGACGCATGGTGCTCGGCATATTGCGCTCAAGGCTCGGCAGCAACGCCAGCACATCGTGGGCGATGTTGATGGGGTTGGCTGTCGGCGCGGCGTTGACCGCCATGACCACTGCTTCGCGGCCATTGGCGCTGGCGCGATAGATGTCGTGGCTCTTCTCGAGGGTCACCTTGGCAATGTCGGAAAGGCGGATCACCTTGCCGTCCCGGGTAGCAACGACCAGACGCTTCAGCTCGTCGACATCCTTGACCTGGGTCTCGGCGTTGCCGTTGAACAGGGTAAAGTAACCGGTCGCCTGACCTGTCGCGGACTGATAGTTGTTGCTGTTGAGCACCGTCATCACGTCGCTGGCAGTCAGGTTGAAGGCCGCCATCTTGGCCGGATCCAGCCATACCCGCAGGGCAAACTCGACACCGCCGTAGAGATCAACCTTGGAGACCCCGCCGACAGTAAAGAGCTGCGGCTTGATAACCCGCTCCAGATAGTCGGTGATCTGGCTGGAGTTGAGCTCCGGGCTGGTAAAGCCGAGGTAGAGCACCGCCGTGGTTGAACCGGTGGAGGAGGTGACCGACGGGTCTTCCGCCTCTTTCGGCAACTGGGAGCGCACCGAGTTCACCTTCGCCAGGATGTCGGACAGCGCGGCGTTGGGGTCGGTGTTGAGCTTCATGTACGCGGTGATGGTGGAGCTGCCCAGCTGGCTGGAGGAGGTCATGAAGTCGATGTTGTCGGCTTGCGCGACCGCCTGTTCCAGCGGCTGGGTGATGAACCCCTGGATCAGATCAGAACTGGCGCCATAGTAGCCAGTGCTGACGGTGATCACCGTGTTGGTCACCTCGGGGTATTCCCGTACCTGCATCTTGAAGATGGCCTGAAAGCCCAGCAAGGCGATCAGGAAGCTGAGCGAGATCGCCAGCACAGGCCGTTTTATAAATATGTCAGTAAATCGCATCGCAGATCTCCGCGCTTACAGCATCGGGGTTTGTGCCGGAACGGCCAGGGCATCGTTCTCGACCACATGCACCTTGGTGTCGTTGCTCAGGCGAACCTGACCTGACAGTACGATCTGGTCACCGGCCTGGATGCCGGAGAGCACATGCACATCGTTGCCACGGCGCTCACCGGCCTTGACCACAACCTGCTTGGCTCGCAGCACTTTCACCTTGTTACCCTCTTTGTCGGTCTCTTCGCCCTCTTTGAGCACGTAGACGTTCTGACCGTAAAGGGTGAAGGAGATAGCGGTTTGCGGGATCACGATCTGATCTTTCACCGTCGGCAGAATGATGCTGGCGCGGGCGAACATACCGGAACGCAGCTGACCGTCGTTGTTCGGAATGTCTGCTTGTACCTGGATCAGGCCGCTCTGGAAGTTGACCGCAGGCTCGATGGCGGTGATATGACCGTCAAACTGGGTTTGCGGATAGGCATCCACATTGATCTTGATGGTCTGGCCCAGCTTGATTTTGGAGATATCGGTCTGGGGCACGGTGAAGCGCAGGCGCATCACGCTGGTATCTTCCAGGCGCACGATATCTGTGCCCGGCTGCAGATACTGACCGAGGAACACATTGCGCAGGCCGACCACGCCGCTAAAGGGCGCACGGACTTCACGACGGGCAATGGTCGCCTTCAGACTCTCGATATCCGCTTCCAGTGAGCGATAGGCCGCTTCCGCCTCATCCAGCTGCTCTTTGGAGATGGAGCTGGTCTTGTAGAGGTTCTGGAAACGATCGAACTTGGCTTTTGCCGCCGGCAGCTTGGCCTGGGAGGCGCGCAGATTGGCCCGCTCCACGGTGGAGTCAAGGCTCAGCAGCAGCTGGTCAGCCTTGACCGGTTTGCCCGACTCGAAGGTGATGGCGTCAATGGTACCTGCCAGTTCGGTGGAGAGGGTCACCCCCTGATTCGGCTCGATGAAGCCGATTGCTTCGATGGTCGGTACCCAATCCTGCGCCTTGGTCACCATGGCGGTGACGGGGAACTCGGGTTCCGGCCGGTTGGCCATGTATTGGGCAATCATCTTCTGTTTGAACAAATTGAAGCCGATGACGCTGCCAAACAAGGCGATCGCTATCAGCAACATAATGGCCATCCACTTTTTCATGAACAGGCTCCTGAGGTGGAAAGATTGGGGGATAAAATGGCATTCCAGCTGGCCCGGATCGCGGTTTCCAACTGCGATTCGGTCAGCGTGATGTTGTGCACCCTGCACTGCAGGGCCAGATGCATGACACTGTCCAGACTCAACACCTGGAGTGCCCGTATCGGTAAATCAATAAACAATCCTTGTTCAACGCCCTGTTCAAAAAATCGGTCCAGAGGCTCCCAGGCAGCCAGAATGACAGGATTGGTCTCCAATTCTGCCCCTAGCGGAGAGCTCTCGTACTGCAATTTGCACCGGATAGCGTTGGGTTCGTTAACAAAAATGGCATGAATATTGAGCCATAATTGGCGAAATTGTTGAAATGAAACTTTATCGATTGCTACATCGGCCATGACCATGGGCACACACTGCAAGATAGTGTGCTGGTGCAGTTGCCGGATCAGATCATCCTTGTCGCCGAAGTAGCGATAGATGGTGCCTGTGGCAACATTGGCTTTCTTGGCGACTTCCGCAATCGACAGACCATGAAAACCCCGTTCACCCAGTACCTCATGGGCCGCGTTGAAGATGCTCTCTTTTTTATCCAGAATCATCAGTGTGACTTTCGATTGAATGAACGTTCATTCATTCTAGATGGGCATCAAATCAAGTCAAGGCAGCAAGGCGATTTGCGACTGCGATCTGCCCCTTTTCGGCTGGCAGCAGGGGAATAGTGGAAGAAAAGTGCGCAATATGCTTGAAAAAACAACGAACAGTGTTTCGGTGACAGAAAAGTGTAGACAAACCAGCAACCATCATTAATAATGCGCCCCGTTCGACAGCGTAGCGCCCGTAGCTCAGCTGGATAGAGCGCTGCCCTCCGGAGGCAGAGGTCACAGGTTCGAATCCTGTCGGGCGCACCATCAAAAGTGCGTCGGTTAAACGGGCGTTGTTGTGGAACGAAAACAGCTGTGGTGGCTGTAGCTCAGTTGGTAGAGTCCCGGATTGTGATTCCGGTTGTCGTGGGTTCGAGCCCCATCAGCCACCCCATTTTACAGCTTGTCAGGTACGCGAAGGTGGCGGAATTGGTAGACGCGCTAGCTTCAGGTGTTAGTGCCCCCCGGGTGTGAGGGTTCGAGTCCCTCTCTTCGCACCATACTTGCTGTATGACGAGGATGACCATCAGGTCGTCTTTGTTTTTTTGAAGTAAACTATTTTGAAAGAAATAGCCTCGGTGATTAGCGCAGTCCGGTAGCGCATCTGGTTTGGGACCAGAGGGTCAAAGGTTCGAATCCTTTATCACCGACCACATTTAGAAAAACCTCGCTTCGGCGGGGTTTTTTACTTTCCGGCCTCCGCTGGGCCAGCACTCTCTCCCTGTTACGTCTGTTTACACTCTATTTGGGCAGCGCGCCCCGCCTTTCGGTTATGCTTCAGCCTCGAGTCACTGACAACCGGATGTCATCGGCCCATTTCAGGCATTTTCCCATGAATAACAAAATTTCCTTTGCTTGCTCTCCCGCCCTGCTGGCTGCCTTGCTGCTGGGTGGCTGTACCATCAAGCCGCCATCCACCGATGTGATGATGGGCTCCATTGCTTCACAACCGCAGGAGGAGCGCTCTCTCTCCCCCTTGCTGACCAGCGGTGATTTTTGCGTTGCGGTGTCCCAACAGAAGGTGTTGGCACAACCTTGCAGCGGAAAAGACGATCAACTGTTCGAGTGGGATCTGGGTGAGTTGCGCCTGCAGGATCTCTGTTTGCAAGCCAAAAACGACAGCGAGTTGATGCTGGCACCCTGTGACGGTCAGGCGCAGTGGGAGTGGCAGAAAGACAAGCTGTTCAACAGCAAGGTTTCCCGCTGCCTCGATGTGGCCGGGCGACGCCATACCCCCGGCACGCCGCTGCGGCTGGCCGAATGCTACGGTGGAGCGAACCAGAGCTTCAGCTGGCAGCGGCCCAATCCCTGGCTGGAAACCCTGAAAAAACAAAGCCTCACATGGTGAGGCTTTGCTGAATCGGATGTCGGGATGAAGAGGATCAGGCAGCGCTGACGCTCTCCAGCTCGAACAGCTTCTCCAGATAGACGGCGACGCCATCTTCGTCGGAGGTGAGGGTCTGCTCATACTCCGGCAGCGCCATTTTCAGGCGGTCATGGGCGTTGCCCATCACGATGCCGCGTCCCACCATGGTCAACATCTCGAAGTCGTTCATGCCATCGCCGAAGGCGATCGCCTCCGACATATCGAACCCGTTCTGCTCCAGCACGGCACGCACCGCATTGCCCTTGTGCACCCCGGCGTGCATCACTTCGAGGCAGTCCGGCAATGAGAAGGTGACGTTGAGCTGATCGCCATAGCGCTGGTTGAGGTGTGCCTCGATCTTCAGCAGCTTCTCGTGGTCACCGATGTAGAACACCTTGTTGATCTGTTCTGTCGGTTCCTGCTTCAGGTCATCGACCAGACGGTAGGTGAACCCTGACTCGTCGTGGAACTGCAGCAACCAGGGCAGCTCCTCTTCCACCACCCAGTCATCACCCTGATAGACATTGAGGTGGATAGAGGGGTCGCGCTCCAGCGCAATCAGTTCGGCGGCGATCTCGGTCGGCAGCGGCTGGTTGAAAATCAGCTGATCCTGTTTGTCATGGACCACGGCGCCATTGGAAGTAATGAGGTAGATGTCCATCCCCAGCGCATCGCGGAAGCTGCGAACGTCAACGTGATGACGGCCGGTGGCGACCACAAATTTCACACCTTGTTCTACCAGGCGGTGCAGGGTATCCCGGGTTCGGGGAGAGATCTGGTGCTGCTTGTTGAGCAGAGTGCCATCGAGATCGGATACAACTACCTTGAACATCATTACCTCGGCATCGATTGAAAACAGGGGCAGTTTACCTTAGCCCGCACTGTCACCCCATTTATTTAGGGTTACAAAAAATAGTCAGCTCAGAAGCGGGCGAAAAAGTCGACCATCGCGGTCAGGGCGGGCTGGCGCTTGTCATCGGATTCGATAAACAGCTCGTGCCAGGCACCCTCGATGCGCAGTGGCTTACCCCCTTCGCACTTGGCAATGGTGCAGAAGCGATCCTGCGCGGCATTGTCCACCACGCTGTCGTCGCCAGCCTGCAGCACCAGCAGCGGCGTCTTGATGGCGCCCGCATCGGCGATGGCAGCATCGGCACCGATGATCCCCTGATAAATCCAGTGGGCGGTCGCGCCACCCAGCTTGATCTGCGGGTGCTGTTCGTAGATTTGGCGGAACGCCTGATAGCGGGACTGGCTGTGTGTCAGCTCGTTATCGGCAAAGCCGTGATCCTGATAGGCGCTCTGACCGGGGCCGTAGGGAGGCTCGCCAAGCCAGCCGCCGACCGTGCCTATGGTGCTCGCCAATCCCTTGGCCAGCCACTTGGGCAGACCGCCGAGATTGATGCCCAGCATGGGGGAGGAGAGCACGGCCGCTTTGATATCATCGGGCCAGCGCTCCAGATAGCGGGCCGAGATGGCGCCACCCATGGAGTGGGCCAGCAGGAACAGCTTGGCGGGCTGGTCCGCCATGATGATCTGGTCGTGAAACTGCTTCAGATCGACCACATAATCGTCGAACTGGTCGACATATCCCTTCTGCGGGTCATTCAGTATCCGGTCGGACATCCCCTGACCACGATGGTCGATGAGATAGAGGCTGTAGCCCTGACGCCAGAGATCCCACGCCAGCTCCTGATACTTGAGGTAGCTCTCGACCCGGCCATTGACGATCAGGATGGCGCGATCGACCTTGGCTTGCCGCAGCGCGGCATAGCGGATGGTTACGCCATCCTTGCCCTTGAACTCTCCTTCCACCGCATGCTGGCGCCAGAAGTCGGGCAGGGTTTGCTGGTAGAGGCTGGGTACATCGGCTTCGCTGGTGAGCTGATAGGTATTGGTCATGGCAAGGGCTCCGGCAGAAAACAGGGTCAGGGCCAACAGGGAAAGAGAGAGGGGTTTCATCAGGCACACTCCTGTTGCCAATGGTGATAAAGGGCCGCGATATCCCCCGAGCAGAGCAGCGCCATGCAGGCTTGCAAGCGAGGCAGGGGCCAGTCCCACCACTGCATCTCTTGCAGCATGAGGATCTGCTCATCGCTGAAACGGCGGCGGATCGGCTGGGCCGGGTTGCCGCCGACTATGGTGTAAGGGGCCACATCCTTGGTCACCACGGCGCGGGTGGCGATGACCGCACCATCACCTATGGTGATGCCGGGCATGATCATCGCTTCCGAGCCGATCCAGACATCGTTGCCAATCCGGGTGTCCCCCTTGCGCTGGAAGCCGCTGCGGGCACCTTCGCCAAAGGTGTCGGGGTTGAACGGGAAGGTGGAAACCCAATCCAGCCGGTGGCCCTGATTGCCCGCCAACATGAAGGTGGCGCCCGAGCCGATGGAGCAGAACTTGCCGATGATCAGCCGGTCCACCTCGCCCCAGAGGCCGCTCTCCCAGGTGTCGCGGGTCGAGCCATCGCCGAGCAAGTAACGGACGCAGTGATCCTCGAACGGTTTGCCGTGGTAGTAGCCCGAGTAGTAGCTGTAGTCACCGGCCTCTATGTTCGGGTTGGTCAGGTGATCCCGGATGATTTGCGATTCCAGCCAGCTGCCAAAAGGGTTTTCCATCACTCCTCCTGCGGATCGTCCTGCTCGCTCTGCTGCGCCCACCCTTTGCGGGTCAGCTGCATCCGTTGCCACCACTCTTCGTCCGCCAGAATTTCACCGGCCGGGCCGAGCTGGGGGTAGGGCATCTCTTTCTCTTTGCAGAGCTGGGCATAGATAGGATAACCCCCCTCGAACAGGATGCTGTTCTGCTCCTCCAGCGTGAGCGGGCAGCCGCGTTGATAGCAACCGGCCAGCTCGCGCTGGCGCTGCGCCTCGTAGAGGATTGCGGCGGCAGCCACCGAGACGTTGAGGGACTGCACCATGCCCACCATGGGGATGACGATATGGTGATCGGCCAGGGCCAGCGCCTCTTCACCGATGCCGTGCTTCTCCTGACCCACCAGAATGGCGGTCGGTTTGGTGTAGTCGATAGCGCGAAAATCGACCGAGCTGTCGGAGAGGTGAGTCGCCAGGATCTGCATGCCTGAAGCTTTCAGCTCGGCAACGGCTGTGCCGATATCCGGGTGCAGTTTTACATCCACCCAGTTCTGGCTGCCGCGGGCGGTGCCCTTGCGCTTGTGGATCCAGGTTTTGGGCCAGACGGCGTGTACCCGGTGGATGCCGATGGCATCGGCGGTACGCACGATGGCAGCCAGATTGTGAGGTTTATGGACCTCTTCCATGCAGACGGTCAAATCGATCTGACGCTGGGCCAGCATGTCGGTGATGCGCTTGAAGCGTTCGGGGGTCATGGCTTGTCTCTATAAAAGCAGCAGGCGGCTTGCGCCGCCTGTGTTCAGTTCTTCTGTCGGCTCACCTTGAGCACGTTGGGCATTACGCGGATCTTGCGCATGATGTTGGCCAGGTGGATGCGGCTCTTGGTGGTGATAAGCAGGCTGACCTGATAGACCCGGCCATCCTTCTCTTCGGTGCTGATGGCGTGAATATTGGCGCCGGTGGCGGCAATCACGTTGGCCAGCTCGGCCAGCGCACCCTGATGGTTGACGATCTCGATGCTGATACCGGTGCGGAACTCCTGTTCCTGCTCCTTGTCCACTTCCCACTGCACCGGCAGGTACTTGTCCGGCTCCTTGCTGTAGCCCTTGATGTTGCGGCAGGCTTCCTGGTGGATAACCAGACCCTTGCCCGGACTGATATGGGCGATAATGGCATCTCCCGGGATCGGACGGCAGCAGTTGGCGAAGGTGACCAGCATGCCGTCGGCCCCCTTGATCGGCATCTTCTTGCTGCTGGTTTTGGGTTGCTCTTCCGGCGGCAGTTCATCCCCCAGCATGCGGCGCGCCACCATGACACTCATGGCGTTGCCGAGGCCCACATCGGCCAGCAGCCCCTGCAGGTTCTCATGCTTGGTATCGGCGAGCACCTGCTTGATGCGCGGCTCGGGGATGTCTTCGATATTCTTGGCGCCCAGCGCATGGTTGAGCAGGCGGCGACCCAGCACCACCGACTCTTCGGTGCGCAGGTTCTTGAGGAACTGGCGGATCTTGGAGCGTGCCTTGGTGGTCACCACGAAGTTGAGCCAGGCCGCGTTGGGGCGGGCGCCCGGCGCCGTGATGATCTCCACCGTCTGGCCCGAGTGCAGCGGGCTGCTGAGCGGGTAGGGGTGGCGGTCGACCCGCGAACCGACGCAGGCATGGCCGATATCGGTGTGCACCGTGTAGGCGAAGTCCACCGGCGTGGCGCCAGCGGGCAGCTCCATGATGCGTCCTTCCGGCGTGAACACGTAGATCTCGTCGGGGAAGAGGTCGGTCTTAACCCCTTCGATAAATTCAAACGAGCTGCCGGCGCTCTGCTGCAATTCCAGCAGGCTCTGCATCCAGCGCTGGGCGCGGATCTGGGCAGTGGTGCCCGAACTGTCGCCATCCTGCTTGTAGGCCCAGTGGGCGGCAACCCCTTTGTCGGCCATCTGATCCATGAACTCGGTGCGAATTTGCACCTCGACCGGTACCCCGTGCGGCCCCACCAGCGAGGTGTGCAGCGACTGGTAGCCGTTGGTCTTGGGGATGGCGATGTAATCCTTGAAGCGGCCGGGGCGCGGTTTGTAGAGGCTGTGCATCTGTCCCAGCACCCGGTAACAGGTATCTATGTCCTTCACCTTGACACGAAAGGCGTAGATATCCATTACCTCATGAAATTGCAGCTCTTTTTTCTCCATCTTGTTGTAGATGGAGAACAGATTCTTCTCGCGGCCACTGACCTGATGCTCGATCCCCGCCTCCTTCAGGCGACCGCTGATTTCGCTCTGGATGGAGTCGATGATCTCGCGGCGATTGCCACGGGCGCGGCGCACCGATTCGCGCAACACGCGGGATCGCATGGGATAGAGCGCCTCGAAACCCAGCTCTTCCAGCTCGTTCTTCATGGTGTGAATACCGAGGCGGTTGGCTATGGGGGCGAAGATTTCGAGGGTTTCCCGGGCGATGCGGCGGCGTTTGTCAGGGCGCAGGGAGCCCAGGGTGCGCATGTTGTGGGTGCGGTCGGCCAGCTTGATCAGAATGACCCGGATATCTTGGGTCATTGCCATCACCATCTTGCGGAAGTTCTCGGCCTGCGCCTCTTTGCGATCGCGAAATTTCAGCTTGTCGAGCTTGGAGACCCCGGCCACCAGTTCTGCAACCGCATTGCCGAATTGTTCGGCCAGATCGGCTTTGGTGACAGAGGTGTCTTCGATGACGTCGTGCAGCACGGCGGCCATCAGGGTTTCATGATCGAGGCGCATGTCACCCAGGATCCGGGCAACGGCAACGGGGTGGGTGATATAGGGTTCGCCACTGGAACGCATCTGACCCTGGTGGGCATCGCGGGCCACCACATAGGCTTGCTTGAGCTTCTCAACCTGCTCTGGCGGCAGGTAGGAACTGGCTATTTCTTTAAGGTTTTCAAATAAATACAAGACAGTCCCCGCAGCGGTGAAACGGCAATTCGTGGAATTGAGGGTATAGCCCTGAGTTTGCGAGGTTTTCGAGCGGTTGTAAATGGGGATGAACAGTCGGCACCCGGGCGGGTGCCAACCGGAGGAATAACTTAACCGCGGCCTTCGGCGATGGCAGCAACGGCAGCCAGCTCGGCGGCTTCCTGCTCTTGCTGTTCGTAGCGGTCCTGGGTGTCCATCACTTGATTGTTCACCAGACCCAGCTCGATCTCACGCAGGGCGATCACAGTCGGCTTGTCGTTCTCTTCGTCGACCAGGGGATCTTTGCCTTGTACCGCGATTTGACGAGCGCGGCGCGCGGCGACCAGCACCAGGTCAAAACGGTTACCTACCTGTTTTACAGCATCTTCTACAGTAACGCGTGCCATGCAGGACTCCAGTGTTTGGGCTTTCTGTATTTAGAAAAGCAGTGTTTAAAAATGACGCAAAAGTTTACTTGTTTTTGGCTTACTCTGCCAGTAGCTGTTGCAGCAAGTTTTTTTGAGCCTGTTGCTGGTGACGCATCTCCAGCCGTTGGCACTCAATAATGGACCTGAGCTGGAACAGCGCCTGCTCGAAGTCTTCATTGATAATGACATAGTCATACTCGTCGTAGTGCACCATTTCGGCAATGGCTTTCGCCATTCGGCCGGCAATCACTTCGGTGCTGTCCTGACCGCGCCCAATCAGGCGGCGTTCCAGCTCTTCGCGGCTGGGGGGCAGGATGAAAATGGATTTGGTCGGCATCTGCTCGCGGATCTGGCGGGCACCTTGCCAGTCGATGTCGAGGAATACGTCGATTCCCTTGGCTAGACAGGCTTCGATGGCGGCGCGTGAGGTGCCGTAGTAGTTGCCGAACACTTCGGCCCACTCCAGAAAATCACCACGTTCGATCAGTGCCTTGAACTCTTCCACCTGAACGAAGTGGTAGTGTACGCCGTGCTCTTCGCCAGGACGGGTGGCGCGAGTGGTGTGGGAAACCGACAGCTGCATCTTGCCCGCAGCGTTATGTTGGGTCAGCAAGGCATTGAGCAGACTGGATTTACCCGCGCCGCTCGGAGAGGAGATGATATAGAGAGTGCCTTGTTGCGCCATATTATTACCTTTAATCGAAACCGCTGTTTTGGTTGTAGCAGAGACCGCCGTCTTGTGCCCGAAAGGGAGACAGCCAAACGCAAAACGCGGAAAATTCTTGAGTCAGGAGGATGTAAAGGCGGCGAATTTTACCAGAATGCGGCGAATAAAAAAACGGCCGGAATCATATTCCAGCCGATCAAAGTATTCGTAGCTTGCTGCGGGAGCGTAACCCACATCAGCCTGCATTGTGCCTTTGGCTGGGGGCAGAGGCTATCAGGTTATCCCTGCCTGATGGCTCGGAATTCCCGAGGTGCCCTGTCACTACGGCAGTTGACGATCTGCACAGAGCCGATCGAACGCGGCGATCACCTGCTCGCTGGTGATTTTTCGCATGGCCTCCGGGTCTTTGAGACGGGTGCGCCAGCTCAATTCGGCCAGCGGCTTGCCGGTCTCCTGCTCGACCAGCTCCTGATAGACGCTGACCACATAGTCGCGGCACAGATATGGGCCGGTGCGTGCCGGATTGTGGTGGGCATAGAGGCCGATCACCGGCGTGCCGACTATGGTGGCCATATGGGTGGGGCCGGTATCGGGGGCCAGTACCAGACTCGCCTCGCCAATCAGCGCCAGCAGCTGCTTGAGGTTGGTCTGCCCCACCAGATCGACCGGCTTGCTCTGGCTTAAGCGCTGGATCTCGGCGGCCAGATCCCGCTCCAGCTTGGCCGGCCCGCCACAGAGATAAACCTGAAAGCCCTTGTTGGCGGCGTGATCCGCCAGCGCGGCATAGCCTGCGGCAGTCCAGTTCTTGAAGGCCTTGCTGGCTGCGGCGCAGATAAGCAGGGTCGGTTTACCGCCAATCTTCTCCTTTGCCCACGCCTGATGTTCGGCGCTGATGGGCAGTTGCCAGTCCGGGGTCAGATCCTTGATGCCGAGCTCTTTGGCGAAAGCGAGGAAACCGTCCAGCACATGGGGGGAGGCAGGCGAAGGCACCTTGTGGTTGGTGAACAGCCACTGGCCGTCGCTGGCCCGTTCCCGATCAAACCCGAGTTTGACCTTGGCCTGGATGCCGAGGGTGGCGATGCTGGCTCGCATCGCTGCCTGCAGGTGGAGCAGGGCATCGAATTTGCGCCCCTTGAGGGTCTGCCAGAGATCGCGATAGCCGCGCCACCCCTTGCTCTTGTCGAAGGGGATTACCTCGACGCCGGGCAGATCGGCAAACAGGGTTGCCTCGATTTTGCCGGTGATCCAGGTGATACGGGTCTGTGGCCACTCCCGCTGGATGACGCGCACCAGCGCCAGTGCGTGGCAGCAATCCCCGATGGCGGAGAGCCGCAGGATGCAGATGGAGGAGGGGGGCGTTTGAAATAGCGGCATGTTGTGGCGCACGGCTGGCAAAAAGAGTGGATGGCATTATGCAAACTCCCCTCTGGATTGTAAAATTGCGCACAATCGTCAGCCAGGATAGGCCGGGCCCAGCGCCATGACCTGTCTCTGCACGTCGTTGATTAAAGGCCACTATTGCGGGCATGCCAGAGCGGCAGCCTCATCGCCAATTGAAAAATTGCGATCCATGACCCACCGAGCGGGATCTCCACGATGCGAGTACAGACCGAACACAACCAGATCTGCTGGTATGCCGAAGGGGCCTTTCGCGACCCTTCTCCCCAGTTATTCGATCCTGCCTGGTGGCAGAACAACCGTCAGGTGGTGGGGACCTCCATCGGACGGGGAGTGACCTGGTTCGTCAAGGATGAGTCCCGCCATCTGGTGCTGCGCCACTACTATCGCGGCGGCATGGTGGGCAAGGTGGTGCGGGATCGCTTCTGGTTCGAAGGGGTCGAGTCGAGCCGTGCCATGGCCGAATACACCCTGCTGGCCAAGTTGTGCGAGCTGGGGTTGCCGGTGCCGCGTCCGTTTGGTGCCCGCATGGTTAAACAGGGCCCATTCTATCGTGCCGATATCCTGATTGAGCGAATTCGCGGTGCCAAGGATATGGTGGCGCTGCTTAAGCAGGGGCCGGTGGCGACCGAGGTGTGGCACAAGATTGGTCAGACGGTGCGCCAGCTGCACGATGCCGGGGTCTATCACGCCGATCTCAACAGCCACAACCTGCTGCTCGATAAAGAGGGCAAGGTGTGGGTGATCGATTTTGACAAGGGTGCGATCCGCTCCCCCGGCGAATGGCAGAAGGCCAATCTGGAACGCTTGCTCCGTTCATTCAATAAAGAGTCTCAACTGCATACCAGTTTCCACTTCGTACCGGAGAACTGGCAGACCTTGATGAACGGGTATCAGGGAAAAGCACTCTGACCCTGTTGCTCGGCGTGAACGCCAATGTTACTTATTGAGCAGGTATTCAGATCCTGTTTCGAGGCGCCCCATGGAAATGCTCAAGACACCTTTGGTCGATGTGACTGCCCGGCTTGATCCGGGTCTGCTGTCTGATGCCATGGCGCTGCTGGAGGCGGGGATCTGGAGCTGGTCAGCCCAACATGGACTGCAGCGTGATCCCTCCTGCCTGCGCCTGTTGGGATTGGGAGAGTGCTGGCCGGATGATCTCGGCTGGCTGGATCGGGTGCATCCCGACGATGTTGCCCGGCTGGAGGATGCCCTGCTCGCCTGCCAGAGCGGCCGCAGCAGCGGTCTGCGCCTCGAATACCGCATTCTGCATCATCACGGTCACTACATCCGGCTGGAAGAGCGGATGCGTCGTGATGAGCGGGGCTATCTGCTGGGGGTCGTCCGTCACCTCGATCCCGCTGCCGTGCTGGTGGAGGATCGACATGGCACCGATCCGCTGACCGGACTGGAGAGCCGTGGCCGTTTCGAGCAACTGCTGGAGGAGCGGCTGGCGACCGAGAGCGGCACTTTCAGTCTGCTGCAGTTTTCGGTCGATCACATGACCAAAATCCAGCAGTTGTTTGGCGAAGTGGCTTGCGACGCCATGCTGGCCAAGCTGGCGCGTATCGTACGCCACGAGCTGCGGCGTGAAGATCCCTTCGCCCGCTGGGATGAGGACGGTTTTATCCTGATGCTCTCCCAGACCGAGCGGATGAGTGCGCTGGAGATCGCCGAGCGGCTGCGCCTCGAGATTGCCGATGCCAGCCTGCTGTCACAGCGGCCGGTCACCGTCAGCATCGGGTTGGTGCAGAGCCAGACCGGTGAGCAGCTCGATCATCTGCTGGCCCGGCTGGCCAGCTGTCACAGTCAGGCCAGACGGGAGCACAACACCGTCGTCGGCTGAGTGTGGTCAGGGTTGGCCGCGCTTGTCACGCTGGCAGACCCAGAGCGAGGCCAGCATCAGCAGGCCGCCGATGGTCAGCCGGGTCAGGTCGGTATCCTTGCCCCAGAGCAGCAGATTGACCAGCAAGCCGGCCGGAATGAGCGCATTGTTCATGATGGCCAGCACCCCGCTGGTGACCAGCGTCGCCCCCTTGTTCCAGAGGAAGTAGCCGAGGCCGGAGGCACCCACCCCCAGCCAGAGCAGAATGCCCCACTGCAACCCTGACGTCGGATATTGCGGCTTGCCCAGCAGCCACCAGGCGGGCAGTGCGATCACCAGCGCCCCCAGATAGAAGCAGCCGAACACCGCCAGTTGCGGCGGTTGCTCCGCCTCCCTTGCCAGCAGTACCTTGTAGCCCACTTGACCCAGGGCGAAACAGAGGTTGGCCCCCTGCACCACCATAAATCCCAGCACATAGCTTTCGGTCAGGCCGTCGAAGCGGATGACGGCAGCCCCGAGCACCGCCAGCAGGGCACCCCACAGATAAACAGGCTTGAAGCGGCGCTCCAGCAGATCGTGGAGCAGGGTGACGTAGATGGGGGTGAAGATGGTAAAGACCAGCACTTCCGGCACCGTCAGCAGCAGGAAGGAGTGGTAGTAGAAGAGATACATGATGCCGAGCTGGATGGCGCCGAGGGCCATCAGCTTGGCCGCCAGATCGGGGCGCAGCCAGCGGCGGCGCAGGAAGGGGAGAAACACCAGACTGGCGAGGGCGATGCGGGTCAGCACCGAGAAGTAGGCATCCACCTGGCCAGCGAGGTAGACCCCGATAAGGCTGAAGGAGAATGACCAGAGCAGGGTGACCCCTATCAAGTAGTTCATGTGTTTGATTTATCGTCAGTTGTCAATTTTAAGGGGGCTATGATGGCCGAGATGGAAGCGGCAATCCAGCGTTTATGGGCGCGATTGCCACAGGTCGGAGCATTTTCCTTTACCGCCAGCAATGGCGAGGGGTCGGCGACCGACTGGAATGGTCGGGGCGAGGGGGGTGTGCAGGTGACCGATCATCAGGGAGGCTGGCTCTTTAACGAGCGGGGTCGCTACACCACGCCTCATGGCAGGGAACTCGCCATGCACAACCGCTTCTGGTGGCAGCGCAGTGCGCGGGGGATCCGTCTCTCCCATCTGCGTTATCAAGCGCCGGTCGAACTGTTCGAGCTGCTGCCGCAGGGGGATGGCCGCTGGCTGACCGCCGAGCCCCATCTGTGCGGGGCGGATCACTACAGTGCCGAGTTGACCGAGATCGACGGTGGTTTTCTGCTGAGCTGGCAGATCACCGGGCCGCGCAAGAACGAGCGACTCAGCTGTCGCTATCTGGTCTGACGCCGGCTGGCTGGCATAAAAAAACCGGCGCAGAGCGCCGGTAGCGGGGGACAAATCGGAGGTTTTTTAAAACAGTCCCAAAAACAGGAGAGATAGACTCTCGTCACACATTCAGAGATGGACTTCAGGCATTCAGGGCATAGCTCAGCATGGCTTGCAGCTTGCTATCGAAGAACCAGGGCAGCAGTACCATCAGCAGGCCCAGGATCCCGGCCAGCCGCTGGCGATACTGCCAGCCGGCAATCAGTACCAGACCACCGCACAGTGTGGTCAGGATGCCTGACATAGGGAGACCTCGCGCTGCATGCGACGCTGTTGCGCCCACTGGTTCATGGCGACCGAGCCGAGGATCAGGGCCAGAGCAACACCTGTGGTGGGGTGGATCTGCTCGCCGAGGAACAGGGCACCCAGCATCACGCCGAACAGCGGCACCAGATAGTTGCTGAAGGAGGCGAACGTCGGGCCGGCCTTCTGGATCAGCGCCATGTAGAGGAAGTAGACCAGACCGGTGCAGAGGGTACCCAGCACGGTGATCGCGCTCAGGGCCTGGGTGCTCGGCAGGGTCAGGCTGCCGAGATCAACCATGAAGGGGGCGACCAGCAGCAACTGGATTGCCGAGGAGATCAGGATATTGCGGGCGACCACGACCGGATGGTCCTTGGCGAAGCGCTTGATCATCAGCAGGCCGATGGCGAAGCAGCTGGCACCCAGCAGGATGGCCATGGCACCGAGCAGACCGGCGTTCATGCCCTGGGAGAGTTTCGGCCAGAACAGGGTGAGTACACCGGCAAAGCCGATGATCACGGAAAGAAGACCGGTTTTGGTGATTCTTTCACCAGAAATAAACAGCGGTGCAGCCAGAATGGTCACAAACGGGATACAACCCATGACCACGGCGGCGATGGCGCTATCCACATACTGTTGGCCCCAGGCGACCATGATGAAGGGGATGGTGGCATCCAGCAGGGCGATCAGCATATAGGTGCGCCACGGGGTGTGCTCACTCTTGAGCCGCATGAACAGGCAGAGCAGACCCAGGGTCAGGCTGCCGCACAGGGCACGACCGGCAGCCACCAGAATGGGGGGCAACTCGGCAACGGCCTGGTGCATGAAAATGAATTGGGAACCCCACAGCAGGCCAATGGCCAGCAATAACAGATAGCTACGCATTTGAATCTCCGATGTATTAAGCCTGCGCATTCTAGGCAATCTGTTACTATGGTAAAAATGAATTGTTGGCATTTAACTATGGCTAATATCGATGGATAGCTCGCTCGCCCGTCTCGACCTCAACCTGCTCGCTGTATTCGACATGCTGATGCAGGAGCGCAATGTCACTCGTGCCGCCGAACGGCTGCATCTCTCCCAATCCACCGTCAGTCACGCCTTGGGGCGGCTGCGGGTGGCGCTGGATGACCCGCTGTTCGTGATGAGTCGGCGCGAGATGATGCCGACCGAGCGGGCCAAGGCGCTGGCCGGGCCGGTGCGCCAGGCGCTGGCAATGCTGGAGCAGGGATTGCGGCAGGCCAAAGGGTTTGATCCCGCCACTGCACGGCGGATTTTCCGCATCGCCACCCCGGGTTCGGTAGAGCACGGGCTGGTGCCGGTGCTGGTGGAGCGGCTCCATCGGCAGGCCCCTCACTGTCGGCTTGAGGTGTGCGAGCTGGCCGACAGCAACTACGAGCGAGAGCTGGAGAAGGGGGAGCTGGATCTGGTGATCGGGTTTGCAGGGGCGAATCATCTCTCACCCCGCTTGTGGCGGGAGGAGTGGTTCAACAATCCGCTGGTCTGCCTGTCGCCGCTCGGCAGCGAATTGCCCGATGTGCTGACTCCGGTCGAGCTGGTGAGCCGCCCCCACATCCACACCTCCAGCTGGGGTCACAGTCAGGCGATGGTGGAGCTCTGGCTGGCCCGTTTCGGGGTGGAGCGGGAGCTGGGCGTGCGGTTGCCGAGCTTTATGGCGGTGCCGCCGCTGATGGCGACCGGCCGCTATCTGGTGGTGGTGCCCGAGATGATCGGACGCCACTTCTGCCGCTACTACCCGCTGCGGATGCACCAGCTCGACCCCGCCATCCCCATCGTCTACCTGATGGCGGGGCACCCGCTGACCGCCCATGACGAGGCGATCGGCTGGTTCAAGAGCCTGTTGCACCAGCTGGTGTTCGACCTCTACGGCGACGATGCGCTCGGGACCCCCGCTCAGCGGATGCTGGTGAAGTAGTCGAGCCCCATGGAGCTTTTCACCTCCGCCAATACCTCATCTGTGATGATGCGAGCCTGCTCGGTGCCCTGATAGAGCAGCTCCAGCAGCATCTTCTTGTCGGCGATGGCTGCGGCACGGCGCTCCCGCATCGGGGCGAGCAGGGTTTGCAGGCAGTCATTGAGCACCTGTTTGCAGCGCATGTCCCCCAGTCCACCGCGTCGGTAGTGGGCCTTCATCTCGGCGACCAGCGCCTTGTCGGGGTGGAAAGCATCGAGATAGGCGAACACCGTATTTCCCTCCACCTGACCCGGATCGCTCACCTTGAGGTGGTTGGGGTCGGTATACATGGCGAACACTGCCTGTTTGACCTCTTCCGCCGACATGCCGAGTTCTATGGTGTTGCCGAGGGATTTGGACATCTTGGCCTTGCCGTCGATGCCGGGCAGGCGGCCGGTGTCACTCAGGATCGGTTGGCATTCGGTCAGCACCTCTTTGCCTACCAGCGAGTTGAAGCGGCGGACGATCTCGTTGGTCTGCTCCAGCATTGGCAGCTGATCTTCCCCGACCGGCACGTGGCTGGCGCGAAAGGCGGTGATGTCGGCGGCCTGACTCACCGGATAAACCAGAAAACCGGCCGGCAGCGTGCGTTCGAACCCTTTTTGCTGGATCTCTGCCTTGACGGTGGGGTTGCGCTCCAGCCGGGCGACGCTGACCAGATTGAGGTAGTAGCAGGTGAGTTCGGCGAGGGCGGGCAGGGCGCTCTGCAAACAGAAGGTGGTCTTGGCCGGGTCGAGGCCGACCGCCAGATAGTCGGCCATCACCTCCAGTACGTTGTCGGTCACCTTGGCCGGGTTGTGGCCGTTGTCGGTCAGCGCCTGCAAGTCGGCGATCATCACGAATTGACGGTAGTGGTGCTGGGCTTCGACGCGCTGGCGCAGGGAGCCGACATAGTGGCCGATGTGCAGTTTGCCGGTGGGACGATCGCCAGTCAGGATTACAGGGTTGTGCATGTCACTCTCTCCAGTTGGGTGAGCCGGGAGGCGACAAAGGGATAAAAACAGTTGACCGCCTCTCGGCGGTCACGGTGTTTTCTTTGGGAAATCTTGAATAGAAACGCGGTGCCGCCTGTTTAGGAGCAGCACCACCAGTAGTTGTGATTGAATGCGGTCATGTTCATAGCAAATCAAACTACGCCGGTTTCATTACTTCTGCAAGGGGACGACCAGCAGATCGCAGGGCACCGTATTCATCAGCTGACGGGCGCTGGAGGTGAGCAGGCTCCAGAAGCTCTGGCGATGGCCGCACACCAGCAGGTCGATCTCGTACTCCTTGACCGCCTGATTGACCCGCTCGCTCAGATCGCCGCAGATCACCAGCTTCTTCTCGATGGGATAGTCCACCGAGGCCAGAAATGCCTCCAGCTTCTCTTTCGCTTCGGCGATCACCTGATCCTGCACGTTGTCGATGTCGATATCGATCATCTCGGTGTAGAGATCCTTGAGGTCCACATCGACATGGATAACCGACAGCTTGGCGCCGTTGGAGCGGGCTCTGTCCACCGCCTTGTCGATCACCTTGCGGTTATCCTCAGAGAGGTCGATCGCGGCCAGAATATGCTTGTAATAGGTTGTTCCACTCATGGGGGTTCTCCTTACCGATCCTTCAGCCCACTATACCAATCTCTGCTGAAACTAAAATGGTGCCTCAGGCACAGTTTTGGGATTTAAATGAGTTTAATGACGTGTGACACAGGGTCAGCCACTCAGTTATTAACCACTGTTTGCCTATAAATTAAACAAGAGTTTGACACCGGTCACACCCCCCGGCTTGCCGATCAGGGGGGAGAGGCATAGGATGGGCCCGTGCTTCGCAATGAACACAAAACAACAAAAAGCATCTGAATACCGCTTTGGGGAGCCACGTGCTCCCTTTTGTTTTTCTGCCTCAATTCCCGCGGCTTTTCTGACTGATAGCGATCCGGCATCAAGTTAATCTCTTTCGATTTGGTTATGCTGTAGCCAATTTCTTTGGAGCCCTTCCCATGATCATTCATCCCCAGATTCAAGGTTGTGTTGCCCGCAACTGTCATCCCATCGGCTGTCGCGCCGCAGTGCAGCAGCAGATCGAACGTATCAAGGCCGCTGGCCCGTTCAACGGCCCCAAGCGGGTGCTGGTGCTGGGTGCCTCCTCCGGGTTTGGACTGGCGTCGCGCATTGCACTCGCCTTTGGGGCCGGTGCCGACACCATCGGTATCTCCTTCGAGCGCGGCCCTTCCGACAAAGGGCTCGGCAGCGCCGGTTGGTACAACAACATCTGGTTTCGCAAGGAGGCGGAGCAGGAGGGGCGTATCGCCATCAACCTGATTGGCGATGCCTTCTCCGATGGCATGCGCCAGCAGGCCATCGACACCATCCGCCAGCAGCTGGGGCAGGTGGATCTGGTGATCTACTCGCTGGCGAGCGGTATCCGGGTGCTGCCAGATGGCACGCAAGTGCGCTCGGTGCTCAAGACCACCGGCCAGCCATTCAGCGGTTGGGGGCTGGATCTGGAGCGCGATACCCTGGTGCAGCAGTCGCTGGCACCAGCCACACCGGAGGAGATCCGCGATACCGTCACCGTGATGGGGGGCGAGGATTGGCAGCTCTGGATGCAGACGTTGCAGCAGGCGGATTGTCTCGCGCCCGGCGCGCAGACCGTCGCCTACTCCTACATCGGCCCCGAATCCACCTATCCCCTCTATCGCGATGGCACCATCGGTTATGCCAAGGAGCATCTGCACGCTACCGCCGAAACCATCAACCTGCAGCTGGCCGAGATTGGTGGCCATGCCTGGGTGTCGGTCTGCAAGGCGCTGGTGACCAAGGCGAGCGCCTATATTCCTGTGCTGCCGGTTTATCTCGGCTTGTTGATGGGGGTGATGAAGGAGCGTGGTGTGCACGAAGGCTGCATCGAGCAGATGCAGCGACTGTTCGCCGCCAAGATGTATGGGGCCAATGGGGTGGTGGCCGATGGCAACCGGCTGATCCGGATGGATGACCACGAGCTCGACCCGGCCATTCAGGCCGCCGTTTCGGCGCTCTGGCCCAAGGTGACGCCGGACAATTTCCACGGGCTGGGGGACTTTGCCGGGCTGCGGCAGGATTTCATGCAGCTCAATGGCTTCGAGCTGCCGGGCGTCGATTATGCAGCGCCGGTGGATGTCGCCTCCCTTGGCGAGCTGACCCCCTGAGCTGAAAGAAACGGGATCTCCCTCTCGTTGGCGGGTTGATTCGTGACGGGAGTGTGGCGACAATCGATACCAAATCACTGAGGAGAAACAAGATGCTGGCCCAAGCCATGATCGAGAAGTTGAACGAGCAGATTAACCTGGAGTTCTACTCCTCCAATCTCTATCTGCAGATGAGCGCCTGGTGCGAAGACAAGGGCTTTGAAGGGGCGGCGACCTTCCTGCGTCAGCACGCGGTCGAGGAGCGCCAGCACATGGAGCGTCTGTTCACCTATGTGAGCGAGACCGGTGCCATGCCCAAGCTGGGTGCCATCGATGCTCCTCCCCACGAGTTCAAGTCGCTGGGCGACGTGTTCCGTACCACTCTGGAGCACGAGTACCACATCACCAAGTGCATCAATGGTTTGGCCCACGTAGCCTTCACCACCCAGGACTACTCTACCTTCAATTTCCTGCAGTGGTATGTGGCCGAGCAGCATGAAGAGGAGAAGCTGTTCAAGAGCATCGTCGACCGTCTGGGTCTGGTGGGTGAAGATGGCAAAGGCCTCTACTTCATCGACAAGGAGCTGGCCGAACTGGCCAAGGGCGCCCCTGCCAGCATCATGGACAGCAACGCCTGATAGTCGTGGACACTTAGTGTTCAGCCAGTACAATAACGGCCCTTTTAAGGGCCGTTATTTATTCTGGTGCGCAGTCACCGTTGTGATGTCAGCCAGAGGCAATCACGGTTCTGGCCAGGTGCCGTTTCTATTTTGATAAGTGAGTGATGATGAAGCAGGTCGATGTGGTGGTGATCGGGGCCGGTGCGGCCGGATTGATGTGTGCGGCGCAGGCGGGCTACCGTGGCCGCTCCGTGCTGGTGCTCGACAACGCCAAGAAGCCGGGCCGCAAGATCCTCATCAGTGGCGGTGGTCGCTGCAACTTCACCAACCATCAGGCTGGCGCTCACGCCTACCTGTCGGAGAATCCCCACTTCAGCAAGTCGGCGCTGGCCCGCTACACCCAGCAGGATTTCATCGATCTGGTGGATCGCCACGGGGTCAACTATCACGAGCGCACTCTGGGGCAGCTGTTCTGTCTCGAGAGTGCCAAGGATATCGTCGATGTGCTGCTCACCGAGTGTGACTGGGCCGGGGTGACCCTGCAGTTCCAGACCGAGATCCTCACCGTCAGCAAGCAGGACGAAGGCTTTGTGTTGACGACCAGCAAGGGTGAGATCGGCTGCCACTCGCTGGTGGTGGCGACCGGCGGTCTCTCCATGCCCAAGCTGGGCACAACCCCTTATGGCTTCAAGCTGGCGGAGCAGTTCGGCCTCAACGTGCTGCCGACCCGCGCCGGTCTGGTGCCCTTTACCCTCCATCAGGCGGAGAAAGAGGCGTTTGCCGATCTGGCGGGCATCAGCCTGCCGGTGGCGGTGACCGCCGAGGATGGCACTCGCTTCAAGGAGGCGATGCTGTTCACCCATCGCGGCCTCTCCGGCCCAGTTATCCTGCAGATCTCCTCCTACTGGCATGCCGGCGAGAAGATCCACATCAACCTGCTGCCGGAGCTGGATATTCCGGCCGCCCTGCGCGAGTGGGCGCAGGCGCACCCCGCGCAGGAGCTGAAAACCGTGCTTGGGCGCGAGCTGCCCAAGCGTTTCGTCGACAAGCTGGTGGAACTGGGTCAGCTGGTCAGCAAGCCGATGCGCCAGTACAACGAGCGTGAACTGGAAGCGGTGGCCAACCTGCTGGGTGACTGGCAGATCCTGCCCAACGGCACCGAGGGGTATCGCACCGCCGAAGTGACCCTGGGCGGCGTCGATACCAACGAGCTCTCCTCCAAGACCATGGAAGCGCGCAAGGTACCGGGCCTCTACTTCATCGGCGAAGTGGTGGATGTGACCGGCTGGCTCGGTGGCTACAACTTCCAGTGGGCCTGGTCCTCCGGCTGGGTGGCCGGTCAGTACTGTTGATGTCACAGGGGCTGGTTTATCCGGCCCCGATTTATTGGTCAGGGTTATGGTGATCGGTCGGGTTGCCGCAAGGGGGCGCAGATGCTTGAGAATCAGATGATGTTGTTGGCGGTGTTCGAACGGGCGGCGCTGATGCTGATGACCCTCTTCTTCCTGACCCGCACCCGGCCGTTCCAGCGGCTGTTTCAGAAGCGGGATCACACCCCGGCCGAGCTGGTGCTGGTGGCCTCCATCTTCGGCCTGTTTGCGGTATTCAGTACCTACACCGGCATTCCGGTGGAGGGGGCGCTGATCAACGTGCGGATCATCGCCATCATCTCCGGCGGCATTCTGTTTGGCCCCTGGGTCGGCATTCCGGCCGGGGTTATCTCCGGCCTGCATCGCTATCTCATCGATATGGATGGCCACACCTCCATCCCTTGCCTTATCGCCAGTATTATCGCCGGTCTGCTCGCCACCTGGCTGCACCTGCGCTGCCGCAAGTCGCGGCTCTGGCTCTACGGCATTCTGGCGGGGATGCTCTGCGAAGGGCTGACCATGCTGCTGATCTGGCTGCTGACCGAGCCCCACGAAGTCGGGGTGGAGATCGTTAACCACATCGCCTATCCGATGATCGCCGGGGCGCTCTGCATCGGCCTCATCATCAAGCTGGTGCAGGATCTGGATGACGAGAAGGAGCTGATTGCCGCCAAGCAGGCCAAGCTGGCGCTCGATATCGCCAACAAGACGCTGCCCTTCTTCCAGAACATCGATCGCCACTCCCTCAGTCAGGTGTGCGATGTGATCCGGCGCGACATCAGCGCCGATGCGGTGGCCATCACAGATACCCATGACGTGCTGGCCTATGTCGGGGTGGGCAAGGACTATTACGAGCTGGACGAGCACCACGCCATCAGCGGCATGACCCAGCAGGCGGTGCTGCTCGACCAGATCATCATCAACAACGATCTGCGCCAGTATCACCTCTCCGATTTCCACTCGGTCATCATTATTCCGCTGCGGGAAAACGGCTCGGTGAGCGGCACCCTCAAGATCTACTACCGCCGCACCCACAGCATCACCAGCTCCCTGCGGGAGATGGCGGTGGGCCTCTCCCAGCTCATCTCCACCCAGATGGAGGTGTCGCGCATCGAGCAGCTCAAGGAGATGACTCGCAAGGCGGAGTTCACCGCGCTGCAGAGCAAGATCAACCCGCACTTCCTGTTCAATGCCCTTAACGCCATCTCGTCGCTGATCCGCATCCGGCCCCAGCAGGCGCGCCAGCTCATTGCCAATCTGGCGGACTACCTGCGCTACAACCTCAACAAGGGGGATGAACTGATCGACATTCAGGAGGAGCTGCAGCAGGTGCGCGACTACGTGGCCATCGAGCAGGCCCGCTTTGGCGACAAGCTGGAGGTGGTATTCGAGGTGGACGATGTGCACATTCAGGTACCGAGCCTGCTGTTGCAGCCGCTGGTGGAAAACGCCATCCTGCACGGCATCCAGCCCCGTAGCGCGCCGGGTCGGGTCACCATCGAGGTGAAGCAGCTGGCGGGCGGCATCCGGGTCTCGGTACGAGACACAGGTTACGGCATCAGTCAGGCGGTGATCGACGGGGTAGCCGCCGGGCGGGTGGAGAGCCGCAGCATCGGCCTGATGAACGTGCATCATCGGGTCAAGCTGCTCTATGGCGACGGCCTGCACCTCAAGCGGCTGGAGCCGGGTACCGAAGTGAGTTTCTATCTGCCGGATCAGGAGTCGATGCCATGCTGAGTGCCATCATGGTTGAGGATAAGTGTGTGCCGCGAGAGGTGTTGTCATGCTGAAAGCCATTATTGTCGAAGATGAGTATCTGGCCCGCGAGGAGTTGATCTATCTGGTGAATCAGCACAGCCAGATCGAGGTAGTGGCGAGCTTCGAGGATGGGCTGGAGGCGTTCAAATACCTGCAGGATCACGAGGTGGATGTGGTGTTTCTGGATATCCAGATCCCCTCCATCGATGGCCTGCTGCTGGCCAAGAACCTGCACAAGTCGAGTCACCCGCCCCACATTGTCTTCGTCACCGCCTACAAGGAGTTTGCGGTGGAGGCGTTCGAGCTGGAGGCGTTCGATTACATCCTCAAACCCTACAACGAGCCGCGCCTCATCAGCCTGCTACAAAAGCTGGAGCAGGCGGGCAAGTCGCAGGCGGGGCAGGGGAGCGAGCCGGGGGCTGCGCAGAATCGCACCGTCAATCTGGTGAAGGGGGAGCGCATTATCGTCACCCCCTGCGAGCAGATCTACTACGCGGAAGCCGACGAGAAGCTCACCTATGTCTACACCCGTGATGACCGCTACGTGATGACCATGACCATCAGCGAGTTTGTCAGCCGGCTGCCTGCCGAGGGGTTCTTCCGTTGCCACCGCTCCTACTGCGTCAACATCAACAAGATCCGCGAAATCGTCCCCTGGTTTAACAGCACCTATCTCATCCGGCTCCATGATCTGCCGTTCGAGGTGCCGGTCAGTCGCAGCAACATCAAGGCGTTCCGTCAGCTGATGCGGCTCTGATTGTCATTCATTCCCGCCGATCTGCATTTCATGCCTTAATCGATCGGCGCGAGCTGCGTCTTGCCTATAGTGGCCTCAATTTCCTTAAGGCCATCGACCGAGACGCATCATGACCAAAGAGATGAACCGCACCCGGTACCTGACACTGATCGGTACCATCATCACCCAGTTTGCACTGGGTTCTGTCTATACCTGGAGCCTGTTCAATGCCCAGCTCTCCGACAAGCTGGACGAGCCGGTGAGTCAGGTCGCTTTCGCCTTCGGCCTGCTCAGCCTCTCGCTGGCGGTCGCCTCCTCCATGGCGGGCAAGCTGCAGGAGCGATTCGGGGTGCGCAACGTGACCCTGGGCGCTGGCGTGCTGCTCGGCATCGGCTTCTTCCTCACCGCTCACGCCAGCAATCTGGCGATGCTCTACCTCTGCGCCGGCATTCTGGTCGGTTTTGCCGACGGTACCGGCTACCTGATGACCCTCTCCAACTGCGTGAAATGGTTCCCGGAGCGCAAGGGGCTCATCTCCGCCTGCTCCATCGGTGCCTATGGCCTCGGCAGTCTCGGTTTCAAATACATCAACCTGCTGCTGCTCTCCAGCTCCGGCCTTGAGACCACCTTCCAGCTGTGGGGGCTGATCGCTATGTCCATGGTGCTGGTGGGCGGCATGCTGATGAAGGATGCGCCCAAGCAGGCCACTTCCGTGCAGCAGAGCGAGAGCCGTGACTTCACTCTGGCCGAGGCGATGCGCAAGCCGCAGTACTGGATGCTGGCGCTGATGTTCCTCACCGCCTGCATGAGCGGCCTCTACGTTATCGGCGTGGCCAAGGATATCGGCGAGAAGATGGTGGGTCTGCCTGCCGTGGTCGCCGCCAATGCCGTCGCCATCATCGCCATGGCCAACCTGGGTGGCCGTCTGGTGCTGGGTATCCTCTCCGACAAGATGTCCCGCATCCGGGTCATCACCATCGCTCAGCTGATTACCCTGGCGGGCATGGCGCTGCTGCTGTTCGTGCCGCTCAATGCCAATCTGTTCTTCGTGGCGGTGGCCTGTGTGGCCTTCAGCTTCGGTGGCACCATCACCGTCTACCCCTCGCTGGTGAGCGACTTCTTCGGTCTCAACAACCTGACCAAGAACTACGGCGTCATCTATCTGGGCTTTGGTCTGGGCAGCATCATCGGCTCCATCGTGGCCTCCCTGTTTGGCGGCTTTATGGCGACCTTCCACCTGATTCTGGTGTTGCTGGTGGTGGCGCTGGTGCTCTCCCTCACCATCCGCCTGCCGGCACCGGTAGCGGTGGAGCGGGCCTGATAAGCCTCCCTGCCACAGCAAGCAAAAACAGAGACCCGGGCCCTGCCCGGGTCTTTGCATTTCCGATGGTTGATCAGCGCGGCGTTAGCCCCAGCAGCTGGCGGGCCTGACGGCAGCTCTCTTCCACCGTTGACCAGTCGTCACCGGTTACCGTGATATGGCCCATCTTGCGGCCGGGGCGGGGTTCGCCCTTGCCGTAGAGGTGCAGATGCAGGTCGGGCAGGGCCAGCAGAGCGGCCCAGTCTGGCGTGCCGTTTTGCCAGAGATCCCCCAGCAGGTTGATTAACAGGGCTGGGCGCACGGCGATCTGCTCCGGCAGCGGCAGATCGCACAGGGCGCGCACCTGCAACTCGAACTGGCTGCATGCGGCGTTGTCGAGGCTGGGGTGACCCGAGTTGTGGGGACGGGGTGCCAGCTCGTTGACCAGCTGTCGCCCCTCCACCAGAAAGAACTCCACCGTCAGCACCCCGACGTAATCGAGGGCTGCGATCAGCTGCTCGGCGATCCCTTTGGCTTCGCGCTCCAGCGCCGGTACCTTGGCCGGGGAGCGAGTCTGATCGAGAATGCCGCCGCTGTGCCAGTTCTGCACCAGCGGCAGGGCGCTGATGGCGCCGCTCGGGCTGCGGGCCAGGGTCAGGGCAAACTCCCCCTCCAGTGCCAGCCGGTTCTCCAGCACGCAGGGCACGCCACTGCCTGCCAGCGCGCTCGCCAGCTCATCCAGATCGCTCACCTGCCACTGTCCCTTGCCGTCGTACCCCTCGCGGGCCGTCTTGAGAATGGCGGGTAAGAGTTCGCTGGCCTGTGCGGGGATAGGTTCTTCCGGCAGTAGCGCCAGATAGGGGGCGACCGGGATGTCAGCTCCGCGCAGAAAGGCTTTCTCTTCACGGCGATCCTGACAGATGCGCACCGCGCTGGCGCCCGGGCGTACCGGCTTTTGTTTTTCGAGCAGCGCGAGGGTGGCGGCGGGCACATTTTCGAATTCGCAGGTAATGGCATCGCAGCGGCGGGCCAGTTCGGCCAGAGCCTCGGTGTCGTCATACGCGGCCACTATCTGATGGTCCGCTGCGGCACCGGCGATGCTGGCCGGGTCGGGATCCAGCACCACCACCTTGTAGCCGAGGCGGTGGGCGGCCATCACGAAGTAGCGGCCAAGCTGGCCGCCCCCCAGCATGCCGAGGGTGGCGGGTGGCAGGATCATGTCGGCTCCTCCAGCGTTAGTGCCAGCACCCGGTCACGCTCGCGGGTGCGGAAGTCGTCGAGCTGCTGCCGGTAGCGGGGGGCGTTGCCGTCTTGTGCAACGGAGAGCAGAGAGACCGCAAACAGGGCGGCGTTGGCGGCCCCCGCCTCGCCGATGGCGAAGGTGGCGACGGGTACTCCCTTGGGCATCTGCACGATGGAGAGCAGGGAGTCCATCCCCTTGAGATGGCGCGAGGGGATGGGCACTCCCAGCACCGGCAATGTGGTCTTGGCGGCGACCATGCCCGGCAGGTGGGCGGCGCCACCGGCTCCGGCGATGATGGCACGCAGGCCGCGCGCGCGGGCAGTGGCGGCATACTCGAACAGCAGATCCGGGGTGCGATGGGCCGAGACCACCTGCGCCTCGTAGGGCACGCTGTGCTCCTTGAGGATGCGGGCGGCAGCCTGCAGCACGGGCCAGTCGGAGTCGGAGCCCATTACCAGGCCGATCATGGGAGGAGTGTTCATTTTCTCTGAATCCTTGTTGTTAAACGTTTGCTTTTGGTAAACAAAAAGAGCCGGCAAGCCGGCTCAGAATTTCTCGGGTCGCACGATTTCGACCGGTTGCAGAAAGGCGATCATGGCGTAATCGGGGTAGTAACGACTCTGCAGATGGGCCAGCAGCCGCTCCGCCTGCTCCCGGTTGCAGATCGCCTCCAGCCGGATATTGCCGCTCTCGCTCCAGCTGGCGTTGCGCTCGCCATGATCCCCCCGGCCACGGGCATCCGTGATGGTGTAGCCGCGCAGTCCCTCGCGGGTGAGGGTGCGCAGCAGGGTCGGCTCCAGATTGGCTTCCGTGATGATGGTCAGCAGGGTGCGGGTCTCGGTCTGCATGTGGCTACTCCGTGAAGTGGCGGGCCCAGCTGTGGTAGAGCGGGATCCCCAGCATGATGTTGAACGGGAAGGTGACTCCCAGCACGGCGCTGAGAGAGAGCCCCGGGTTGGCCTGAGGCACGGCGATGCGCATGGTGGCCGGCACGGCAATATAGGAGGCGCTGGCCGCCAGGGTAGCCAGCAGGGTCAGGCCGCCGAGAGATAGCCCCATCAGCTGGCCAGCTGCCAGCCCCAGTCCCGCCGAGGCGAGCGGCATCAACAGGGCGAAGCCGAGCAGGAACAGGCCGTGGCGGCGCAGATCCTGACACTGACGGGCGACGATGAGGCCCATCTCCAGCAGGAACAGGGCCAGCGCTCCCTTGAACAGGTCGACAAACAGCGGTTTGAGTGGGGCAATCCCGTCCGGCCCGGCCAGATAGCCGATGGCCATGCCGCCCAGCAGCAGGGTCACCCCTTTGCCGAGGAAGGTCTCGTGGGCCAGCATGCGCCAGCGGGTCTCGCGACTGATGCCGCGGGCCAGCACTATACCCACCAGAATGGCGGGGATCTCCATCACCGCGAGGAAGATGGAGAGCTGGGATTCAAAGCTGATGCCCCGCTCGGTGAGCCAGTTCACCCCGACCGCAAAGGTGGCGACGCTGACCGAACCATAGTGGGCGGCGGTGGCGGCGGCATCGACCCGGTTCATCTTGAGGCGCAGCACGGCAAAGCCGAGCAGGGTCTGCACCACGCCGAGCAGGATCACCAGCGCCAGTTGTGGCAGCAGAGGTTGCAGGGATTGCTGGGCCAGACCGACGCCGCCCTTGAGGCCGATGGCCAGAAGCAGAAAGAGGGAGAGGGTGTCGTAGAGGGCAGGCGGCAGTTTGAGCTCGGAGCGCACCAGACCGGCCAGCAGACCAAACAGAAAGAAGAGTACAACAACGTCCAGCATGATGGTTCGCAGGGCAGTTCAGATAATGGTTGCATGCTAGAGCCCGCAATGTTTCGATAAAATCAGATTCTCGCTGATGGTTGTTCGGTAAAAACTGATAGGGAACGGCATGCTCAACTACAAACAGCTCTACTACTTCTGGCATGTGGCACGCAGCGGCAGCGTGACGCAGGCCGCCGAACAGCTGCATCTCACGCCGCAGACCATCAGCGGTCAGGTCGCCGAGCTGGAGCAGTCCCTCGGAGTGGCGCTGTTCAACCGGGTGGGGCGGCGTCTGGTGCTGACCGCTGCCGGACGGCAGGCGCAGGAGCAGGCTGGGGCGATTTTCTCGCTCGGCGCCGAGCTGGAGCACACCCTGCGCCACGCCAGTCAGGAGCTGACCATGCAGGTGGGGATCGCCGATTCGGTACCCCGCACCTTGGCGTTCGAGTTGTTGGCTCCCGCCATGGCGCTGGCGACCCCGCTGCGGCTGGTGTGTCACGAGGAGCGGGCCGAGCAGCTGTTCAGCGAGCTGGCCCGTCACAAGCTGGATATGACTCCCTCCCGACAGTGGCGTGCGTGGCTATAACCACGAGCTGGGGCGCAGCCCGCTGGCGCTGTTTGCCAGCCCCGAGCTGGCGGCGCGGGCGCGGGATGGCTTTCCCGCCTCGCTGGAGGGGTTGCCGTTGCTGATCCCCGGAGAGAAGTCTGCCACTCACGATCTGCTGCTAGCCTGGTATCGCCAGCAGGGCATTCATCCCCATCTGGTGGGGCAGTTTGATGACTCCACTCTGATGAAGTCGTTCGGCAAGGCGGGGATGGGGATCTTCCCAGCGCCGCTGGCGATGGCTGACGAAATTGGTCGCCTCTACGGGGTGGAGCGGATTGCGACCCTCACCGACGTCACTCTCTCTTACTATCTGGTCTCGGCAGGGCGCCATCTCTCCCATCCCGGGGTGCAGGCGGTAATGGAGGGGGCCCAGCAGCGGCTGGCAGCGCTGGCTGGCAATAAATAGAAATCTGGATGGCTATACATCCAGCTTGGCTCTGCCTATAATCCTCCCGCTTTGGCGCATCATGCTTAATAGGGAATCCGGTGAAAATCCGGAGCTGGCGCGCAGCGGTAAGGGGGAACGAAGCGACATCAGGGCACTGCCGTCAGGCGGGAAGCCGTCGCCGTAGGCCATTAGCCCCCGAGCCCGAAGACCTGCCAGAGTTCGTATTTCGGGCCGAGAGAAACCGGCCACGAAGTAGATACTTACGCGAACTTAAGGATCTCTCATGTCGAAGAAATTTCTGGCGGCTGCCCTGTTGCCGACGGCGGCGTTTGCCCAGCAGCTGACCATTCCCGTCAATCCAACTCTGGTTATCACAGCCAATCGCGTGGAACAACCGGTCAGCTCGGTGCTGGCGCCCGTTGTGGTGATCGATCGTGCTGAGATCGAATCTCGCCAGATAGACAATTTGCCCGATCTGTTAAAAACCCTGCCTGGTGTTCAAGTGGCAACGCTGGGCGGGAGAGGTCATCAAAGCAACCTTTACATCAGGGGGGCCAAAACCAAGCACTCCCTGCTGCTGGTAAATGGCCGTCCCGTTCCCACTCTGGTAACCGGTAGTAATGACCTTAGCCAGATTCCGCTAGGCAATATCGAGCGTGTTGAATATATACGCGGGCCTCGTGCCGCCATCTATGGCTCTGACGCCATCAGTGGTGTCATCAACCTCATCACAAAAACGTCTGCAAAAAATGGCAACGAGACTCACGTTAAAGGTGGTGTTGGATCACATGGTTATGGGCTTGGGGAGCTGAGAACCGTGCAGGCACTTGGCCAGCAGACAGATATGAATATGATGATCGGCTATGAGCGTACCGATGGTTACGACGTTCGGGCACAAGATGGCTGGACGTCGCTGCAGCCAGATCGTGATGGCTTTGCCGGTTTGAACGGTCAGGTTGGCCTGAACCACAGCTTTAGTGATGCCTGGAGCGCTGATTTTAACGCTCAGGGTTTTAATAACATCACCGAGAGTGACGGTGACTATAGCGATATGAATCGGAATCAGGCTGCTCAGCTTGATGGCGGAGTGCTGTTCAAAAGCGATCATATCTCTAGTCGCCTGGAAGCTAGCTATGGCGAAAACAAGCTAAAAACCTGGCTTGATAACAAGGGCGAAGCTAGCGGTGCGCCAATTCACACTGGCTTGACTCGTCTCTCTTGGGTCAATAACTGGAACCTAATTAAAGAGGCAAATATCACGGGTGGTGCTGACTGGCAGCGTGAACAGCTGAAGTCTGATTCCCGTTCGGGTGGTCAATCATTTACTGCGCCTGACCGTGACAATACAGGGCTCTTTATTGTAGGTAGTTATGGCTGGAATCCCTTCCTGTTTGAGCTTTCCGGCAGGACCGATGACAATGAACAATACGGTCGCCACAACACTTGGTCTGCAGCTAGTGGTTTGGATATCTATGAGTCTCACCATCTACGACTGAGCTATGGAACGGCGTTCAAAGCACCGACCTTTATGGATCTTTACTCGCCATACTCCCCCAAAAGCGACTATCTCAAGCCAGAAGAGAGCAAGAATATTGAGCTGGGCTTATCTGGCCGCTATAGCGCTTGGGATTGGTCAACGAATCTTTATCGCAACGACATTAATGAAATGATCGACTACGGTCCTGGCTATCGCCCTTACAACATCGGAGAGGTGCGACTGGAAGGTGTTGAGTTGGCGATTGGATTGGACACCGGGCCGTTCCACCACAAGGTGAGTTACGATTACACCCGCGCTCAGGATAGAAGCAAGCAAGATCGCCAGTTGGACCGGGTGGCCAAGCATAAAGGCAGCTTGACTACTGAAGTCAGTCTTGGCTCCGTTTTGTGGTCTGGCGAGATCCTTTATACCGGGGAACGGACCGATCTGGGCGCAACTAAACAGTTACCTTCTTATACAGTGTTCAATCTGGCAGCGACCTATCCGGCGACCAACGCCCTGACCCTCGGGGGGCGAATCGACAACCTTTTTGATCGTAACTATGAGGGGGCGTATGGCTACGCTGCGCCAGGAACCGAAGCCAAGGTAACTGCAGACTATCGCTTTTAAGGTTGAAGCGCTCTGTCGTTCTCAGCAGAAAACCCGGGCCCTGCCATTGGCAGGGCCTTTTCTATTGGCGGCAGGCGGGAGTATGATCGCCGCCTTGCACCAAAGGGGAGCTCAAGTGGCCAATATTCTCGTGTTTGATTCCGGTATGGGTGGCCTGACCATCTACCGCGAGATCCGCCGCGTTCTGCCGGCACACAACTATTTCTACTGCTTCGACAACGCCAACTTCCCCTATGGTGAATTGAGCGAGCCCGCCCTGATTGCTGCCTGCACCCGCTTGGTGACCACCATGGTAGCCCGTCATCATATCGATCTGGTGGTGATTGCCTGCAACACGGCCAGCACCATAGCGCTGCCGGCCTTGCGTGAGGCACTGGATATTCCCGTGGTGGGGGTGGTGCCAGCCATCAAGCCCGCCGCTGCACAGACTCGCAACGGTTGTATCGGTCTGCTTGCTACGCCGGGCACCGTCAGCCGCGACTATACCCATGAACTGATCGCCCAGTTTGCTCCCGGCAAGCAGGTGCTGCTCAAGGGCACCACCGAGCTGGTCATAGAAGCCGAACACAAGCTGGCGGGCCTGCCGGTCAATATGGCGCTACTGCGCGAGGTATTGGCCGATTGGCTGGAGGGGGAAGAAAAGCCGGATACGCTGGTGCTTGGTTGCACTCACTTCCCGCTACTCAATGAAGAGATTGGGCAACTGATGCCGCAATGCCAGCTTGTTGACTCGGGCAGTGCCGTTGCCAAACGGGTGGCCTGGTTGCTGAGTAATGGCGGGCATGCCACCGTGCAGCCTGTACATATAGAAGAGGTAATTGCCAGGGCTTACTGTACCCGGCTGGATGGGGAGGCTCAAAAACTGACAGCCCCCTTGCAAGCATGGGGGCTGTCATCACTGGAAGAGGTGAAGTACTGACGAGCGGTTAGGCGTCAGTTTCGCTACCTTCTCTTTCCTCTTTATCACGTTTGTCATTCGCTTCACGCACCTTGAGGGTGCGCTGCTGGTACTCTTTATCATTCAACGCGGCAATCGCCTTGGCGGCATCGGCGGCGGGCATCTCCACGAAACCGAAACCTCTGCGCTTGCCGGTTGCCTTGTCTTTCATCAACCGTACGGAAATGACCTGGCCCTGTTCGGCAAACAATTCGCGCACTGCAATCTCGTTGGCGCGATAGGGCAGGTTGCCTACATATAAGGTGCAAGTCTCCTGATTGGCGATCGACTCGGCAACATTAGCCGGGGTTCGCTTCAGGAACAGCGGTACCACGAAACCGCCGATGGCCAGACCTGCTGCAAAAATCACTTCCGCTTTCAAAGAGAACTGCAGGGCCTGGGCAACCAGGTAGCCAACCACTGCCAATACCAGAGCAAGGATTGCGGCCTGCATATATACGGGAAACTTGGATAAATTCATCTTAAAAGACCTTTTGTAAATGAAAGCAAAAAAGGTGCAACACTATATTCACCTCCATGGTAACCAGCTTTCCTGATTGGCGCTACCATGGACCACTCGGGAGAGGTTATCGGCTCCAGTATGGCATTCCCAAGGTCACTGAAGGCGACATAAATGACGCTAAAATGGGAGTGAAATAACCGGATTGTGGATAACATTGTATATATACACTGAATAAGCTGTTTCTAATTGAATAATTTGAAATTTTCGTGATTTTCTTCAAAAAAGTCTTGTCATCGCAGCGCCGCTCCCTATAATGCGCCCCTACCAGCACGGCGGAACACGCCGAACTGATGAGCCAGCTTCCTAGCGAAGTGGGCGCCGAAAGAAAAGCGAAAACAATCGCTTGACTTTCGAAGTGAGAGGCGTAATATGCGCCTCCTCAACGCGACAAGCGTGACGCTCTTTAACAATTTGAATCAAGCAATCTGTGTGGGCACTCACAGCATCGAACATCAAAAACAATTTTTGATTTTCAATG
>NZ_JBFODU010000036.1:0-4435 GCF_040908505.1 Aeromonas sp. R1-2 | reverse complement strand
AGCGAGTAATCGCGCTGTGTCCGTTTCACACCTTGTCCCATCGGGTTCTCCATTTATTGGGGGGAAAGGTGTAAACCATATTCAGGACGGGACAGCCAAAAAAGAGGGGCCAGCCTTGCCGGCTGGCCCCTCTTTATTCATGAAGACAATGAGTTAACAAGGTTTACATGATTGCATTCAGTAAGGCTATCTTCTTCCCCTCACCAAGTGGTAACCAATAAAGCAAAGAAATAGTCCCACTCCTGACCACAGGCCGAAGGCAAACAGTTTGGCAACTGCTTGGCCAAATGCTTCGGATGCCAACAAGATGATCCCGCATATAGCACGACATGTATCGCTGCCATTCGGTAGAGGTTGATGTCCACTGAGAATGCTCATGCCGTAGGTCATGGCAAACACACCAGACAAGATCAGAACCATTCCCATTGGTTTGACACTTAGCCTATGGTCAGGGCTTAAGCGGTTTTCCGTGTGCTCTTTTAGTACCAGCGTCAGAGCAAGGAGAAGTGCCACAAAGCCAAGTAAAACGACAATGGCCGTGAAGTCTGGTGCGGGCCCAGTAAAGAGAGCAGCAAGTATGACATTCCCGGTGGTAAGAATCGCGAGTTGCAAAATGATGCGTATAGCACTTCATTAGTGCCACCTGATGTGGGCCGGAAGGGGCCTTGTTTGTCGATGCATAGCCGCTCTCATGAAGGATCAGGGATAGCTCAACGTCTCTTTGATAAGCGGCAGTTGAGCCTTGATCCACGCCGGATTGATGGGACCCCAGTCGCTGATGCGATAGTGTCCCTGCAGGTGGCGAGCCCCCTCGGTCTGCTCGAAGGCGCAGCTGATATCGAGTTCGGCTAGCGCGCTCAGGGTATCTTGCGCGGTGCGGCGCGGCATGCCGGTTGCCTCCATGATGGCGGGCACCGTATCTGTGCCCTGGCTGATCAGCCAGGCCACGTAGAGCCGCCGGTAGAAGCTGGTGCGGGTCTTGCTCGGCTCGCTCATAGCTCGTCCTCAAGACGATCGAAGTAGCGCCAGGTTGCGATGGCTGCCTTGCCCATCACCAGTGCCCAGAGGCCGAACCAGAACCAGCGGAAGAAGCTCCAAGTGGAGGCGTCAGGCTCGGTGCTCTCAATCTTGGTGACGTTGGGGAACATGGAGAACATGTTCACGCGCCAGCCGTAGGAGGTAATGATGGCCAGGCGTTTCTCGAACTCCATCGACTTGGCCTTGGCCTGGACGTCGGCGGCGTTGAATTTGAAGTAGAAGGGCCAGCCCCACTCGGTATCTTCATTGCGAAACACCCGGATCTTCTCGCCGGGGCGCTCGGTGTAGATGTAATAGACGTCGGTGGTGGGGCCGTCAGCCGGGTTCTTCTGGCTGATAGGGCCATCCTTGTCGGTACGCTTCACCTCGACCCCGGTGATGGTGGCGATGGTGTGCTCCGGCAGGTAGTAGTCGAGCCAGGCGGCGGAAATGAGGGCGATGAGCCCCAAGGCGATAAAAGCGGGTTTCTTGAATCTCAGGCTCATGGTGTTCTCACGTGAGGGGGAGTGACGTGCCTCTACCATACTCACATTTGCCCCCTCAGCCCAGCCCCTTATGGCACCAACGGCCAAAAAATGGCGTTTAAAACAGAGACAAAGCCATTGCTCCATCAACAAGAAAGGCCCTTGCGGGCCTTTTTGTATGGTTCACTTTGTGCGCTTACAGCTGGAATTGGGCCAGCTGTTTGCGTTGCTGCTCGGCGAGCTGGGAGAGTTCGTTGCTGGCACTGGCACTCTGGCTGATGCCGGCGGAGCTCTGGCTCACGATCTCGTGAATATTGGTGATGTTGCGGTTGATGTCGGCGGTAACGCAGGACTGCTCCTCGGCGGCGGTGGCTACCTGGGCGTTGGCGTCGTTGATCTGGCGCACGGCACCGGTAATGCCGCTTAGCAGAGCCTGCACCTGAGCGGACAAACGCTGGTTATGGCTGAGGATCTCCAAAGTCTCCTGTACGCCGTTGTTGGCAGATTGGGACTGGCTCTGCAGCCGCTCGATGATGGCCTGGATCTCCTTGGTGGAGTCCTGGGTACGGGCCGCCAGCATTCTCACTTCGTCGGCCACCACCGCAAAACCACGCCCCGTTTCACCTGCACGGGCCGCTTCGATGGCGGCATTGAGCGCCAGCAGGTTGGTCTGCTCGGAGATCCCCTGAATCACTTCAATTACCTTGCCGATCTGCTCGGACTGGGATTTGAGCTGAGCAACGATGGCTGCGGCATCTTCCAGACTGCCTGCCATCCGGCTGTTGGCTGAGATGCTTTCGGTAAAGAGGGCGAGCCCCTGTTCGACCCGGCCATTGGCATCCCGCGCCAGCTCGTCGGCGATGGCTGCATTGTGGTTGACGTTGTCAGCGGTGCTGGATAGTTCGGTTACGGCGGAGGCGACCTGTTCGATCTCGCTGTGCTGCTGCTTTGCATTGGCCTCGGACTGGGTCATCACGGCGGCCAGCTCAGTGGCGGCGGAGGCGACGCTGTTGCTGATCCCGGTCAGGTTCTCGATGGTGCTACCAAGTTGCCCCAGAGTGAGGTTGATATCTTTGGCCAGACGGGTCAGCTCGTTGTTGCCCTCCGCTTTGGCGCGCACGTTGAAGCGCCCTTGCGCCACGGCGTGCATCACCTCTTGCAACTGACCTATGGGGCTGACGATGCGCCCGGAGAGGACCCAGCCGCAGATCAGCGCCGCCAGCAGGGTACCGGCGGTGAGCAGCAGGGTACGCAGCAGGGTGGCGTCGTAGTGGGCCTGCTCTTCGGCCAGCTCTTGCTGGATCAGCTGGTTGATGTGGGCGGACATGCTGTCGATCTGCTTGATCAGCTGTTCACCCAGCTCGCGGAAATGGAGGCGAGCCGCCTCGTAGGCGACCGGATCGCCGCCACCCTGATGTTTTTGCGCCAGCAGCGGCAGCATGTTGCTGCGGGTATGGCTGAGGTAGGCCTGCAGGGCGGCCGCGACCTGACGGTTATCCTGCTCGGCACCGGGGAGCACCAGACGGCCGAGGATGGCGTTGATCTCCTGCTCGGCGCTGTTGAGGTTTGCGGGCAGAGCGGCAAACAGCTTGGCATCGTAGAGGCCATAGATGGCGCTGGTGCGCAGCCGGTAGGTGGCGTGGATCAGTTTGGCAATATCGTCCTTGTGCTGGACCACGGTCTGGGTCGTCTCATCTATGTCATTGATGGCTTCATCCAGACCCTGTTTGCTGATGGCGATCATCACCATCATCAGCAGGCTGGCCAGCAGCAAAGGTATCAAGACCTGGACACGTATTGATAGATTATTCAATGACATAAATGACTCTAATCCGGAATTGGAGGAGCCGACATATTACACATGCACGTCAGGAGATGTCACAGGCTTTTATTGCTGAAATGTGCGGAAGAAAAGGTTTTTTCTTGTGAGAAAGGAGCCATTTAGGCATTATTGAGCGCTTTATCCCCTGAATATGTGGTACAACTGGCTGGGTTGTGTCAATCCTGTCCCGTTTTCGTGATTTCCCGCTCTCGTCATATGGAGGTGTGTTGTGTCCAGCTGGATCGATCCGGCCATTCTGGCTCTGTTTATCCCGACCTTTTTCTTTGTCTCGGTGACCCCCGGCATGTGCATGACCCTGTCGATGACCCTTGGGATGAGCCTGGGGGTGCGCCGTACCCTGCACATGATGTGGGGAGAGCTGATCGGGGTCGGGCTGGTCTCGGTGCTCTCGGTGATCGGGGTGGCAGCCATCATGCTCAACTATCCGGGGATCTTCGCCGCCTTCAAATATCTGGGGGGCGCCTATCTGGTGTGGCTTGGCATCCAGATGTGGCAGGCCAAGGGGAAGATGGCCATTCCGGCGGATCTCTCGGCCGGTCAACAGACCAGCGCCATGGGGCTGGCGGTGCAGGGCTTTGTCACCGCCATCGCCAATCCCAAGGGGTGGGCTTTCATGATCTCCTTGCTCCCCCCCTTTATCTCTGCCGACAAGCCGATGGCGCCGCAGATCGGCGCGCTGGTGGCGCTTATTCTGGTCATCGAATTCTCCTGCCTGCTGCTCTACGCAAGCGGTGGCCGCACTTTGCGCCACTTCCTCGCCAAGAGCGGCAACGTCACCCTGATGAACCGCATCGCCGGTACCCTGATGCTGGGGGTGGGAGTCTGGCTGGCGCTCGGTTAAGAGTTGTCAGTGACCCATGCCATTGTCTAGTCCTGAAATAGGTTTACACATTTTCAACTAGCATTTCTCTACTCAGAACCCCCTATGTACCGCATCGGGGGTTCTGTATTTCAACGCATGATGCGGCCGCTCCGCGTTGTAAATATCCACTGCTTCACGCACCATTTCCCGCGCTTGCGTCAAATCCTGCGGGCTTTGCAACAATAACTCTCCTTTCAAAATCCCGTTCACCCGCTCCGCCAACGCATT
>NZ_JBFODU010000035.1:0-56169 GCF_040908505.1 Aeromonas sp. R1-2 | reverse complement strand
CCTCAAAGAAGCCGTGGAGTATGGTCGAGCAAAAAAATGGATTGCGCATGCGCCCTTGTTGCCGGGGGACGACGATTAAGTGCTGTGAGCCAGGCCCTTAATGTATCGCGTGCGCAGCTATCCGTTCGTGTTCATCGCAAACCAGGTTGGCAAGATGGTCGTCATCATCGCCAGCGTGATGATGCAGCCTTACTTGGCCGTATCATGGAGGCGATGGCAGAACGTCCCTCCTATGGCTATCGCCGGGTCTGGGCGCTGTTACGGCGTCAGTCAGAGGCAACAAGACAGCCTGTAGTAAACGCCAAACGGGTATATCGCGTCATGAGAGAGCATGGCCTGCTGCTGGAAAGAAAACCGGCTGCACCCTTGACCCAGCGGGCACATAAGGGGCGTGTCGCAGTCAAAGAGAGCAATCGGCGATGGTGCTCGGATGGCTTCGAGTTTCGCTGCGATAACGGTGAAAAACTACGAGTCACGTTCGCCATGGACTGCTGTGACAGGGAAACCCTGGACTGGGCTGCCAGTACCGGGGGTTACGACAGTGACACGGTGCAAGATGTCATGCTGAGGTCTGTCGAACGTCGCTTTGGGGATTCGTTGCCGGCATCACCGGTAGAGTGGCTGACTGATAATGGCTCGGCGTATCGAGCCCATGAGACCCGCGCGTTTGCACGAGAAATCGGGTTGGAGCCCAGAACGACTGCGGTGAGAAGCCCACAGAGCAACGGTATAGCGGAGAGCTTCGTCAAGACGATGAAGCGAGACTATATCGAGATGATGCCGAAACCAGATAGCCGAACAGCGGTAGGCAATTTGGCCATCGCGTTTGAGCATTATAACGAGCACCACCCGCACAGCGCCTTGGGATACCGTTCACCCCGGGAATTTCTGCGCAGTCGGGTATCACAACCCTAAGCGGGAAAAGTGTCTGGATCTATGGGGTCAAATCCACTGTAGCTGCCACCTAACAGAATCTCCCAGACAGACCCGTTCTCTCCCAGCACAGGGAACAGCTCGCCAGCTTGAACGCAAACGCCCGCCTCCACACAGACCAGTGTTTTACGAACGCCCATCACTTCACCTTACTCCGCTTGATACGGCGCGGCCTTGGCTTTCGTTTCTTCTTCGGTGTCTGGGTATCGTCAATAATGTTGATTTGACCCGTATCACCAGCCGTTTCAAGAAAGAGCGACAGGATGGACAGCTCAACTTCATCCAGCCCTGATTGCTCTGGATTCGCTAAGGCTGCTCGCACACGCTCGGCGTCAAAATTGATGTTCATGATTCCCCCCTCCCGAATAGCGCCTTCAACTTCTGAAGTGCATTCCTGTTGTTGGCTTGGCTAGCCTTCTGGCTTGTCTCCCAGTCCTCTTGCGTCATAGCAGCCCTCTTGTGGTCAAACATGGCGAACTTATCCACAGATGAAGAAACGGGAGCGCGATCCTTGTTACTTTGTTTCTGTTTAAAAGAAGTCGAAGACTTTGCCGGAAATGGCTTGCTGGGGGTGCGGAAAAGGGCTCGGATTGCAGACCCCAAGCGGTACACAGAGGCAAGATTCCAGTTGTCGATCTTGTCGTGCTTCCGGTGCTCAGTGTCGATGAAGTTAATTGCCTCTAGGCGGCGTATGGCACTGCGGACTGTTCTGGTCGTGCAACCGACAGCATTAGCGATGTACCGTTGATAGAGACAGGCTGACCAGCCCTTAATCTTGTTCATGTGGCGAGCGAGGACTAGCGCGACCTCCTTGGTATAGGCTGTGCCAAATGTAGTCACGGGGAGCTTGGCGAGGGTAGCGACAATCTGGTCGCTGTGTGATAGGCTTGTCGGCTGCATGGTGTACTTTCCGTGCTATGGAACCATGACACTCACAGCCAACAAACAGTTGATTTTAAAGGGAAAAACCTTTCCTCTCCTAACATGCAATGTCAACTCGATGAAACCTGTCGTAAAATGCATGCCTTGGATCAACCGTATCTATCACGGATTGCACGAGTCTTTCACATGACAAAATGGACACTGGGGTACCGCTATCCCATCGCCCTGACTATCAGCCTGGCCCCAGCACTCACCCCTATGATGGTGCAGGCGGCCCCGTTCGAAGCGCCGCCAGCCACCGGCATTCTCGATAGTCTCTGCTATGACTATGTTCCCAAGATAGAGAAGCCTGCATCGGATCAGGATGCCAACGCACAGCCGGTCGAGGTTGATGCTGACCGTCTCGAGGCCAAACAGGGCGGCACCGCCGTCTATGAAGGCGACGTCAAGGTTCGTCAGGGTGTTCGCAAGTTTGACTCCGACTATGCCCAGCTCGATCAGAAGAGCCGGGATGTCATCGCTATCGGCAACATCTATTACAACGACGGTCAGGTGACCGTCACCAGCGACAAGACCCTCAAATCCAACCTGGATACCAAGAACTCCGAACTGGAAGAGGGCAAGTATCAGGTGCATGGCTCACCGGTGCGCGGCTTTGCCAAGCGCGTGGTGATGACCAACAACAACCAGAACATCACCATGGAGGGGGCCCAGTACACCACCTGCCCCCCCGGTCAGGAAGTGTGGACCCTCAAGGCGGGCAGCATCGACATCGACCAGAAAGAGGTGTTCGGCGAAGCCTGGAATGCCAGCCTCTGGCTCTATGACTACCCGGTGTTCTACTTCCCCTATATCAACTTCCCCATCAAGGATGAGCGGAAGACTGGTCTGCTCTACCCGGGTTACAAGCAAAGCTCCAGCAACGGCATGGATATCACCCAGCCCTTCTACTGGAACATTGCCCCCAACTATGATGCCACCATCACCTCCCGTTTTATGGATAAACGCGGCCTGATGGAACAGGCGGAGTTCCGCTATATGCCGGACCCTGCCCATACCGGCACCCTCTATTTTGAGAATCTGGCGGATGACAAGCAGTACAGCCCGAGCAACTCCAATCTTTCAGATGGCCATCGTTATCTGATGAACGTGCGTCACGGCTCCGCCCTGATGGATGGATCCCTGCGTTTTGGCCTCGACTACACCCAGGTGCGGGACAAGGATTACAACTACTTCAACGACTTCAGCCCGCAAGTGGGCACCCAGGTCGACAGCCAGTTACAGCAATCCTTTACCGCCGGCTACTACCAGCACAACTGGAACCTCACCTCCGAGGTGCGCCGCTACCAGGTCCTTAGCCCAACAGCTCTATTGCCCCACGAGATGCTGCCGCGTATCGACTACAACTACTTCCAGCAGGGCAAGTGGTTCGATCTGGCCTGGAACAGCGAACTGACCAAGTTTGGCTACGACAGCGGCAGTGCCAGCACCCAGCAGGTAGGTGAGCGCTATACTGCCACCCGTCTGCACCTGGCTCCGACCCTGACCGTGCCTCTCATCGATGCCCCTGGCTACTACCTCACCAGCCAGTACAAGCTGATGTTTACCTCCTACAACCAGGAGGTTCCTGATACTTATAAACATCCCAACCGAAGTGGTAACACAGCGTTAGATAGCGATGCCCTGCGGTATATGAAAGGAAACGAATCAGCACTAAAAGACGGCACCATTACTCGCACCCTCCCCTCCTTCCGCCTCAAGGGAGGACTCAACTTCGATCGCCCGGTTGACTGGTATGATGGCAAGGGTACCCAGACCCTGGAGCCGGAGTTCCAGTATCTCTACGTCCCCTACGAAAATCAGGACGAGATCGGGATCTACGACTCCACCACCACCCGTCAGGATTACTACAGCCTGTTCAGCGATCGCCGCTTTGCCGGTCTCGACCGCATCAGCGATGCCAACCGGGTAACCGCAGGCCTCACCAGCCGGATCTACGACAACGTAGGTGATGAACGGTTGCGTCTGGCGGTGGCCCAGGCCTTTGAGATGACAGCACCCAAAGTGCGCCTCTACCCGTCCGACCCGGAAAGTACCAACGCTCGCTCCCTGCTCTCATTCGAGGGGGATGCCCGGATCACCGATGAGTGGTTTGCCCATGCGGGGACCCAGTACGACACCTCCGAGGGGGAATTTACGGCTGGCAACGGTGCGGTCGAATACCGGACCGGCAAGCTGACCACCCAGGCCAACTACCGCTACATCAAGGATGGCAACCTGGACTATCGCTATCCGACCAACACAGCGCTGGCAGAAGATCTGAGCCAGGCGGGTCTGGTGATGATGGCTCCGATCGCCGATCAGTGGCAGATGTATGGCGGTTACTACCGTGATATCAAGCAGGATGTGAACATTGACCGCAAGGTCGGTGTCAAATACGACTCCTGCTGCTGGAGCATCAATATGAGCCTGGAGTGGCACAACCAGCCACAGTGGGAAAACAATGTTCTCACGTCACGCTCGGAAAAAGTCATTGGTCTGCAGTTTGAAATGAAGGGACTTGGCAGCGTGGGTACAGGTGGCCGCAGCGTCACCCTGGATACCGAGCTGTTGCCCTATGTTCGCCCGTTTAATCTGAAAGGCCAGCAATGATGCTGGCCCAGCCTTGAGAGATGGATATGAAAAAGACCCTGATTGCCCTGCTGACCGCGGGAATGTTCGGTGCCATGAGCCAGGCCGCACTGGCTGCGCCCGAGCTGATGGACAAGGTGCTGGCCGTGGTCAACAAGGACGTGGTGCTGTCCAGCCAACAGGACGCACTGGTCAACAAGGTAAAACTCTCCGCTCAGGAGAGCGGCCAGTCCCTGCCTGACGATGCCACCCTGCGCAAACAGGCGCTGGATCGCCTGATCCAGGAGAGCCTGCAGCTGCAACTGGCGGAGCGCCAGGGGCTGAAGATCAGCGACACCCAGCTGGAACAGGCTATTCAGGGCATCGCTGCCGACAACAAGATGACCCTGGATCAGCTGCGCGCCCAGCTCGCCCGTGAAGGGATGACCTATGCCCAGTATCGGGAAGAGGTTCGCCGCGAGATCCTGATGAACGAGGTGCGCCGCAATCAGGTGCGCCGCCGTATCAACATCTCCGAGCAGGAGGTGAAGCAGGTGGTGGAGATCCTGAAGAAACAGGGTCAACAGCAGAACGAATACCACGTAGGCCATATCCAGATTGCCCTGCCGGACAACCCCACTGCCGCCCAGCTGGATGCCGCCAAGAGCAAGATCGAGCGCATTCTGGCCGCCCTCAAGCAGGGTGCCGACTTCCGCAAACTGGCCATTGCCGAGAGTAACGGTCCCAAGGCGCTGGAAGGGGGCGACTGGGGCTGGATGAGCCCGCAAGAGATGCCGACCCTGATGGCGGAAGCGGTACAGGGTGCCAAGAAGGGCGATATCGTCGGCCCGCTGCGCTCCGGCGCCGGCCTGCACATCGTCAAGGTGTTCGACACCAAGGGTCAGCAGCAAGTGATGCAGACCGAGGTGAAGGCCCGCCACATCCTGATCAAGCCGTCCATTATCCTGAGCGAAGAGAAAGCCAAGGGGATGCTGGATGGCATTCTGCACGACATCAAGAGCGGCAAGGCAAGCTTCGCCAGCATGGCGGAGAAGTACTCCGAAGATCCGGGCTCTGCGGTACAGGGTGGCGAACTGGGCTGGTCTGATCCCAACGTCTATGTCCCCGAGTTCCGCGACATGGTCAACCGTCTGCAACCGGGCCAGATCAGTGCCCCGTTCCGTACCAGCCACGGCTGGCACATCGTGCAGGTGGAAGATCGCCGCAGCCAGGATGCGACCGACAAGGCTCAGGAGCAGCGCGCCTACCAGCTGATCTACAATCGCCGCTTCGTGGAAGAGTCCCAGGCGTGGCTGGATGAGCTGCGTGACGAGGCCTACATCCAGATCGAAGGAGCCGGTAGCTGATGAGCTGCCGTCGCCTTGCCGTTACCCCGGGCGAACCGGCCGGGATCGGCCCGGATCTGGTGCTGCAGATTGCCCAGCAGGATTGGCCCCACCAGTTGGTGGTGATCGCCGATCCGGCGCTGCTGCGCGAGCGGGCGACCCTGCTTGGGCTGCCCATCGAGCTTGAGCCCTATGACGCAACCGCCCCTGCTCATCCGCAGCGGGCGGGCACCCTGACCGTCTGTCCGGTCACCATCGGCGCCCCCGTGGTGCCGGGCGAGCTGAACGAAGGCAATGGCGCCTATGTGCTGGCAACCCTGCAGCGCGCCTGTGATGGCAACATGAGCGGCGAATTTGCCGCCGTGGTGACCGGGCCGGTGCACAAGGGGATCATCAACCAGGCCGGGGTCTCGTTCAGCGGCCACACCGAGTTCTTTGCCCAGCAATCCAACACCGCAGATGTGGTAATGATGCTGGCAACCGAGGGGCTGCGGGTCGCACTGGCGACCACCCATATTCCGCTGGCCTATGTGGCGATGGCCATCACCGAGGATCGCCTCGGCAAGGTGATCCGGATCCTCAATGAGGATCTCGCCACCAAGTTTGGCATCGCCAAACCCCGTATTTACGTCTGCGGCCTCAACCCTCATGCCGGGGAAGGTGGCCATCTAGGACGTGAAGAGATTGACGTGATCGAACCCGCCCTGGCTACTTTGCGCCAGGAAGGGATCGATCTGGTCGGCCCGTTGCCGGCCGACACCCTGTTCCAGGAGAAATACCTCAAGGATGCGGATGCGGTACTCGCCATGTACCACGACCAGGGGCTGCCCGTGCTCAAATACAAGGGCTTCGGCAGTTCGGTCAATATCACTCTGGGGCTTCCCTTCATCCGCACTTCGGTGGATCACGGCACCGCGCTGGATCTGGCAGGCAAGGGCCTGGCCGATCCGGGCAGCCTTGTCACCGCGATTAACCACGCCATCAAGATGGTAGAGAAAAAAAGATATGAGCAGTAAGGTGCACATGGGCCACACGGCCCGTAAGCGTTTCGGTCAGAACTTCTTGCACGACCGGTATGTGATCGATCAGATCGTCGCCGCCATCAACCCACAGCCGGGTCAGAATCTGGTGGAGATCGGTCCGGGTCTGGCCGCGCTGACCGAGCCGGTCGCCGCCCAGATGGACAAAATGACCGTGGTCGAGCTTGACCGGGACCTGGCAGCTCGCCTGCGCGAGCACCCGACACTCAAAGACAAGCTGACCGTCATCGAAGCGGACGCCATGCGTTTTGACTTCGGCACCCTGATGGGTGAAGGCAAGGGGCCGCTGCGTATCTTCGGCAACCTGCCCTACAACATCTCCACCCCGCTCATCTTCCACCTGTGCGAGTTTGCCGACCGGGTAGAGGACATGCACTTCATGCTGCAGAAGGAAGTGGTGTTGCGTCTGGCCGCCGGCCCGGGCAGCAAGGCTTATGGCCGTCTGAGCGTAATGACCCAGTACTACTGCCAGGTGGTGCCGGTGCTGGAAGTGGGCCCGGGTGCCTTCAAACCGGCGCCGAAAGTGGACTCTGCCGTAGTTCGCCTGATCCCGCACAAGAATCCGACCATAGTCGCAAAAGACATTCGTTGTCTGAATCGCGTCTGTACCGAAGGCTTTGGCCAGCGTCGCAAGACCATCCGCAACAGCTTCTCCAACTTCATCACCGACGCCCAGCTGACCGAGCTTGGTATCGATGGCAACCTGCGCCCGGAGAATCTCTCCCTCGAGCAGTTTGTCATGATCGCCAACTGGCTGGCGGATCAGCAACAGGCCTGATCCGGTGGCACTCCCGCACATCGAGATCCGCCCATACCCCGTGTATGTGGCGGGCTCCAAAGACCCTTACCAGTTTCACTATCTGATCGAGATTGAGAATCTGGGGCCCGGCCCGGTGCAACTGCTGCATCGGCGCTGGCTCATCACCGATGCCAATGGCAAGATGCTGGAAGTGGCAGGCCCGGGCGTGGTCGGGGAACAACCCGTCATTGCCGAAGGTGAGACCTACCGCTACCAGAGCGGCGTGCCGCTGGCGACCCCGCTTGGGGTGATGGAAGGGAGCTATACCCTGCAAGATGGCTCTGGTCAGCAGTTTGAGGCGCACATCGCTCCCTTCACGCTGGCTATCCCCAATATTATCAACTGAGGTTTCATGGCGAACTGTTTTGTCGGTGACATCCAGGGCTGTTACGACGACTTGCGCCGTCTGCTGGATCTTGCCGCGTTCGATCCCGAAAATGACGTGCTCTGGCTCTGCGGCGATCTGGTCGCCCGCGGCCCGGACTCCCTCAATACCCTGCGTTTTGTCAAAGGGCTGGGCAACCGTGCCGTCACCGTGCTCGGCAACCACGACCTGCACCTGCTGGCGGTCGCCGATGGCGTTGCACCGCTCAAGAAGAAAGACAAGCTGCAAAGCCTGATGGATGCCCCGGATCGGGATGCACTGCTGGAGTGGCTGCGCCACCGCCCGCTACTGGCCGAACATCCGGATCTGCCCATCATGATGGTGCATGCCGGGATCTCCCCCGCATGGGATGTCCGCACCGCGCGCAACTGCGCCCGCGAGGTAGAGAGCCTGCTGCGCGGTGACCAGTACAGCTGGCTGCTGCACAACATGTACGGCGACCAGCCCGATGGCTGGAAAGATGATCTGGTCGGGATCGACCGCTACCGCTACATCATCAACACCTTCACCCGGATGCGCTTCTGCTATTTCGACGGTCGTCTCGACTTCAAATGCAAGAAGGGTCCCAAGGAGTCGACCCCGGGCCTGCGCCCCTGGTTCGAGCAGCGCGAGCATCACGTGGATGACCCCATTCTGGTGTTCGGCCACTGGGCCGCCCTGATGGGCAACACCGGCAAAAGCGATATCAAGGCGCTCGATACCGGCTGCGTCTGGGGCAATAGCCTCACCCTGTGGCGCTACGAGGATGATGCCCTGATCGCCACCCCCTGCCTGGTTCACGCCAGCTAGGGGGAGCACTGCAATCAGGCGGTCGCGATCGCTGCCGCACGGATTGCCACAACCCGTTCCAATAACAAAGCCCGGCAATCTGCCGGGCTTGCTGTTTTAGGCTCCCTGTTTTCCGGCGAATGAAGTTACAACTTGCGCCCCAGCCGCTTCTCGATCTGGCGCCGCTCCCACTCGGGGCCAAACAGCTTGAAGGGCTGAAACACCCGAACAGCATGGGAGGCAAGCCCCAGCCCCCATCCCAGGGTTGGCCACCATGCCCAGATATACTCCGGATTGCTCAGGTAGTTGATGACAAACAGCCCGCAGATCACCACCACGTAGCTGGCGACATGGTGATAGAAGCCCTTGAGCTCCTCCACATAGCGCATTGCCGCCCGCTCCTCTGCCGATACCTGCACCGCATCCTGACCCATAGTGTCATTTCCTCTCATCTCGCGCTCCTGTTGCTCTGATCCATCCAGTTGAGCCACATCGAGTTCAAAGACGGCGGCCAGGGCCTTGAGAGATTCCAGTCCGGGTTGCTGCCCCTGCTCGATCCGCTGGATAGTGCGGACACTCAAACCAGTCAACGTTGCCAACTGATCCTGAGACCAACCCCGTTGCAATCTCAACTTCCTGACGATCATCTCGAACTCCTTGTGGTAATTGACAGGGCCAGCATAGGGCTTGCGCCGCGAAAGGTGACACGACAGATGGCCGACATACATCTGACAATCCTTTAAAATCAGATGGTTAAGATTTTTATCTTGTCAGTCAGCCGCTCGTTCCCCCAGATATTGCACAAACCGTAACAGATAACCATCGGGATCCTGCAGCAAAAATTCGCGCTGCCCGGCCAGCATCTCGCCCACTGGATACCAGACCTCAGTTGGCTGCCGGAAAAGTGCAATCCCGGCGGCCTGCAAGCGGTCGAGTAGTGGCTGGATCTCGGTCAGCTCCATCTGCAGATTGATCCCCCGACCGAACGGTGGCTCCAGCACCCCGACCTGCCAACCCGCCGGATGTACCTGCTCCAGCATCAGTTGTACCTGTTGCTGCTCAAGATAAGCAAAAGGAGGGTCATCGCGCCGATAGCGGACCGAGAAGCCCAACAAACCGGTATAGAAAACCAGAGCTCGAGCCAGATCGGTAACCGACAGCTCCGGTACCATGGGATTCCAATACACCTCATCCACCGCGACAGTAGGGTTCGTCATGGCTTACAGGCTCTGCATCAGCTCGGCGGCAATTTCAAAGGAGCGCAGTCGGGCCTGATGATCGACGATGGGGCCATTGAACATCAGCTCATCGGCACGGGTTTCCGCCAGCAGCGCCTTGAGGCCATGACGAACCAGCTCAGGGTCGCCCACCAGAGAGCGGGCCAGGGTCTGCTCCATCGCCATCAGCTCACGGGGCGCCCACTCGTCGCCAAGCTGGACGACCGGCGCGGGCAGCTTGCCCGCATCACCGCGATGGAGGCGCAAGAACTGCTGCTGCACGGTAGTGAACTGAAAGCGGGCTTCGCGCTCGCTGTCGGCGGCGATCATATTGATACAGACCACCGCATGGGGCTTGGGCCAGCGAGCAGAGGGGCGATACTGGCTGCGATAGATCTCCAGCGCCTGCAGCAGCATGGCGGGCGCGAAATGGGAGGCAAAACCGAACGGCAAGCCCATCGCCGCAGCCAATTGGGCACTGTAGAGGCTGGAGCCCAGCAGCCAGATGGGCAGATGCAGCCCCTGCCCGGGTACCGCCTGCACCGCGCCAATCTCGTCGCCAAAGTAGCTCATCAACTCGCGCACATCGGCCGGAAAATCATCCACCTCGCCGCTGCGCATTCGCCGCAGCGCCCGCATGGTGCGTTGATCGGTCCCGGGGGCGCGACCAAGGCCGAGATCGATGCGATCCGGATAGAGCGAAGCCAAAGTGCCAAACTGTTCGGCAATCACCAGCGGCGAGTGGTTCGGCAACATGATGCCACCCGCGCCGATCCGCAGGGTGGTGGTGGCTTCGGCCAGATGGCCGATCAGCACCGAGGTGGCGGCACTGGCAATGCCCGGCATGTTGTGATGTTCGGCCAGCCAGTAGCGCTGGTAACCCCAACCCTCGGCATGGCGGGCAAGATCCCGCGAACGGCGAAATGACTCGGCAGGCACGGAACCTTCGGCAACAGGCACCAGATCGAGCACGGAATAGGGGATGGCAGACATGGGTCACTCCATTGATTTACAGGCCAGTAACAAGTGGGGCAATGTAGCACGGGATACCTGAATGAATCACTATCTCCTGCCACACTCTGCCTGCCAAGCGGCAGCAATCGAACGGAACAAATCTCAGGCAAGTATTGTTTGAACGCTCATCCTGCTGGCCGCGCATGCCCGGGGGTGGATCATATTTTCTTACATTTGCGGGCTGGCCTCAGCGCCCCCGGCTGGTTATAACGGTGCCCCTATAGCGAAGGGGGAGCAACAGACTCCCCCTCACTCTTTGTCACACCACACTGTTCAGGTTATCTATGTCAAAACATCTCGTTCTGCTGGGCGCGCTGACGCTTTCCGGTTGCGCCCTGTTGTCTCCCCCCGCCCCCACCGTCACCCCGGTGCACCTTGCCGATACCAGCCAGCACGGCTTTTACATCGAGTGCAGCAGCATGAAAGCCTGCTTCCAGCAGGCCAACCAGACCTGCCCACAAGGTTACAAGGAGACCGACCGCCGCCAGCAGACGCTCTACAGCACCCAGTATCTGGGGGGAAGCTATGACGACGAGAAGAAGGTCTACAAAGCAGCCAAGCCCTATCGCATCGCCAACACAATCCACTCGCTGACCATCCAGTGTCCCGTCACTACAGGCTGAGCCAACCGAAGGGGGACTCTCTCCCGTTACTGCGAAAAAGAAAACGGTCAACCGAGGTTGACCGTTTTTCACTGCGCTGCGTCCTTAGAACAGCAGGTGTGCCACCCCGGCGATAACCGGCAAGGTAACCAGAGTGCGCAGCAGGAAGATAACGAACAGCTCCCACAGCTTGACCGGGATCTTGCTGCCCAGCAGCAGGGCGCCCACTTCCGACATATAGATCAGCTGGGTCACCGACATGGCGGCAATCACGAAGCGGGTCATGTCACTCTCGATGGTCGAGGCCAACACTGCCGGAATGAACATGTCGGCAAAACCGACCATGATGGTCTTGGAAGCCGCTTCCGCCTCCGGCAGTTGCAGCAGCTCCAGCAAGGGGACAAACGGGGCGCCAAGCCAGTTGAAGATAGGGGTATGTTCGGCCAGCATCAGGGCGCAGGTACCGATCGCCATCACTACCGGCAATACGCCAAATATCATATCCAGCGCATTCTTCACCCCTTCCCGCGCTACCGCGCCCAAGTCACTCACATTATCAGCCTTGGTCAATGCCCGCTCGAAGCCATAGCTCATCACGCTGTGCTGGTGTGGCACTGCCTCCTGCTTGCGGCACAAGGGCGTGCCATCGGCATAGATGTCCTTCTTCCAGCAAAGTGGCGGCAAACGCGGCACCACGATGGCGGCAACCACCCCCGCCAGACAGACGGTCAGGTAGAAGGGGACGAACATGTGCTCCAGCTTGACCTGGGAGATCACCACCAGACAGAAGGTGATGGAGACGGCAGAGAAGGTGGTGCCAATCACCGCGGCTTCACGCTGGGTATAGAACTTCCCTTCGTACTGCTTGCTGGTCAGCAGGATGCCGACGCTGCCATCGCCAAGCCAGGAGGCAAAGCAGTCCACTGCGGAGCGACCCGGCAACCGGAAGACCGGACGCATGATGCGGGTCATCATGGTGCCGACAAATTCCAGCAGCCCGAAATCGAGCAGCAACGGCAGCAGCAGGCCGGCAAAAATGAAGACCGAAAACAGCACCGGCAGCAGATCGTTGAGCACCAGTCCACCGGTTGCACCTGAGTAAAGCACCTCAGGCCCCACCTGGAAGAAGGTCAGCAGCACGAAAATACCGCCCAATACCCGCACGCAGGCCCAGAAAGGGGAGACATTGAACAAGCTGTTGAGGAAAGGACGACGCACCAGAATCGCTGGCTTGAACAGCCAGGCAATCAGCGTCATAAGCATGGTGGTGGTGATCACCGCACTGACCATGGCGACCAGATAATCGGCAAAAACGCGCTGTACCAGCTTGGCCAGCACGGCCACCGGGATGGTGACGTTACCGTCATAGACGACCGGTGTCATGAACAGCAGGATCCCGATAAGTGACGGAACCAGAAACATCAACAAATTACGGCGAGTATTGACCGCAGGTGCTTCGAGACTCTTTTCCAACATGATATGACTGCCCTAATGTTACTTTTCCCTAGCCCGGCCAACCTGCGTATTCATGCATTAACCGGCAAAACGGGCGCAAGAATACTCTAAAAAAATGCACAAACAAGCCCTTAAGGCAGAAATCTGCGCATAAATATTTCCACAGGCAAACCTTCCATCAAAACAACAAGATACAGCGGCGCATATCGATTCAATCGACATCGCCAGATGATTGTTTCGTTATTGTTAATTTTGGTGGGCAGTATAATCGGTTATCAGTAGCAGGCAATAAGTGACATCACAAATATACCTAATGAGTTGCTGCTCGATAGACATAAAAAAACCGGAGCCTGTTCAGGCTCCGGTTTTCAATGAGAGTGACGGGGATCAGTCACGGACGTAGATGACTTCAACGCCATCATCTTCGTCGTCATCCCAATCGTCATCATCAAGCCCTTCATCGAAGGCAAGAGAGGCAGCCAGTGCTTCCGCTTCAGCCTTGGCCAGCTGGTTCTTGTGGTAGTCGTCCCACTTGAACTCCACCTTCTCGATGGCGTCTTTGGCATCTTCCGCCAGCTGACGGGGCATGGTATCCAGCAGATCCAGAATGTCGTAGCAGACTTTCTTGGTGCCTTCCTTGCTGATGGCAGTGATGGCATAGACCGGACCTTCGTGGTTCAGGGCCGCCTTGACGCGATCCATCACCTCCTGGGCTTCTTCCTCCAGGATCAGGTCCATCTTGTTGAACACCAACCAGCGTGGCTTGCCAGCCAGTTCCGGGCTGTACTTCTCCAGCTCCTTGACGATGGTCACGGCATTTTCAGCAGGATCGGAGCCATCAACCGGGCAGATATCCACCAGGTGGATCAGCACGCGGCAACGCTCGAGGTGTTTCAGGAAGCGGATACCCAGACCTGCACCTTCGGCAGCGCCTTCGATCAGACCCGGGATATCGGCGATCACGAAGGAGCGGGAGTTCTCACCACGCACCACACCCAGGTTCGGTACCAAGGTAGTGAAGGGGTAATCAGCTACTTTCGGGCGAGCCGCAGAAACGGCGCGAATAAAGGTAGACTTGCCTGCGTTGGGCAGACCCAGCATGCCGACATCGGCCAGCAGCAGCAGCTCCAGCTTCAGAGTACGCACTTCACCCGGAGTACCATTACTCTTCTGGCGGGGAGCACGGTTGACGGAGCTCTTGAAGCGGGTGTTGCCCAGACCGTGGAAACCACCTTTGGCAACCAGCAGCTTCTGCTCGTGGTGGGTCAGATCCCCCAGCAGTTCACCGGTATCCTCATCGGTCGCCCGGGTACCGACCGGCACACGCAGGATCTTGTCCTTGCCGCGGCGACCGGTACAGTTGGCGCTCTGGCCATTCTCACCGCGCTCGGCAGCATGGAAACGCTCGAAACGGTAGTCGATCAGGGTATTGAGGTTCTCGTCGGCGATCAGATATACGTCGCCACCGTCACCGCCGTCACCGCCGTCCGGACCACCGTTGGGAATATATTTTTCACGGCGAAAGCTTACACAACCGTTACCACCGTCACCGGCATCGACTCGAATCTGGACTTCATCAACAAACTTCATAGGTAACCGTCACCTTAATTCGAAAAACCGATACGCAATTATAGTGGTACAGACCCCTGCGGGCGATACGCATCTTGCCAATCATGCCCGTCAGAGCCAAAGTCAGCTGCGTTCCGTTTTTTCGTCAACGACATCAGAAAGACGTCAGAAAAACAAAAGCCCCGCCTGTTGGCGGGGCTTCGGATCCTTGCGGTCCGTAATTACTCAGCAACGATGCTAACGTACTTACGATTCAGCGGACCTTTAACTTCGAACAGGATTTTACCAGTCGCGGTTGCGAACAGGGTGTGATCCTTGCCCAGACCAACGTTGGTGCCAGCGTGGAACTTGGTACCACGTTGACGAACGATGATGCTGCCAGCCAGAACTGTTTCGCCGCCGAAACGCTTCACGCCCAGGCGTTTAGCTTCAGAATCGCGACCGTTGCGGGATGAACCGCCAGCTTTTTTGTGTGCCATTTATCGGACTCCTCTAATTAAGCGCTGATGCCAGTGATTTTGACTTCAGTGAACCACTGACGGTGGCCCGCTTGCTTACGATGGTGCTTACGACGACGGAACTTGACGATAGTCACTTTCTCGCCACGGCCGTGAGCCACAACTTCAGCTACAACCTTGCCACCTTCAACGAAAGGAGCACCTACTTTAAAAGTGTCGCCTGCAGCAACCATCAGAACTTCGTTGAAGTCGATGGTAGCGCCAGTCTCAACGTTCAGCTTTTCCAGACGAACGATTTGACCTTCGGCCACACGGTGTTGTTTTCCGCCGCTTTGGAATACCGCGTACATTTGATTAACTCCGTAAAGGCATGTCTTTTGCTCAAGGCTAGACATGCGCAAAAACCTATAACAATGGGCGGGCATTCTACGCAAATCGATCTGCTCAGGCAAGGCCAATTTAGCAAAAAGTTTATTTTGTGCGCATATCTGCCGCCGTGGATAAACGCCTAACTGTAACCCATTGTGAAATCGTGTAGAATCCCTGCCATTACTAAAATCGCAGTTATTGCTGCTGTCACGTTACGAGACTTATGGACCAACAGACTATCCGTGCGCTCTGTGCCGCCGACATGACGGCGGTCAATGAACTGATCCTGGCCCGACTCCAGTCCGACGTTAGTCTGATTAATCAGCTGGGTTTCTACATTGTCAGCGCCGGCGGGAAACGGATGCGCCCCATGCTGACCGTGATGGCTGCGCGTGCGCTGGGCTATGAGGGTGAGGATCACCTGAAACTGGCCGCTATCATCGAATTCATTCACACCTCTACCCTGCTGCATGACGACGTAGTCGACGAATCCGACCTGCGCCGTGGCAGGGAGACCGCCAACGCCATGTTTGGCAATGCCGCCAGCGTGCTGGTCGGTGACTACCTCTATAGCCGCTCCTTCCAGATGATGGCCGAACTCTCCAACCTGCGGGTGATGGAGATCCTCTCGGATGCCACCAACACCATCGCCGAAGGGGAAGTGTTGCAGCTGATGAACTGCAACGATCCGGACACCACCGAAGAGAGCTACATGACGGTCATCTACTGCAAGACCGCCAAGCTGTTCGAGGCCGCCACTCGCCTTGCAGCCGTGCTGACTCATCAGCCCGAGCCCGTCGAACAGGCCATGACCGATTACGGCAAGTATCTGGGCACCGCGTTCCAGATCATCGATGACGTGATGGACTACTGCTCCCAGAGCGAAGAGATGGGCAAGAACGTCGGAGACGATCTGGCCGAAGGCAAACCGACCCTGCCGCTGCTGCGCGCCATGGAAGTGGGCACGCCGGAAGAGCGCCAGCTGGTGCGCGATGCCATCGAGCACCGCAACGGCATGGAGCATCTTGAGCAGATCCTCGGCATTCTCGACCGCACTGGCGCGCTGGAGTACTCCCGCATGCGTGCCAGGGAAGAGGCCGACAAGGCCATTGCCGCCCTCGCCATCCTGCCGGACTCCCCGCACAAACAGGCGCTGGAAACACTGGCCCACATGGCCGTGCAGCGCAGTGCCTGAGTAAACGACATGGATGAAAAAAGAGGCCTTCGGCCTCTTTTTTATTGTCTGCTATCTGCTGGACAGTGCATTGCACCCGACTCAGCGACTCAGCATCCAGAGGATCACGCTACCCGCAACCACTAACGAGCCGCCGATACGGCGCAACTGCTCCGGTGGCTGATCGCTCAGCAGCCGCAACATCTGCTGCCATGCCCTGGGCATCAACAACGGGCCTAGCCCCTCGAACAACAGCAGCAATCCCAACCCCATCAGCATGGATGTCAGCATCCGACCTCCTTCAATGCAACCAGCCACCCGGGTCGACGGCTGGCATTGGCACCAAAAACAAAAGGGTCTGACAATGCAGACCCTTTGAATGTGACCTCGTGGCGATTACTGCTTGGTGCCGTGAGGAGACTTGAGGTAACGGAAGAACTCGCTGTCCGGCTTCAACACCATCAGGTCGTTGCCACCGGCAAAGCTCTTGCGATAGGCCTCCATGCTACGCACGAAGCTGAAAAACTCGGGGTCTTTCTTGTAGCTGTCGGCATAGATCTTGGCGGCTTCCGCATCCCCTTCACCACGCAGTTGGCGAGCGTTACTCTCGGCGTCGGCGATCATGACGGTCACCTTGCGGTCGATATCGGCACGCAGGATTTCAGCCTTCTCGCGACCCTGAGAGCGGTGCTCACGGGCAACTGCGGTACGCTCGGCGCGCATCCGCTGGTAGATGGAGTTGGAGACTTCCACCGGCAGGTTGATCTGCTTGATCCGCACATCCACCACCTTGATACCGAGCTCGGAGGAGCGCGCCATCTTCTTCAGGGCATCTTCCATCACGGTACTACGCTCACCGGAGACGATGTCCTTGATGGTGCGGTTACCGATCTCGGAACGCAGACCGTTGTTGATCTTGCGCTTGAGCAGATCTTCAGCCTGCAGCTTGTTGCCACCACCAGTTGCCAGGTAGTACTTGGAGAAGTCCTCGATCTTCCACTTCACGTAGGAGTCGATGATCAGGTCTTTCTTCTCGGAGGTAACAAAACGGTCGGCCTGGCTGTCAATGGTCTGGATGCGGGCATCCATCTTGCGAACCTGGTCGATGAGCGGCACCTTGAAGTGCAGGCCCGGCTCATAGAGGCGGGGCTCACCGGAGTCAACCCGCTTCACCTTGCCAAACTGCACCACAATCCCCTTCTGACCTTCATCAACGATAAAGACAGAGGAGAAGCAGACCATGGCCGCGACAGCGATTGCACCAATAGCTAGCTTTTTCATCTATCAGTTTCTCCCTGAGCTGAAGCGGTCACCGCTACGCAGCGGCATTGTCGGGGTAGAGTTGGCACCCTCGTTGGAAACGGGGACCTGCTCTGTGACCGGGGCGGCAGTGGCACGATCAGACTGGGCAGCCTTCGGCTTGCCAGACAGCTTGTCGAGCGGCAGGTAGATCATGCTGTTGTTGCCAGCCGGCATGTCGACCACCACCTTGTTGGCCTGCTGATAGAGCTCTTCCATGGTTTCCAGATAGATACGCTCACGGGTCAGCTCGGGGGCAGCCTGATACTGGGGCAGCAGCTCGTTGAAGCGAGCGACTTCACCCTGGGCTTTCAACACGATCTGGGATTTGTAAGCTTCCGCTTCCTGCTCCAGACGCTTCACCTGACCACGGGCCTTGGGCTCCACTTCACGGGCATAGGCTTCTGCTTCACGAATGAAGCGCTGTTCATCTTCCTGAGCGGAGATGGCGTCATCAAACGCGTCTTTCACCTCTTCCGGCGGACGCGCCGGCAGGAAGTTGACGTCGACGATCTGCAGACCCATCTGGTAAGGCTCGATGATGCCATCGATCACCTGCCAGGTCTCCTGACGCACCTTCTCACGACCGGTAGTCAGCACGTCATCCATCCGGGTATGACCCACCACGTAGCGCAGGGCGCTATCGGTGGCCTGACCCAGACTCTCGTCGGCATTGGTCACGCTGAACAGATACTGCTCGGGATTGACCACACGGTACTGCACGTCCATCTCGACCCGTACCACGTTCTCATCCTGAGTCAGCATGAAACCGGAGGCAGGCAGGGAGCGCACGGACTCGACGTCCACCGGGATCACCTGATCGATAAAGGTCGGCTTCCAGCGCAGGCCCGGCTCGACAATATGGGAAAACTTGCCAAACCGCAGCACGGCACCACGCTCCGCTTCGCGAATGGTGTAGAAGCCGCTGACGACCCACACCACCACAGCCACAACCAGCGCGATGGAGATACCAAAGCGACCTACATCGCCGCCAGATTTGCCGCCACCAAACAAGCCACCGAAACGGCGACTCACTTTGCGCAGCATTTCATCCAGATCAGGGGGTCCCTGATTCTTGCCGTTATTCCCCCAAGGGTCACGGTCTTTGCCGTTGTTACCAGGCTCATTCCAAGCCATCAGCGTCTCCATTAATACATGCGGATGGATATCATCTCTATCGGGCCATCATACGTTGAGAAGCCCCTAAGGGTTCATCTTCATCGACGAATCAATGCCTGATAAAGCGTTGTAAACTCTCACCTTCCTGTTTCACGAGGCGGTTCCAGTCGGCCACTTGCAAGCGGACTTCCAGCACGAAATCACCCTCCTCGCTAAAACCTTCCTGCTCAATCCCTTTCAGTTGATAGAGCGCACTGCGCAATCTCGCGGCAGAAGGAGGCAACTGCAGGGTGTGATGCACCATGGAGCCAGCCAGCAATTCGGTCAGCGCCGTAAACAGATGCTCACAACCTTCACCAGTCTGGGCCGACAACCAGACGCGCAACGGGCGCCCCTCGTCATCTCGCTCCAGACCTGCCGGACGATCCGCCAGCTTGTCGATCTTGTTGCAGATCATCAGCTGGGGCCTGTCATCGGCTTCGATCTCGGCCAATACCTGCTGCACGGAGTCGATATTCTCCTGCATCTGCTCATCGGCACAGTCCACCACATGCAGCAGCAGATCCGCTTCACGGGTCTCCTGCAGGGTCGCCTTGAAGGCCGCGACCAGATCATGGGGCAAGTGTCGAATAAATCCAACTGTATCCGCCAAAATCACATCACCCACATCCCGGATCACCAGTTTACGCAGGGTGGGATCCAGAGTTGCGAACAATTGGTCGGCAGCATACACGCTGGCAGCTGTAAGTTGGTTGAACAAAGTGGACTTTCCGGCGTTGGTATAACCAACCAGTGACACCGTCGGCACTTCGTTGCGGTTGCGGGCACGGCGTCCCTGCTCCCGCTGCTTGGCCACCTTGTCGAGCCGACGCAAAATCGCCTTGATGCGTTCCCGCAGCAGACGTCGGTCAGTTTCAAGCTGGGTTTCACCCGGGCCACGCAGACCGATCCCGCCCTTTTGACGCTCAAGGTGGGTCCAGCCTCGCACCAGACGAGTGGAAAGATGGCGCAACTGGGCCAGTTCGACCTGCAGTTTACCTTCGTGGGTACGGGCGCGCTGGGCAAAGATATCGAGGATCAGGCCGGTTCGATCCACCACCCGGCACTGGAACAGACGCTCCAGGTTGCGCTCCTGGGCAGGGGTCAGGGCATGGTTGAAGATGACGACGTCGGCATCCAGCATCTGGACTTGGGACGCGATCTCTTCAGCCTTGCCACTGCCGACAAAAAATTTGGCACTGGGCGCACTGCGACTGGTGGTAATTACCCCCAGCGCATTGACTCCGGCCGAGCTCACCAACATCTTGAGCTCTTCCAGATCCTCCCGCTCACCCTCATCACTGAAGTTGACATGCACCAGAACGGCCTGTTCGCCAGCTTCATAACGGTCAAACAAGCGCTTGCTCCTTAACAGGAATCATGATGAATCTGAGTTGGCGAGTCGACTCGCCCAGGGATATCACGCCTCGGCATCACCCTGTTCATCAGCCGCGCCACCCGGAGTAGGCTGGTGATGATTGACGGCACGGGCCGGTACGACAGTCGAGATGGCGTGCTTGTAAACCATCTGGCTCACGGTGTTTTTCAGCAGGATAACAAACTGGTCAAAAGACTCGATCTGACCTTGCAGTTTGATGCCGTTCACCAAATAGATAGAAACAGGAATCCGCTCACGGCGCAGCGCATTCAAAAACGGGTCTTGGAGAGATTGCCCCTTAGCCATTTTTCTTTTCCTTATAGTTTGTTGTTTTTAAACACCGAATATCAATATAACAACCTGATTATACAGGGAGTGTCAAGCCGCACCAGCGCGAGCAAGCACGCGGTCGAGATTGCCAGACTCACCAGATTCCAACCAGGTCACGTCGGGCCAGCCGCGCAACCAGGTCATCTGTCGTTTTGCCAATTGGCGTGTGGCAACAATGCCACGATAACGCATCTCATCATACCCCACTTCACCGCACAGGTAGTCCCACATTTGGCGATAACCCACACAGCGAATGGAGGGGAGATCCGGGTGCAGATCGCCGCGCGCCATCAGCGCACGAACCTCCTGTTCAAAGCCACCTTGCAGCATCTTGTCAAAGCGCAGTTCGATCCGCTGATGCAGCACGGCGCGATCGCTCGGGGCGATGGCAAACTGCTGCACCCGATAGGGCAAGCCCTCCCCCTGCACCTGCGTCAGCTCGGTAAGGGTCTTGCCGCTGATGCGGTAGACCTCAAGCGCCCGGCTGAGCCGCTGCGGGTCATTGGGGTGAATTCGCGCCCCGGCCACCGGGTCAATGCGCACCAGCTCATCGTGCAGCGCCTGCCAACCGAGGCGGGCAGCCTCTTCCTCAATCCCGGCTCGAATGGCGGGATCGGCGGAGGGCAATGGGGACAATCCCTCCAGCAGCGCCTTGAAATAGAGCATGGTGCCGCCCACCAGCAGCGGAATGCGGCCACGGTCGGCGATCTCTTTCATCTCCCGCAGGGCATCCTTGCAAAAATCGGCAGCCGAATAGCTCATGGCGGGGTCAAGAATGTCGATCAGCCGGTGCGGGGCACGTGCCAGTTCATCGGCGGTCGGCTTGGCCGTACCTATATCCATGCCGCGATAGATCAGCGCCGAATCGACGCTGATGATGTCGCAAGGCAATGCCTGGCACAGTTCAATGGCGAGATCCGTCTTGCCGGAGGCCGTCGGCCCCATCAGAAAAATTGCGGTCGGCAAGTCACTCGCCATGTTCAAACTCCTCCAGCACGGTCGCCAACGAAAGGGGACGCACCATGCGAATGTCTGCCAGTTGGTCACTGAAATCAGTCACAAGTTCCGTCAGCAGACGACTGGCAGTTGAAAAATCGTATATCTTCTCGCGGCTTATCCCCTGCTCCACCAGCCATTGGCATAATACTTCAGCCTGCTGACCAGCATCACTGTCAGATCCGCCCTCGATAATTTGCAGCAATTCGGGTAACAGACGCACCAGATCGGTCTGGCGCAGCAGAGCCGGCACCCGAGTCAGGATCATGGTGTCGCGCCCCCCGCTTTTCAACTCCAGCCCCATCCGTTTCAGCAAACGTTCCTGCTCGGTCACCAGCGCGATCAAATTCTTCGGCAGCTTAAAGGAGACCGGCAGCAACAGCGGCTGGGCCGCCAGTCCCTGACCCCAGGTCTCCAGCAGCCAATGGCGTAGCAGCACCCGCTCGGCGCGCACCAGCGAGAGCAGCGCCAGCTGATTATCCCGCTCGATCAACAGGTAGGCCTGCTCCACCAGTGTCAGGGCACGACATCCCCCCTGTTTGGGTGACGGCACTGGCTCAGTGGGCTGCGCAGGAGCAGCCTCAGTTGCGATAGGCAGCGTAGTGAGCAGAGCGCCCATGCCGCGCATCGCCTCCCGGCTTGGGGGCTCGGGCGGTTGATAATTGCTGGCTCGGCCAGCCCCACCTCCCCCCTCCCGCACCTGTGCAGGTGCCCGGTAGCTGTGCTCGGCACCGTACCACTCCGGGCGTGGCGCCTGACCGGGATATTCAATCTGCGGACTGACCGGCAACTCGACCAGAGTTTCGGCCAGCGGAGTGTCCTGATGAGCGGTGCTCACCCCTTCGCGGCGCAGCGCAGTAAACAGCGCCTGAAAGATAAAGTCGTGGATCAGCCGCGCCTGATGGAAGCGCACCTCATGCTTGGCCGGATGGACGTTGACATCTACCTGACGGGGATCCAGCTCGATATAGAGCACATAAGCGGCGAAGCGATCGGGAGGCAGCAGCTCGTCATAGGCCTGACGAATGGCGTGGTTGATGAGCTTGTCGCGCATCATCCGGCCGTTGACATAGGTGTATTGCAGGTCGTTTTGCGGTCTTGCCCCCTCCGGAGTCGCCAACCAGCCCCACAGCCGCACATCGCTGTGCTCGCTCTCCACCGCCAGCGCATGGTGCATGAAGGGGGTGCCGCAAACGGCGGCGAGGCGACGCTCCTGCTCCGGCACGGTATTGGCGGCCTTGTACTGGCGCACCACCTTGCCATTGTGGCGCAGGATCAGGGTGGCATCGAAGCGGGAGAGCGCGATGCGGCGCACCAGCTCGTCGATATGGGCAAACTCGGTCTTTTCGCTGCGCATGAACTTGCGCCGCGCGGGGGTATTGAAGAAGAGATCCACCACCTCCACCGTGGTGCCCACCGGATGGGCCGCCGGTTTGATGGTGACGCTCATCTCGCGCCCTTCCGCCTGGGCTTGCCAGGCTTCGGACTGCTCGGCGGTGCGGGAGGTGAAGGTGAGACGGGAAACCGAGCTGATAGAGGCGAGCGCCTCGCCACGAAAGCCGAGGCTGTTGATCCCTTCCAGATCGTCCAGTGTGGCCACCTTGGAGGTCGCATGACGCGACAGCGCCAGCACCAGCTCATCTTTGGCGACGCCACAGCCGTTGTCACGGATGCGGATCAGCTTGGCGCCCCCCTTGTCGATGTCGATCTCGACCCGGTCGGCCCCCGCATCCAGGCTGTTTTCCACCAGCTCTTTCACCACAGAAGAGGGCCGCTCCACCACCTCTCCGGCTGCAATCTGGTTAGCCAGAATGGGTGGCAAAATACGGATCGGCATCATTTACTCCTGAATTTCTATCTTGCGGATGGTCAGTCTCTTAAGGCTCCAGGAGGGCCGCTCCACCACCTCTCCACCAACCAGAATCTGGTTGGCCAGAATCGGCGGTAATATACGGATCGGCATCGCTTGCTCCTGAATTTCAATCTTGCTGATGGTATTCGCTAACAGCGGGAGCGGCATCGCCCGCTCCCGCGCGTCAGTTTTGCGGAATGTAGAGCACCTGCCCTACCTGAATATTCCGCGACTTGAGCTTGTTGATCTCTACCAGCCGAGCCTGACTCACCCCATGTTTCTCGGCAAGGCGGGAGAGACTCTCGCCCCGCTTGACCACATGGCGGATCATCTGCGACTTGTCGTCACTGCGAACGGGGGCGGCAGCGCGGCTCTGCCCTTGCTGGGGAATATAGATGGTCTGACCAATCTGAATATCCCGGCTGCGCAGCTGGTTGATCTCCACCAGAGTGGACTGACTCACTCCATGCTTCTCGGCAAGGCGGGAGAGGCTCTCACCCCGTTTGACCACATGGCGGAGCATCCGCGATTTGTCATAGTCCCCCACACTGCTGACCGGTGCACCGCTCTCCTGCGCTGCCGCCGAGTAAGGCTTGATCACCCCGGCGCCAGAGCCGCTCCCTGCACCGCCGTCGCGGGCGGTGGCGGGCATCTTGTTGGTCACTACCGGCTGCGACTGTGTCTGCCTGGGCTGGCTCACCGGCTGCCGGGCTACCGGTGCAGGGCGAGTAGCAGCAGGTTGGCTCACTTGCCCCTTGCCGGTCAGCATGGCCCCCTTGGTCGGGTGGGCGCGGTAGTAGTTGCGGATCCCCTCGAAGATGGCGCGGGCCAGCTGGTCCTGATAGCTGGCGGTAGCCAGCAGCTTCTCCTCTGCATGGTTGGAGATAAAGCCGGTTTCAACCAGCACCGAGGGAATATCCGGCGCCTTCAGCACCGCCAGACTGGCATGCTCCGGCGCCTTCTTGTGCAGTCGGGCAACCTTGCCCATGGAGCGCAGGATCTGGCGGCTGACGTCATACCCTTCGGCACGGGACTTGTCCATGGAGAGGTCGAGGAAGGTCTGCGCCAGATAGGGGTTGGGATCAGATTCCGCCAACACCTTGCCGACACCGCCCAGCAGCTCGCCCTGCTTCTCCTGCTTCTCCAGCCAGCTGCCCATCTCGCGGTTGGCACGGTTGGTCGAGAGGACCCAGACAGAGGCGCCACGCGGAGTGGAGTTATGGAAGCTGTCCGCATGGACCGACACCAGCAGATCCGCCTTGGCCTTGCGGGCAATCTCGGAGCGCTTGTTGAGGTCGACGAAATAGTCGCCACGACGGGTCATCACGGCACGCATCCCCGGCTCGCGGTCGATCAGTGCCGCCAGCTTCTGGGAGACCGCCAGCGTGACCCGCTTCTCGTAGGTACGGCGCGGGCCGATGGAGCCCGGGTCTTCCCCGCCGTGGCCCGGGTCGATGGCAATCACCACTCCCTTGCCCTTGCCACCGACAGGCGTGGACTGCACCGCAGCCGCCGAGCGCTTCTCTTCATAAGGGAGGTCGATGACCAGACGGTGGCCATAGGGCCCGGCTGGCGCCAGCGGAAAGACCACCGGCTTGATGGCGGAGCTGAGATCCATCACCAGCCGCAGACCGCCCTTCTCCAGCGGTGTGCTCTGGCGGATCTTGCGCACCAGTTCGCTGTTGTTCTCGATCCGGGCCAGATTGGCGGCGTTGCTCGCCCCTTTCAGATCGATCACCAGCCGATCCGGACCGGTGAGGGTGAAGTAGTTGTAATTGGGGGCGCTGCTCATATCGAGCACCACCCGGGTGTTATCCGGTGATGGCCAGATTCGTACGCTCTTGAGCTGATTCGCCCAGGAGGGTAACGCCATCAAGGAGAGAGCAATAACAAGGATCAAGCGCACGTAGATGACAACCGTTCCAGAATGGCTTCGCCAATAGCAGAGCGAGCCTCTATCAGAACCTCGCGCTGCTCGCCTACATAAGTGAGGGTAATTTCTAGGTCGGGAGCCGGTAACCAGCCCTCGCCCTTCTCGGACCACTCCACCAGACAGAGTGTGTTGGCGGCAAAATAGTCCCGAATGCCCATGAATTCCAGCTCTTCCGGATCAGCCAGGCGATAGAGATCGAAATGGTAGACCTGCCAGCCATCGAGCTCATAGGGTTCTACCAGGGTGTAAGTCGGGCTTTTTACCTTGCCCTGATGGCCAAGGCCCTGCACCCAGCCGCGGGTCAGGGTGGTTTTACCGGCGCCAAGCGTGCCATGCAAAAACACTGTGGTCGCCTGCTGGCAGGCCTGTGCCAGACGGCCACCCAGTGCCACGGTTGCTGCCTCGTCCGGCAGTGTCATCATCAACTGTTTTGCCATGTTCTTCTTTTTAACTTGTAATGGTGTCGGGATTAACCAGTTTGCGGATCAGCGGCAGCAGATCTGACGCCAGCATGCCCCGCTCGCCGTCAGCGGCGGCCTGATCTGCAGCCTCGCCGTGGATCACGGCGCCCAGCCAGCTTGCCATGGTGGCAGACCAGCCCTGGGCCAAAAGGGCGGCGATTATACCAGATAACAGATCGCCCATGCCGCCACTTGCCATGCCGGGATTACCTTCACAACAGAGAGCGACCCGCTCGCCGTCATAAATAAGTGTTCCCGCCCCTTTTAACAACACCACACCGCCATAGCGCCGCTGCAGCGCCTGCACGGCGGTAAACCGATCGGTTTCAATCTCGGCAATGGTGCATCCCAGCAGGCGCGCAGCTTCACCGGGATGGGGCGTGAGCACCCAATTATCCTGATGGCGGGGAGATTGCGCCAGCCAATTCAATCCATCGGCGTCCAAAACCAGTGGCTGCCGTTCGGTGAGATTACGAGCGATTTGCGCTCTTCCCCACTCATCCTGACCGAGCCCGGGGCCAATGACCCGCACCGACGCCCACCCCTCGTCATCTGCGGTAGTGAGACTCATCAGTTCGGGTTGATAAAGGCTGACCGGCGGATGCTCCGGATGCTGACACACCCTCACCAGCCCAGCCCCCGCCCGCAGGCAGGCGCGGGCAGCCAGCACAATGGCCCCCAGCATGCCGCGATTGCCCCCCACCAGCAGTACCTTGCCATAAGAGCCCTTGTGGGAAGCGCGCGGGCGCGGGGTCAACTGCGCGCGGAGCAGTGGATAATCGATACGCCAGGCTGCGGGCAGCATAGTGTCATCAGGCGTGACGCCAAGGGGATCACAGTCGAGCTGGCCGACGCAATCCACCCCGTCGCCTGTGAGCATCCCCTGCTTGATACCGATAAAGGTGAGGGTGCGAGTGGCTTGCACCACGGCCCCCATGGCACGGCCGGTATCGCCGTTGAGGCCGGAGGGGAGATCCACCGCCAGCACGGGCACAGCCAAGCCATTGATTGTTGCGACGATCTTTGTCAGTAGTGGCGAGAGGGGTGTGTTGACGCCGGTGCCAAGCAGGGCATCGACCACCAGATCCGGGGCGAAGTGCTGGTCCCCATCAAACTGCTCGGCCAGCCAGACCCGGCCACCGGCCGCCAGCCACTCATCGGCGGCCCGTCTGGCATCCCCCTTCAGCTGGTCGGGTGCTCTGGCGGCAATCACCACCGGCTCAAGGCCACGTTCACGGGCAAGGCGGGCCAGCACATAGCCATCACCGCCGTTATTACCGGGACCGACGATAATCCACCAGCAGCGACTGTCGGGCCAATGCAGAGTGGCATAGGTGCGCAGCGCGGCACCGGCTCGCTCCATCAGGGCATAGAGAGGTTGCCCCTCACGCGCGGCCCAGTTGAGCTCCAGTGCGCGGATCTGTTCAGTCTGCCACAGCCCCTGTGGTAAACTGCCCCCCTCTTTTGTGCCCAACGCGCCCCTGATGATCTCTACCATGACGGCTCCCGCCTCTTATCAATCGACCCACGCCAGCAAACGCCGGCCAGGCCAAGCCGCATGAGCGCACCTGACTTCCACCAGCTGGCCCACGATATCAAGCTCTGGGCACGGGAGCTAGGTTTTGACCAGGCGGGCATCACCGACACCGACCTGCGTATCGAAGAGCCGAGATTGCAGGCCTGGCTGGATGCGGGCTATCACGGCAGCATGGATTACATGGCGCGCCACGGCATGATGCGGGCGCGCGCCCACGAGCTGCTGCCGGGCACGGTGCGGGTGTTGTCGGTGCGGATGAACTACCTGCCGTTCGAGGCGGGCTTCGCCGCTACCCTGCGCGATCCGACCCTCGGCTATATCAGCCGCTATGCTCTCGGTCGTGACTACCACAAGGTGCTGCGCAACCGTCTCAAACAACTGGGTGATCGCATCGAAGCGCGCTGCACCGAGCTGTTTCAAGGCACTGAAGAGACCTTGGGTGAGTGGCGCCCCTTCGTCGACTCCGCCCCCATCCTCGAGCGGCCACTGGCAGCCAAGGCGGGCCTCGGCTGGGTTGGCAAACACTCACTGCTGCTCAACGAATCGGCCGGCTCCTTCTTCTTTCTCGGTGAGCTGTTGCTCAACCTGCCGCTGCCGCTCGACCAGCCAGTGGAGAAGGAGCAGTGCGGCAAGTGTGTCGCCTGCATCAACATCTGCCCGACCGGCGCCATTGTCGCCCCCTATGTGGTAGATGGCCGCCGCTGCATCTCCTATCTCACCATCGAGAACGACGGCCCTATTCCGGAAGATTTCCGGCCCCTGATGGGCAACCGCATCTACGGCTGCGACGACTGCCAGCTTATCTGCCCCTGGAACCGCTACGCCGATGCCAGCCCGGAACCCGACTTCAGCCCGCGCCCCAGCCTGCACCGCCCCCCCCTGCTGGCGCTGTGGTGCTGGAGCGAGAGCGACTTTCTCAAGCAGACCGAAGGGAGCCCGATCCGCCGCATCGGTTACCAGCGCTGGCGCCGCAATCTGGCAGTCGCCCTTGGCAATGGCCCGGCAACCCCCGAGGTGATCGCGGCTCTGCAACTGGGGCTGACCACCGCCGATCCCATGGTGGCCGAACATATCGAATGGGCGCTGGCCACCCTTGCCAGGCGTCAGGATGAAGAGAACAAGAAGACCCGTTTGCTGATCCGCTGCATCGAAAAAGGTCTGTCGGATCACGCATAAGTGATCTGCCCCTTGCCGGATTGCAGCACTTTTTTCATGCTCTGCCGACCTGCAGTGCCCATAACAGCGTGGTCACTGCAAACTGGTCGACACACAACAAGGACAACACAGATGCATATGTTGGGAGTGGATATTGGAGGCTCAGGGATCAAGGGCTGTCTGGTCGATACCAAAACCGGCGAATTGATTGGCGAGCGCCATCGCATTGCCACACCGCAACCGGCCACCCCGGCCGCCATCGCCCATACCCTCAAGGCGCTGGTCGAACATTTTGACTGGAAAGGGCCGGTGGGCTGCGGTTTTCCTGCCACCATCCACAACGGGATTGCCAAGAGTGCCGCCAACATCGACAAGAGCTGGATCGAAACCGATGCCGAGCATCTGTTTGCCGATGTCACCGGCAAGCCCTGCTATGTGCTGAATGATGCCGATGCCGCCGGTCTGGCCGAGATGCGCTTTGGGGCCGGCAAGGATCGCAAGGGGGTCATCATCCTCATCACGGTCGGTACCGGTATCGGCACCGCCATCTTCGTCAACGGCCATCTGCTGCCCAACACCGAGCTGGGCCATCTGATGCTGGAAGGAATGGTCGCCGAGCACTACTGCTCCGATGCGGCGCGCAAACGGGAAGATCTCTCCTGGAACCGCTGGGGCAAGCGTTTCAACAAGTATCTGGCGCGCCTCGAGTTTCTCTTCTCCCCCGACCTCTTCATTCTGGGGGGCGGCAGCGCAGCCAAGCTGGATAAGTTTGTCGATCGCATCGAGACCCGGGCGCCGCTGATTCCGGCGGCCAGCCTCAATCAGGCGGGCATTATCGGGGCCGCCCTCTACGCGGCCGAGCAGCAGGGCTGACCGACGCTCACTGCAAGTCAGCAGAGACCAATGGAAAGGGCCCGGCACTGCTGCCGGGCCCTTTTGTTTGGTCGTCATCTTGCGAGTTTGGCGCTTATCACCCGCTACATGTCGTCGAGTCGGTGCACTCCGTGCACCAGTCGGGTCAGGCGGGTCTGCTCCAGCCCGGCCAGATTCTCGAGCAAAGCGGTGGTGGCCGGTGTCGGGCACTCCCGTGCCAGATGGCTCAGCTCGCCCACCAGCTGCTCTTCCCAACGGCATACCTGAGTGACAATATCCTGGGTCTGGACTGATGCCGGCAGCTCGAAGCGGGTAATGGCAGGCAGCATATCCTCGCTGAAACTCTGGTTCAGCCAGGTCTCCCTGACCGCCTCTCCCAGCTGAGCAGCATATTCGTGTAGATGGGCACTGGCCGCATCCTCACGCCCTTGCAGATAGACCAGCAACATCCGGCTGCGTTCGCTGTCCACCTGACTGGTCAAACGCCCGTAACAGAGTCCGAGCTGGTGATGAACCTGCTCAAGATAGTGCAGCAACTCTTTGATCTGTTGGAATCTCATCGCACTGCCCTCCATGCTTGTCGACGTCATTAGTATAAAAAACCGGCGCCACCGACCCAATCCCTATCCGAGCCCCCCTTGCGCTGCATCAAGGTTGACGCCGACAAAGTGACGGTCAGGTGATCCGGTCGCGAATAGGGAACGATTTGTGCAGCAATTTGTGTAACGATGGTGGAGCATTAAGCTCGACAGCAGATGTGAACAGAAACGGGCTGACACACTAATAAAACCAGCCTTTACCCAGCATAAACCATCTTTAATTCGGTTATCTGCCGCAGGGACGAAACAGGATCTGGAAGAGCGACAATACCATCCTGATCGTTATCCGCCTGACAGAAATCCTTATCACTTTTTTAGACGTCTAGACGTAAAAACATGCATTGACATAGCCATCCAGACATCTTAGCATCATCCTCCATGATGACAGAGTAACCCAGTGGAACCTCTGCCCAATTTCCCCGCCTGTAGCGCCCTGTGCTTTAAGGCTGTTAGCACGGAAGAATCCATGATTAAGTTGATCGGTCTCAACAAAGTCTACGGTACAGGCAGTGACGCCGTGCACGCCCTGCGTGATGTGAGTCTGCATGTACCCCAAGGCAAAATTTTCGGGGTGATCGGTGCCTCCGGTGCCGGCAAGAGTACCCTCATTCGTTGTGTCAACCTGCTGGAGCGCCCGACAGAGGGTCAAGTCATCGTTGATGGCCAGGATCTGGTCGCCCTGAGCGAACGGGATCTGACCCAGGCTCGCCGCCAGATCGGGATGATTTTCCAGCACTTCAACCTGCTTGCCTCCCGCACCGTGTTTGCCAACATCGCCTTTCCGCTGGAGCTGGCAGGCTGGAGCAAAGAGAAGATCCAGCAACGGGTTGCCGAGCTGCTGGCGCTGGTCGGGCTGGAAGCCCGTGCCCAGGCCTATCCGTCCGAGCTTTCCGGCGGTCAGAAACAGCGCGTCGCCATTGCCCGCGCACTGGCACCGGCCCCCAAGGTGCTGCTCTGCGACGAGGCCACCTCGGCCCTCGACCCGCAGACCACCCGCTCGATCCTGACCCTGCTCAAGGAGATTAACGTCAAGCTGGGGCTCACCATCCTGCTCATCACCCACGAGATGGATGTGGTGAAGGGGATCTGTGACGAAGTGGCCATCATCAGCGACGGCCGTCTGATCGAGCAGGGCGAAGTGGCCTGGTTCTTCAGCAACGCCAAAACCCAGCTGGCACGTGACTTCATCCACTCAACCATCCATCTGGAGGTACCGCAGGAGTATCAGGATCGGATGAGCAGTGAGCGGGTGCCGGGCAGCTACCCGCTGGTGAAGCTCGGCTTTACCGGCAGCACGGTCGATACGCCGCTGATCTCCGAGGCGAGCCGCCGTTTCAACATCGACATCAGCATTCTGAGCGCAGACATCGAATACGCCGGAGGCGTCAAATTCGGTTTCCTGCTGGCCGAGCTGTTCGGGGATGAAGCCCAGTGCGAGGCGACCCAGCAGTTTCTCATCGACAACCACATTCAGCTGGAGGTAATGGGTTATGTCCGAAGCCATGATTAATCTGCTCATCACGGCCCTGGGCGACACCCTGATCATGGTGTTTGCCTCCGCCCTGTTCGGCTGCCTGTTGGGCCTGCCGCTCGGCGTGGCACTGCATGTGACCAAGGCGGGCCAGATCCTGGCCAACCCCTTGCTCAACCGTACTCTGGGCATGGTGGTCAACGTGGGTCGCTCGGTGCCCTTTATCATCCTGCTGGTCGCCATCATTCCGCTGACCCGGCTGATTGTCGGCACCAGTATCGGCACCATCGCTGCCATCGTGCCGCTGACTGTCGGTTGCATCCCCTTCATCGCCCGTCTGGTGGAAGGGGCCCTGATGGAAGTACCGGACGGCCTGCTGGAAGCAGCCAAGGCGATGGGCGCCAAGCCGCTGCAAATTATCACCAAGGTGCTGCTGCCCGAGGCTCTGCCCGGCATCCTCAACAGTGTCACCATTACCCTCGTCACGCTGGTGAACTACTCGGCCATGGCCGGGGCCATCGGTGGCGGTGGTCTGGGGGATGTGGGTATTCGTTATGGTTATCAGCGCTTTGACCCGACCGTCATGCTGGTAACCGTGGTTATCCTGGTAGTACTGGTTCAACTTATCCAGAGCGCGGGTGAGCGCCTGGTCAACAAATGTGATCATCGTTAATCGTCGATTTCTGACAGGAGGTTTTATGAAATTTGGCATCAAATCCGTTGCGGCTGCCCTGCTGGCTGGTCTGGTTCTGGCCGGTTGCGGTCAAAAACAAGAGAGCAAGATTCTGAAAGTGGGCGCTATTGCCGGCCCCGAGACCGAACTGGTTGAAGTGGCTGCCAAGGTCGCCAAAGAGAAATACGGTCTGACAGTCGAGGTGGTCAACTTCTCCGACTACGTCACCCCGAACGTGGCGCTGAACGATGGCAGCATCGACGTCAACGCCTTCCAGCACAAACCCTATCTGGATGCACAGGTGCGTGATCGCGGCTTCAAGCTGGTTCCGGTTGGCAACACCTTCGTCTACCCGATTGCCGGTTACTCCAAGAAGATCAAGGCGCTGAGCGAGCTGCAAGATGGCGCCCAGATCGCGGTACCGAACGATCCGACCAACCTGGGCCGCTCCCTGATCCTGCTGGCCAAACAGGGTCTGATCACCCTGAAGGATGGTGCCGGTCTGGAAGCGACCGTGCTGGATATCGCCAGCAACCCGCGCAACTTCAAGATTGTCGAGCTGGAAGCAGCCCAGCTGCCGCGCTCGCTGGAAGATGTGGATCTGGCTATCATCAACAACACCTTCGCCGGTCAGATTGGTCTGACCCCGACCGAAAACGGCCTGTTTGTTGAAGACAAAGAGTCCCCCTACGTCAACCTGATCGTCGCCCGCGACAACAACAAGGATGACGAGAAGGTCAAACTGTTCGTACAAGCTTTCCAAACCGACGATGTCTACAAGAAAGGATTGGAGCTGTTCAAAGGCGGCCTGGTAAAAGGTTGGTAATTGCTCACTCGGCAAAAAAGGCCACGCTATGCGTGGCCTTTTTTATTGGCGCCGCTATCATATCCGCGAGCACGGCAACACGAACATACTCATAACATGAAAAAATGGTATCTGGCCTACTGCAAGCCAAAAGAAGAGGCCCGCGCCCGCGCCCACCTCGATGCCCAGGGTATCGAATCCTATTACCCCATGGTGGAGATCGAGAAGCTGCGCCGGGGCAAACGAGTTCCGGTACGGGAACCCATGTTCCCCAACTATCTGTTTATCTTCGTTGATTTGGAAGAGGTGACACCGGTCACCCTGAAATCGACCCGCGGCATCAGCCGGATCATCCACTTTGGCAGTGAATGGACCCCCATCAGCAGCAAGCTGGTCTATCAGCTGATGAGCCGCGATGATAGCGACGAGGCGAGAGCCAGCTACGCCAGCCTGCCCTGCTCGGGCGACAAGGTGCTGATTGAAGAGGGGCCGTTGGCTGGATTCGAAGCCATCTATATGGAGCCGGATGGAGAGAAACGGGCGATTTTGCTGGTCAGCCTGCTCAACCGGGAGACAACCAGCAGCTTCGACAACCACACCTTCAGACGTCTGGACTAAACCCACGGGCCAGACGGCCCGGTGAATGGCATTAGCAATGGCGGGATGATCCCGCCATCTCACGCATCAAGATCAAAACGGGCGATGACCGCCTTCAGCTTGCCGGTATCGCCAGCCAGTCTGGCTACGATCTCCTCCCCCTGCTGACTACGCTGACAGGATTGCCGACTGAGCGTGGCAATGTCGTCGACCGTCCCGGATACCTCGGCGGCCACCCGCGACTGCTGCTCGGTTGCCACCGAAATGGCCTCCAGCTGGCCCGACAGCGACTGTACCAGCTGGTTCATGGCACTCAGGGTATCTGTCACCAATCCGACTGCATCCCGCCCTTGCTCTACCAACCGGGTACCGCTGCTGACGGTACTCACCGTCTGGCGAGTCTGCTGGGAAATGGCCGCAATGGTCTGGCTGATCTCGGCAGTGGATTGATGGGTGCGGGTCGCCAGCTGGCGTACCTCATCGGCCACCACCGCAAAACCACGCCCCTGCTCGCCTGCCCGTGCAGCCTCGATCGCCGCATTGAGTGCCAGCAGATTGGTCTGCTCGGCTATAGTGGCGATCACCTCGGTGATCTGCCCCACCTGTTCACTCTGATGCTCCAGCAGCCCCATGGCTTCGTTGGCCTGTCCAATCATGGCGGCAATCTGCTGCATGGTATCGCTCATTCGCGTCAGCGCGGCCTCTCCCTGACGGGTCTGCTGCCGCACCTGATGGGCACCATCCGCCACACCGGCAATGTTACTGGCCACATCACGAGCGCTCACCGACATCTGATCGATAGCCGCCGCCACCGCATCAACCCGCTGATCCTGCTCCGTCAGATCCGCCACTATGGCTCTGGTGGTGCTGCCCACATCGAGACAGGCCACCTCGACCTGCCCCACTGCACCCTGCAACTCCCCGACCAGATGATGTAACTGGGCAGACATCCGGTTGATGGAACCGGTCAACTCTCCCAACTCATCCTGCCCCGTTATCGGCAAGGGCTCGGCCGCCAGCCGGCCATCCGCAACCTGCCCCGCCCGGGTCACCAGACAGGCAATGTCACGGGTCAGACGGCGACTAAAGAGCCATGCGACCACCATGCCAAGCACGATGGCGCTGCCGGTAGCCAACAGCAGTGTCTGGTTGATGGCCCTCCCGGCTCCGGTCATCTGCGCCGAAATCAGCTCCACCTCGGCGCGGGTTTTCTCCACCTGCTGGACCAACTGCTCGCTGAGGCTGGACTGCATCGGCTCGATGTCGGTGGCCATCAGGTAGTTTGCCTGATCCCAATCCGGTGCCTGGCGCTTCTCGATCACCTGCCCCACCAGCTCGGAGAAGGGGGTCGCCATCTCTTCAAACAGCTGCCAGAGGCTCTGCTGCGTGTCGGTAAAGAGCGCGGCTTGCTGCTTCACCTCAGCCACCCGCTGCTGGTGAAACTGGTAGTAATCCTGATACTTGCTGCGGTATTCGGGATCGCCTGAGATAAGAAAATCCCGCAGGGCAGAGAGGGCGTTGGCGAGGCTGTTGTAGGCATCTCCCACCTGCTTGAGCAGCATGCGGCGATCGCCGGAGAGTTGATCCTGCGGAGTGCCAACTTCTTCATTGGCAAAGGATTGCAGCTGATCGAGCGCCGCCTCCGCCAGCGGCCCCACCTCCTGCAGCATCAGGGTGTGAGCGGGCAGATTCTCTTCACTCTGGGCTATGGTCCACACCTTCTCCTGATGGCTTTTGAAGGTCTCGAGAGACTTGGCGAGCGCCGGACTGAAGGCCTGATGGGCGATGGCCTGCCAGGCCGACTCCCACTCCTGCTTGAGACGGGAAGCCTGAGCCGGATCCTTGCCGAGGATCAGATAGCCACGCAAGGCAGAAACGGTGGCAACCAGCGCCTTCTGGCTCGTTTCATCCCGCTGCAGAGTGGGCAGCGCCTGCTCCAGCAGGGTGTGCTGGGCCTGATTGATCTGGGTCAGCCGGTAATAGACCAGCGTGGAGGAGAGCAGGATCAGCAGGTTGATAAAACCGAAGCTGAGCAGCAACTTGCTTGAGATTTTCATGAACATCCTTGTTCAAACGGAGGGATCCAGCCAACAGAATCAGATAGATATCAGTGTAGGCAATCTATCTTGCCAAGTCCGGTGCCAATTAGCCAATTCACTGCGCGGCATCGGGCGGGCAGAGAAAAATCCCTGACAGAGGTCGCAACCGAGTTGGGCCAGCACTCGCCAGGTCGCCTCATCCTCTACCCCTTCCGCCACCGACTTCAGCCCCAGCTTGCGGGCCAACTCGATACTGGACTCGATGATAGCCAAACGTGACGGATCGGCATGGCAGCGATCGACAAAGGAGCGATCCAGCTTGAGTTCGGTGAACGGCAACAGTGCCAGCTGCTGCATCGAGGAGTAGCCGGTACCAAAATCATCGATGGAGAGGCCAAAGCCATGCATCCTTAGCCGGGTCAGCACCTCCAGAGACTTGCCCAGATCCTGCACGAATGCGCTCTCGGTCACCTCCAGAGTGATAAGCTCCGGATTGATACTCCAGCGCTTGCACTGATCAATCAATAAGTTGCAGAGGTCCCCTTCAATGAGTGAGGTGGTGGAGAGGTTCATCGACAGATTGAGTGACAACCCGGTTTCCTCCCATAAATGGCCATCACTCAGAGATTTGCTGATGATCACCTCGGTCAACGGATCGATAAGCCCGTTGTGCTCCGCCAGTGAAATAAAACGCCCTGGCGGGATCAGGCCAAACTCGGGGTGTTGCCAGCGGGCCAACGCCTCCATCCCGACCCACTCGCCAGATGCAAAACTCACCTTGGGCTGATACCAGGGCAGCAGTTGATCTTGCTCGATCGCCCGACGCAACTCATCGAGTCCTATTCTGTGCCCCTCTTCTTCTCTGACTGGTTCCTGCCGGGGTGACCAAGCCTGGATAAGCCGCTGGAGCTGCTGCGGCGTTGAGGGTTTCTCTATGCGACCGAGCACCTGCAAGCCATAAGCGGTACTCATACGCAATACGGCTTCGACCACATCCCCCTCAAGCGCGCTGGAGAGGATAATGCCGCCCTGAAAACCACCCAGCGACAGGCGGCGCAACAGCGCCATGCCATCCATTCCGGGCATTCGCAGATCGCAAAACAGGATATCGACGTTGTGTTGCTGGCTAAGCGCCAACGCCTCGACACCATCGACCGCTTCCAGCAGATTCGGGTAACCCAGGCTGCGGATCTGGTGCAGCAGCGCCTTGCGCTGAAATCCATGGTCTTCCACGACCATGATGACCAACTCATGTTGTGCTTTTTTCATCGAGCCATAATCCAATGTCGTGGGCAATCGCCGTCATCAACCTCTGCACAGTGCTGACCAGATCGTCGAGCTCGTCGAGCCGCTTCAATCGCGCTGCCGATTCCAGTATGGCGGCCTGGCTGGCAAGCTCCTCCAACCCGACCATTCGGGCAGCCCCCTTGACCCGGTGGGCGGTCTCTACCAAGGCGCTGGCATCATGACAAATCAGTGCTGCCATCATTGCCTCGCCATCCTGCCGGTTGGAATCGAGATACTCCACCGCCATGACTCGCGCGGTCAGCTCGTCACCAAACAGCGCCAACCAGCGCTCAGCCTGCATGCCTGTAGCCCTATCAACGGGCGCAACCGCGCTTCTGGTTGGCGTCTTCTCTGCCAGCCAATGGGCCAGCATCTGGCGCAAGATATCCAGCGGGTAGGGCTTCAGTAACATGTCACTCATGCCTGCCTCTACCATACGAGCACTCGCCTCTTCCGACGTATCTGCCGTTACCCCTATGATGGGGGCCGTCACTCCCGCAGCCCGCAGCGCCTTGGTCAGGGCATAACCATCCATCACCGGCATATGGCAATCAGTCAACAGCAGGGAGAATTGCTGTCCCTGCCAGGCCCGCAGAGCCTTCTCGCCATCTTCCACAACCTGAGCCTCGATACCAAGAATGGCCAACTGCCGTGCCAACAAGGCACGATTGACCGGATGATCATCGGCCACCAATACTTTGCCACCCAGCTTCTCTGCAAGCGCAGGGAGGATTGGTGTGACCCGCTCCTGTAGCAATTCGTGGCAGCTCTCCAGCAGAAGATCCGGATAGAGAGGAGATAGACCCAGACGCCACCATTTCTGTTCACCAATCCGCCCCCGTAACGCCTCATCGGGTGACGCTATGATCCCCTTCAGCGCAGAGTGTTGCAGCCAGCTTTGCCATTCCCCCCCAAGCGCTTGCTCAAGCCACCGTTGATCGGCCAACAGCAACCCTTCCAGTGAGCGACTGAGCTCATTGGCCCCCAAGTACCTGAGCTTGGCCCCCTGCCGCACCATGGCCGCTTCGAGGTTGGTGTCATCGCTGAAAAACCACCATTCTGTGTCTGCCAGAGCAGGGGGATCCCACTGCGGATTGGTTAGCGGCACGGTAAAGCGGAAGCTGGAGCCCTCCCCTGCCTTGCTGGTCAGTGTCAGTGCCCCCCCCATTTTGCATACCAGCTGCTCACAGATTGCCAACCCCAAGCCGGTGCCACCAAAACGACGGTTGATATCTGACTCCACCTGCTCAAAAGGCGTGAACAGCAGCGCCTGCTTCTCTTTGGCGATCCCGATACCGGTGTCACTGACACTGATGGTCAGTTGCTCGCTCAGGTAGCTGACCAGGATAGTAATCCCCCCTTGTTCGGTAAACTTCACCGCATTGTTGAGCAGGTTGGAGATGACCTGACCGATACGCACCCCGTCGATGTCGGCCCAATCCGGCACATGATGCTCCCACTCCAGCACCACGTTGAGCCCCTTGTTATGAGCCAGTGCCGCGTGGCCACGAATGGCATCGCAGATCACCGTTTGCAACCGGCTGCTCTGGTAATTCAACTGCAACTGACCTGCTTCTATCTTGGAAAAATCGAGGATGTCATTGACCAGATAGAGCAGGTTGTTGGTCGAGGTGACCACATTGCGCACCATAAAACGCTGGTCGTCGTTGAGCTCGCTCATTTGCAGCAATTCGAGCATGCCATGCATGCCTGAAATGGGTGTTCGTAGTTCATGGCTCATGGTTGCCAAAAAGCGGCTGCGAGCCTGCATCGCCTGCTCGGCATAGGCGCGAGCTTCGCGCAGCTCGTATTCCTGTTGCTTGAGGGCCGTGATGTCCTGAATCACCCCGTTAAGGATCAGCGCCTGCTGCTCCTGTCTGACAAAGTTGCCACGCACTTGCAGATAGCGATCTCCATCAGGTCGCTCCACCTTGACCTCCAGGTCGAGGGGCGCCAGAGTCTCGGCATGATTGGCCACCTTGCTGACAAAATCCTGCAACGCCTCTTCGGTAAAGCCGAACACCTCACCACCCGATTCGGCATTGAACAGCTCCTGCCGGGAAGCCCCGAGGATCTCGCTGGCACCCTGAGAGGCATACAAAAACCGCCCCTTGCCGGGTCCTTGCCACAAATACTGATAGACCACCCCAGGCATGCTGTCGGTAATCTGGGTAAGGCGATTTTCAGCCTGACGGGCGCGCTCCTCCGCCTCTTTGATCCGGCTGACATCGGTCAGTACTGTCAACACCCCCAGCATATTGCCATCGGGATCGCGATAAGGGCGTTTGGCATAGATAACATGGCAGGGTGTACCATCAGCTCGCAGGTTGCTCCCTGCCCCCTCCAGATCCTGTCCTGTCTGCCACACCAAACGCTCTTCTGCCAACACACTGTTTCTGAGTGTCTCTGGCATGTTTTGCAGCTCCTCACTGCTACTGCCAGCACCGAGGAAAGCATCGCGATAGGCCTGATTGCACAAGGTGATCCGCTGCTCGCTATCACGTAGCGCCACCATGGTTGGCAGTGAGTTGAGCAAGGTCTGCACAAACAGCAACTGTTCGTTCAGCTTGTCCTCTGCGATTTTCCGCTGCGCAATCTGGCGACGCAAACTGCGAGCCCAGAACATCACCAGCAAACCGCTGACGAACAAGGCGCCCCCCCCTATGGCCAACCATTTGTAAATCAGGGTGTAATCGGATTCGATATTGACCGACACATTGAGCCAGCGTCGCTCCAGCAGTTGCCATTCCTCATCCGTGATGGTCAGCAGCAACTTGTCCATGATGCGGAGCAACTCGGGCTGAGCATTGTCGACAGCCATACTGATAGGTACGGAAAATTCGGGAGAACTCAGCACCACCTGATACTTCTCATTGAAACCCTTCATTGCCTGCTGTCCCAGATTGGTCATGGTCAACAGCACATATTCAGCTCGCCCAGTGTCAAGCAAGGTCAGTAAATCGGCATCTTTGCCTACTTCGATAATATTGGCGCCCAGCGCGTGAATGAGAGAGGCTTCGTAAGAGCCCGTCACACCACCAATCAGACGCCCTTTCAGCTCGACCAACGACTTCAGCGGGCGAGCACCGTGTCTGGCTACAACATAGCTGTCGAACTTCAGATAGGAGGAGGTAAAAGAGGCAAAGGACTGACGATCCTTGAGCGGTGTCATCAAGGGAATAAGGTCCACTTTGTGCTCTTTCAGCAGTTTAAGTGACTCCTGCCAGGTATTTGTCGACGCCAGCTCAAAGCGGATCCCGGAGCGCAGACTCAGTAACTTCATCAGGTCTGCCGTATAGCCATGCAATTCACCTTCGTCATCGATTTCACTGATGCCGGCAAATCCGGGGGCAACGGCGAACTTGATGACCTTGTTTCTCTGCTTCAGCCAACTAGCCTCATCAGGTTCCAGCAACAGACCAGCGTTGGCGCGCTCATCTTCCTGATGCAACCGTAGTCGTGAGTCTGCAACGGGTATCCGTTGATATGCCTGCCAAAGCTTCTCGCTCAGCTCTGGCTGGCGGGAGCTGGTCGCCATCGTCAGCGTGCTGCCAGAAAGCCACCCAGGAGCGACAACCCCCATTGACGCTGGCATTCTCTCCATCTTGAGGGTAACAATTGGACCCAACTCAAGATATGCATCAACAGCGCCCAGCTTGACCATATAGGTCGCCTCAGTGCGGCTCTCCAGCTCAGTTACATCAGAGATCCCCAAACGAGCCAATTCATTACAACTGCCAAACCCGCGAATACAGACCCAGCGTAACTTGCGCGCCTGCTCCAGGGTCAATCGCTGATCCGGGGTATGCATTAAAATGGAGCGAGCATAAGAACCGATACTGCCAATAGGGTTTATCCCCTTCAATTCAAGAGCATTACGTTCGACCCCGATTAATGCATCGATCTGGCCGCCTTGGAGAGCAATCTGGGCATCTACGTAGGAGTTGTAGGATATATAGCGCAGGGACACGCCCATTTCTGCTGCAATGCGCGAGGCCAACTCTTTGAGCGGGCCGGCATAACGCTGGTTGGGGAGTTGATAGATGAAAGGGGGATAACCACCACGGGGTACCCCAACCAGCAGCTCCTTTTGTGCGGAGATTTCGTTACTTGTGCTCTCATCTTGCGGCTGGGGAGCCGCAACAGCCAACATGCCTGAAAACAACAGCAAAATGGGAAGAAAAAGCTGACGAAGGAGTGGCATAAGGTCTTGTCCTGATGAGTAAAACAGATAGGGCTGCCACCTCTAATCTTGCAGATCCTGACGACGCAAGGCGAGAAAACAATCGCAGCTGTTACAAAGAGGGCGGAGAGGATAATACTGAGTCACCAACATGTGAACCTGGAATCAACCATAAGATGGAAAAATGGCAGGCATGCAGCCTGCCATTTCACTAGCGAGGGGGATCTTATTCTCCCCTTCGCGATCAGGTTATTCGATTCCCGAGGCGGAAGCCGGTTTGATACTCCCGCTCGCGAACGAGGGCGATTTGACCCTGATATCCTTCCAGCCCGATATCCCTGAGCAGGGCGGGCGACAGATTGACCTGCACGAGACGACGCTCGACCCGGGCAATCCTTCTCTGGACCAGGGATTCAACACTGCGCAGTAAAACCAGTTCGATAGACATGATATTCTCCAGTTGAACATGCGGTTCTCCCGGAGAAAGTGGATATCACCCTGCGGGACGAACCGCGGGTGATAAAAAGACAGGGGTTACCTGTTTACGCCACGCGGTAAAAGAGCACGAGATTTCACGCCGCACGCAGTGCCGCGAGAGAATGCAATATTGAGCATCAGATGTTGCATATTCGTCTCCTTACCGGATAAAAGTTGAACAGGTTGCAGAAGTCTAAAAAATATCCGAATTTAAAACAAGCCTCTTGCGACTCCTTTTTAAACGTTTTTACGGCATTTTATGCTGCCCGAAGGGGAGCTTGGGACATCAGATCCCCGAGAGTAGCCGGTACTCCTCCAGCACGTAGGTATCCGTCATGCCGCTGACATAATCGAGCAGCAACCGCACCCGGTAATACCACTCTTGCTCATGCTTACAGGCAAAACGTGGATCCGGGGTGGCGATCGCCAATCGATAGGCCTTGAGGTGACGAGCCGAGAGGCGGTGATAGAGGCGGCGCGCAAAGAACAGCGCCTGACTCCCCTCCCCGGCCAGCAGGCGAGCAAACTGTGGCGCAGGCAGCGCCAATAGACAGGCATAACTGGTCAGCACCCCGCGCAGCGCCGCATACCCTTCCAGTTCGAGAGCCTCGACTTCGGGGCGCATAAAGACCAGCTCGCGGGCCACCTGCTTGAGGATATCGAGCACCCGCGCCGCCGGCGCCTGACCGTGCAGCAGCGCTTGCTGATAGGAGCCCTGCAAAATGGCCTGATGTTCGCTGACATAGCTCTGCGCCGCCAACGCCACCAGATCCCGGGTCAGCTGCTGGCGAAAATGGGGGAAAAAGCCCCGACCAGAAGCCAGCGCCTCGTCCAGCAACGCAGCCAGATAGTCGCTCTGGTCAGCAACCCGCAGCGCCACCAGCAGCTCTGACAGTGTCAGGATCCTCCGATCTACCGCATCTTCCAGATCGGCGATGCAGTAGGAGATGTCATCGGCCGCCTCCATGATGTAGACCAGCGGATGACGGCAGCCGGGGGCCAATCCCAGACTCTGGCCGAGGGCACGGTAGAGCGGCTGCTCGCTAAAGAAGATGCCCCGCTTGCTGCTCCAGCCATGATGCTGACCATAGCTCACCCCGGGTTGCGGCTGCTGCGGGTATTTGCAGAGTGCCGCCAGCTGCCCGAGCGTCAGGTTAAGCTCGTGCAGGCTGTGCACCAGCCGCAGACTCTGGGCGTTGCCATCAAACAGTTGCAGGTCCTGACGCAATTCAGCCCACTGGGCCGAGGGGGGCTGCGCCAGCGCCTGCTGATAAAGGGGATCGAGCATCTCGCCGAGCCACTGGCTCATCACCTGCTCGCCAAAGTGGCCAAACGGCGGGTTGCCCACGTCATGAAGCAGGCAGGACATCTCCACCAGATTGATAAAGGCCCCTTCGCAGACCGTTCCTGCTGGCAAGGCGGCCAGAATGCGGCGGCTGATCTGGCGACCGGTCTCCTGCACCTCCAGCGAGTGGGTGAGGCGGCTACGCACCGAGGCCTTCACATCGAGCGGAAAGACCTGGGTCTTCTGCTGCAACCGGCGCACCGGTGCGGCCTGCACGATACGGGCGCGATCCTGCTCGGTCGCCTCCAGCAGATCCTCGTCTCCCCAAGGGTGGATGCGCGCAGGGGTAATCAAACGGCTATACATCTCGCAGCTCCTTGCCAGCAACTTCCATCAGACTCAAGACAACCTCCAGCCTCAAGACAGCAACCAACGCCGCAGACGGGCGATATCGCCGGGATATTCGCGGCGCAGCGTCTCAATCCAGTCCTCTACGTTCTCCCACCAGGCGGGGTGATCCGGGCTCTGAATAAGCTGGGCAGTCTGCTGCAGTCGGCGCAGGCCAATGGAGCCTGCCGCCCCTTTGATCTTGTGGGCTTCTTCCACCACGCCGGCCTGATCCTTGGCAATCATGTTGGAGTCGAGCACCGCCATGTAGTCCGGCATCATCTTCTCGAACAGATCAACGCTGGAGAGCAGCACCGGTTTACCCACGGTATCGGCGTAATCGGTGAGGAAGGGGATATCCAGCAGGGAATCCTGATTGCCCGCATCCGCCTGCTCGTCCGCTTCATCCTCGGCCAGATCGGCAAACAGGTGGCCAATCACCTCCCGCACTGCTTTGGAGCCAAGCGGCTTGTTAATCACATCCTGCATGCCGTGATCCCGGTAGTACTGGCGATCACCGGTGGAGTTGGCGGTGAGTGCCACCATGGGTGGCAGGCTGTCGCCATAACGCTCCAGCAGGGTTTTCGCCACATCGAAGCCGGTCATGTCCGGCAGCTGGATATCGAGCAAAATGAGGTCGAAATCATCCGGGTTGGCCATCGCCAACGCCTGGGTGCCGTCCCGTGCCACCTGCACCTGATGACCCAGCTTGCCCAGCAGGGCGCAGGCCACCGTCACGTTAAGCTCCACATCCTCCACCAGCAGGATATCGAGGGAAGGCATCTCCTCCTCCTGCTCTGGCAACACAGGCTCGGCGCAAGCCACTTCCAATTCGGCGGTAAAGCAGGAGCCTTCGCCCGGATCGCTATCCACATAAAGCTGCCCGCCCATCGCCTGCACCAGCTGACGGGAGACCGCGAGGCCGATACCGGTGCCGGTGGCGTGCTTCTTGCCCTGCACCTGATAGTACATGGCGAAGATCTTCTCCTGCTGGGCGCGCGGGATGCCGATACCGGTATCCTCCACCTCGAAGTGCAGGGCCAGCTTGCCCGGCTCATCGGCGGGATGGGAGAGACAGCGCACGGTGACGCCCCCCTCATCGGTAAACTTGACCGCGTTGCCCACCAGATTCCACAGCACCTGACGCAGGCGGGTGCCGTCAGCCATCACAAATTGCGGCATGTCGCCATCCCGATCGAAATGCAGATAGAGCCCCTTCTGCTCCGCCTGAATACGCGACAGGGTCTCCAGCTCGTCGAGGAAGGCGGGCAGATCGATACGGGTCGGTGCAATTTCGAGGCGACGGCGATCCAGTTTGTCCAAGTCGATGATGTCGTTGAAGATATTGCCAAGGGTCACCGCACTCAGGTGAATAGTCTTGAGCTGCTGGTGCTGCTTGGGATCGAGGGGAGTATCCATCAGCATCCGGCTTAAGCCCACAATGCCGTTGAGCGGGGTGCGCAACTCGTGGCTGATGGTGGAGATGAAGGTAGTCTTGTCGCGGCTCGCCTTCTCCAGCTTGTCCTGATACTGCTTGCGCTCGGTGATGTCGCGGCCAAAACCGAGCAAGCCGAGTCGCTTGCCGAAGCGGTCGAAGAAGGGCACCTTGCGCAGCTCGAAGTAAGCCTTGCGGCCATCGGGATACTCCAGCCACTGCTCGTAGGTGAGCGGCTCGTTGCTGGCAAAAACCTGCTTGTCGGTCTCCACCACCTTGTTGGCAATCTCCTGCTTGTAGACATCGAACGGGGTCAGACCGATCAGCTCGGCCTCCACCTTGCCGGTCAGCTCCTCCATGGCGCGGTTGCAACCGGAGAACTGCTCATCCTCGTTGCGGTAGTAGACCAGATCGGGGGAGCAGTCGATAAAGGAGCGCAGCAGGGCGGTACGCTCCCCCAGATGAAGCTGGGCTTTCTCTCGCTGGAACACCTCGTTCTCGAGATCCTCAATGGCCTGCAGACGCAGGCTCTCGGCCCGGTTGGTCTCGGCAATCTGGGCGTTGAGGCGACTGATGTTCTCCTGCAGCTGGGTATTGAGCTCCAGATCCCGCTCGCGCATATCTTGCAGCTTGCGCACCATCCGGCTCAGTCGTTGACGGGAATCCTCCAGCTGATCCACCACGATGGAGAGAAAATAGACCGCCCAGGGAGTCACCAGCAGGCCAAAGAAGACCGAGCGAACGAAGTCGATCACATCGATATTGCCGCGCAGGAACAGGGTCACCCCCATCTGGATGGCGACCGCCAGCACGATAATGCCCGCCGCCAGGAACATGCTAAAGCGCACCAGTCCCAGCTTGGTCATCAGATCGACATAATATTGCGCCCAGGATTTAATCTGTTTCATCTTATTGTTTTCCCCCGATATTCGCGGTACAGAATACCAGCACAACCGAGTGAACTCTTCTTAATCTCGCACAATTAATTAACGATTCACCGAATGAAATGAGTGGGTTAGGATAATTGGCAATATTGAGTCAGTTGCCATTAAGGTTTTTTCTTTATACTCACCGGCCGAAAAAATTCACCGCCATTTAATTTAGGAGTTATCCGATGCGCAACACCACCTTGCTGGGCCTGGGCCTGCTGGTCGCAAATAGTGCTTATGCTGATTTGGGTGAAATTCCCAAGGAGTCTGGCTGGTCCGGTTTCCTGCTTGGCGGGGTCAGTGTCATCAATTACGAATCGAATTTTTATAGTGGTGATGATGAAAACCGCCGCCTGAGCGGACTGGGCAGTGCCGAGAGCAGCTCCGCCGTTGCCCCGCTGCTCAACGCCGATATCCGCTACACCTTTGCCGATACCCGAACCCAGGTCTTCCTCGGTAACCTGATCCAGGATGCCATCCGTTTCGACTTCACCCAGCAGCTCGGTATCCGTCAGGAGATGAGCGACAAGGGCATCGTAGCTGGCTCCGTGGTCTTTAATGCCATGCCGACCGAGCAGTGGAGCGATCCCTTCGCCGTAGGCGTTGATCGCCAGTCGACCGATATCAAGTCAAAAGGGGTTCGCTTCGCCTGGGACAGCATCTGGGGTAGCAACTTCAATGGCAGCCTGACCACCCGCAACATCGAGGTAGATGAGGAGCGCAGCGGCCAGCAATACGATAAGGATAACCAGACAAACTATGCAGCCAAGCTGGATCGCAACGGCAAGATCCACGCCCTCGACCTCTCCTACAAATGGCAGCTGGCGCCCGGTCAGATGCTGGAGCCAGCCTTTATCTACCGCCAAGCCGATCTGGATGGCAGCGCCCAAAGCTACAAGAGCAACGGCCTCCAGTTGACCTACGGCATGCGCGCTTCCCAGTGGTCTTTCGTCAGCAACGCCTATCTGGGCCAGACCAAATATGATGAGGCCAACCCGATCTTTGGCCAAAACGCCGACTCCGACGAGTTTGCCCTGACCGGTACCTTCTTCTGGCACCGCCTGTTCGGTATTGCTCCGCTCTCCGCAACCTTTACCGCTGGCTATGCCAAGTCCGATTCCGACATCAACTTCTACGATTCTGAATCAGTGATGTTCAACACCGGCCTGCTCTACAACTTCTAACAACGGTTGTGCGCACCGATACAACAAGGCCACCCGAAGGTGGCCTTGTTGCTATCCGGCATTTGCCTCAGATACCCAAAGAGTCGAGCAGATCGTCGTGATCGTTGGCAACCGGAGCTGCCGCCTGAGCCGGCTTGGCGGCATCCTGCTTGGCCTGGGCGATCAGCGCATCGGGATCCAGCTCCTCGTGCTCCATCCCCTCATTGTGGATACGGATGAACTCGGTTTTGTCCATCGCCAGCTCCAGATAGAAGATGTTGTTGCGGGCGGTGAAGAAGGTAACGCGGCGGGACTCCGGGCTGTCGAGATTGGTATCGACACTCAGCATCACCTGCTTGTTTAGCGCCAGCATCTTCGGCTGGTTCTGGGTGATGTGAGTCTGCAGATCGCGGCCCACCTTGACGGTAAAGCTACCGACGATCTGGTTCATCAGCTCGCCCATCACGTTGCTCACCTCGTCAGAGGTGTGGGAGATGGCGAGATCCTCTTTGGAGAGCCCCATGCTGAGCATGTAGCTCTCGTACAGCTCCATGGCGGCGGCGGCGGAGAAGTTGATCACCACCAGACCGGAAAAACCGCCATCGAACAGCACGAAGCAACCGATATCCGGCTTGAGGCAGGTCTTGCTGATCCGCTGCACCATGCCGGAAAACCGCACCTGACTCATGGTCGCGGCACTCAAAACGTCCGTCACCGAGTTGCACAGGCTGAGCAGCACATCCTCTGTGGTCAATACGGCATCGTCATCGGATCTTGTCACTATCATGGGACCTTCCTGAACATCGAAAATGGGCTTATCTATACCATAACTCTAACAGATGGCGCGGCCCGGAGACTGAAATAGCGACACGCCTCTCAGTTGACTCCGTTATCAGCAGCCACTGGGGTGAAACCGCTCAGCTTGGCGAGCCGGGCACGCCATATATCGGCCTGCTGGACCAAAACTTGTGGCTCATAAGGCACGACCGGATGAGCCCCCCAGATGGGGCCGGGCCAGGCGCGATCCGTCGCAAAGCGGGCGACATGGTGAAGGTGGAGTTGCGGCACCAGATTGCCCAGCGCTCCGATGTTGATCTTGTCCGGGCTGAGGGCCTTCTCCATCAGGGCGGCGACGGCGCAGGACTCCTGCATCAGCTGTTGCTGCTGCTCCGGCGCCAGATGGTGAATTTCCCGCAGGTTGGCTACTCGCGGTACCAGGATCAGCCAGGGATACTGGCAGTCTTTGGCCAGCAAGACCCGGCAGAGGGGCAGATCCCCGAGCCACCGGGTATCTGCCTGCAGGCGTGAATGCAATTCAAACATGAAAACCTCGTTGAGTATGATGAACAGAGCGCCTGAAAAAGGAGTGTCCACGTTACTGCAACGGGCAGAAAACTTAAAGCTGTGGCACGGCCCAACCGATAAAGCGCTTGCGCAGAGCCGGGTCTGCCTGGAGGAACAACTGCTGCAACTGCCCTTCCAGCTCGCTGGCAGCCACAACGGGTTGCCCCCCACCGGATAGCGTAGCTGTTGGTTGTGTAGTCACAGCGACGGCCGTCAGCGCCGCCTTGCCGCCGCTGCGGTTGTATTCAGCCAGTTTGCCGTTCCAATCCACCCCAAGCAGCATGCCGCTTGTCACCAGCGCGTCCTGCTGGATGGCAAGCGCGCGGCCATTCTCCTGCAACGCCACCACAGGAGCCTTGGCATAGGCCTGCATCCCCCGCTCGTCCCCCGGTACGCTGGCCGTCAGCTGCAAATGCTGATTGCTGCCCTGATAGCGCACCACCTGCGGCTCGGAGCGTACCTGCCGATCATTCTCGCTGCTGCTGCGGCTGGGGATCACCCCCTCGAAGCGCACCAGCAGTTGCTGCTCGCCATCCACCAGGGTGGCATGCTGCTCATCCTGCAAGGTGCCGTTGCTCACCGCGAGGATGCGGAAATTCTCCGGCACCTTCACTTCCACCATGGCCTGTACACTGCCGGCCCCCAAGACTGCACAGAGCAGTACAAAACCGGTCAACCCTCTATTGCTCTTCATTCCCGCTGATCTTCCTGATGCCGATGATGGGCGCAGGGTAGCAGCCGAAGATGACAGAAAAATAACGCCGCTCAGAGCAGGTAGTGTGGTCGCTCGGCAAACCACTGGGCCAGCACCTGCTTGAACAGCCGGAGCTTGCGCGGCACTCGCCGCTGCTGGGCATGCAGCACATGCAGCTGATGCAGGCCGCTCTGCCACTCGTCGAGCACGGTCACCAGCTCCCCCGCCGTCAGCTGCGACTCCACCAGCATCAGCGGGCACTTGGCATAGCCCATACCGGCACGCGCCAGTTGCAGCACTGTGCTGTAGTGGTTGGTCCGCACCTTGCCCTGCACCAGAATGTGGGCCTCCTCCCCCTCACGGATAAAGTGCCACTGCTCCCAGGCAGGATTGTGCCCCTGCAACAGGCAGCTGCGCCCGCTCAGCTCATAGGGAGTGGCGGGACGCCCCTCGCGCGCCACCAGCGCGGGGCTGGCCACCACCACATCCTTGAGCCGCCCCAGCGGCAGGGCCACCAGATTGTCCGGCACCTCGCTCATGGCGCGCAGGGCGATGTCGTTTTCTCCCTGACTCATGTCGACCATCTGGTTGGTGAAGTTGAGCTCCACCTCCACTCCCGGGCAGAGCTCGGCAAAGCTGGTCAGCAGTTCGCTCACCATGCGGTCGCCGGTGCTGACCGGGCAGGTAAAGCGCAGTCGTCCGCAATCCTCTTCGGTCAGCGCCTGAATATCCTGCTCCGCCTGCCGAGCCAACGCGAAGATCTCCCCCGCCTGCTGATAGAGGGTCTTGCCCGCCTCGGTCAGACTGAGGCGGCGGGTGGTGCGCTGCAACAGTTGTGCATTGAGGGAGGTCTCCAGCGCGCTGACGTGGCGGCTCAGCATCCCCTTACTCACTCCCAGCGTATCGGCAGCGGCCGAGAAGCTGCCGCGCAGCACCACTTCGTAAAAGCTGGCCAGATGGGCGATATCCATCATTAGCTCCAATATGGAAACAATGGGTTTATTTTACGCGCTTTTTAGCATTTTCTGTTGCGCTAGAATCGATACATCCCAACCAGGAGTGATGCAGATGAAAATTGTGATTGTGGGTGCCTCCGGCACCGTCGGCTCCGCTGTCAGTGAACTGCTTGCCAAAGATCATCAGGTGATCCGGGTCGGCCACAGCCGTGGTGATGCCACGGTCGATATGCGCGATCCCGCCTCCATCAAGGCGCTGTTTGCCAAGGTGGGTCAGTTCGATGCGCTGGTGGTAGCCAGCGGCAACGTGGCCTTCAACGGCCTGACCGAGATGACCGACGAGCAGTGGCAGGTGGGACTGGAGAGCAAGCTGATGGGCCAGATCAACCTGACCCGAGCCGCCATTCCCTATCTGACTGACAAGGGTTCCATCACTTTGATCAGCGGTATTCTGAGCGAGGAGCCGATCAACTGGGGCGTGAGCGCCAGCACAGTCAACGGCGCCATCGATCACTTTGTGAAAGCGGCCGCCTGCGAGCTACCCAGAGGCCTTCGCATCAACGTGGTGAGCCCCACCGTGCTGGCGGAGTCGATGGACAAATACGCCGACTTCTTCCCGGGGTTCGTGCCGGTGCCAGCCGCCAAGGTGGCGCAGGCTTACAAGAAGTCGGTGTTGGGCATCCAGACCGGTCAGGTGTTCAGGGTCAACGGCTAATCGCCGCTCGCTTGCCGCCAGACCAGCAATAAAAACGGGCCCCATAGCGGGGCCCGTCTGTTTCTCTGCCTATCTCCTTCGCCATCAGCAAACGTTTGTTTGTTGACGACAAAAAAAGAGAGCAACCCTTAGTCGATCAGACCGTACTGATCGCGCAGCACCTCGATGATCTCCTGCTTGGGATTGGCAGAACGCGCCAGCTTGTGGCCGATGATCTTTTCGGCGATCCCGACATAGGTGTTGGAGATATCCATCATCACTTCGGTAGGCAGCTTGTTGTCGCGGGCCAGGGCAAAACGTTCCGGCATACGGTTCTTGTTGAGCAGGATGTCCGGATCCGGGAAGTGGTTGAGCAGCCACTGACGGAAACCCTCTTTGGACTTCTCGACAATCTGACCGTCGCGCAGGGCCGCGCCATCCCAGATACGGGAGCTGTCGGGGGTGCCCACTTCGTCCATGTAGATCAGCTTCTCGTTGCCGGCGGCATCGTGGACGTAACCAAACTCGAACTTAGTATCGACGAAGATCTGATCCAGCGCGGCCAGCGCGTCGCTGATGACGTTGAAGCCCTCTTTGAGCAGCACTTCGTAGCGGTCGATGTCGGCCGGTTTGCTGAAGTTGAAGCCTTTATAGTGGCGCTCGATATCGGCACGGGAGACGTTGACGTCATCGGCTTCCGGCACGCCATCCAGCCCTGTCAGCACGCCCTTGGTGGACGGAGTGATGAGAATTTCCGGCAGCTTCTGATCTTTTTTGAGCCCTTCCGGCAGGGTGATGCCGCAGAACTCGCGCTCGCCATCCTTGTAGGCACGCCACATGGAGCCGGTGATGTATTGGCGAGCAATCGCCTCGATCATCACCGGACGGGCTTTTTGCACGATCCAGACGAAGGGGTGCGGAATATCCAGAATGTGGCTGTCGGCCAGTCCCTTCTCCTTGAACAGCTTGAACCAGTGGCTGGAGATGGCGTTGAGCGCCGCCCCTTTGCCCGGCACGCCGTTCAGGCCATCCACACCTTGCCAGATGCAATCGAAGGCCGAGATGCGATCGCTGATCACCATGAGGGCGAGAGGCGCATCGGCCGGCACATCATAGCCTTTCTCTTTTATGAGCCGGGCACTGTCTTCGGGGGTCAACCAGTAGACGCTGCGCACTTTGCCGGAATGGACAGGTTTATCGGTACGGATCGGCAAATCGTCATTCACCGCCAATACTTGATCTGCAAGACTCATGGCTAATAACACTTCCTGTTTGTGGGGTAAACATCGCGAGTCCCTCACCTGCACGCTCTGTTTGCAACGGGCTGGCAAGGGGGCTCGCATCATCGAAAACCGCTCGGAATCCCCGCGTTTTCAGGGGGATTTTGATAACAAAACAGGGGCACAAGGCCCCTGTATTTATTCTGTTTTTGCTGCTGCCTGATCGGCCAGCCCCTTGGCGAACGCCTCGGACAGGCTGATATACATCTGGGAGATAACCCCGGACGATACCGGCTTCTTGTCCTTGTCGAACAGGGTGATGGAGGTCTTGCCTCCCGCCATTTCGCCAAGCTGGAAGCGATATTTCTCCTCCTCCAGTTTGAACGGCTCGCTCCCTTTCGCCTTCCAGAACTCGGCACCCGGCTCTTCGTATTCGACGTCGATCCAGCCCAGAGACTGCTGGGTATCCTTGATGGTGAAACCGTAAGCGGGCAGTACCTGGTTGAGGCGACGCCACACCTGATCAAAGGAGCCTTCGGCAATCCAGGCGCTCAGCTCGTTGTTGTCCAGACCCAGTTGCAGACCCATGCCATCGTTGGACTTGTGCTGCTCGCGGGCTTTCAGCTGGCTGTCGTAATAGAGCGAGAACTGGTTCAGCACTCGCGCGGCGTAGCGCTGGGCATCGACTGGGGTCAGCTTGTTGCTGGTCTCGCCATCGATGGTCTCTTCGTGATCCAGTACCCGGACCGACATGTTGACGGCGTGGCGCTGGGCATCGTTGCGCACGGTGAACTGGTAACGCTGACGGATTTTGAAGTCTTCGTCATCTTCACCCCAGCCATCGAGAGCGACTGTGTTGTCAAACCAGCCGGTCTGCAATACGCCATCCTGCTGATCCAGCTTCTCGGTGGTGACCTTGTATTTGGCCAGGAAGTTCATCAGGAACGACCAGGTATCGCGCTCCACGCTCTGGCTGGTGCTCAGGGCATAGAAGGCAACGGTCGGTTCGGTTGCGCTCTGCACCACCTGGCTGCCCGGTACCACGGTCAGCAGTTGAGCGGGTGGGCGCACATCAACTTGGGCGCCGAGGGCACCTTCACGGCTGCTCTCGGGAAGCGGCGGAATATCGTACTGGCTGTTGAAGGTGGGGGCACTCAATCCTGCGGGGATCAAGAACGCGCGGCCCTCGAGGCGGGCATCTTCATAACCGAAGTCGCGGTTGGCCATTTTGCGATCCTGGGGGGTGCTGCAACCGGCCAAGACGGCCACAGTCGCAACGCTCAGCACCAGACGGGCTCTATTTCCCTTTCCATTAGATTTAAACACTCGCCATCAACTCCGCAGTGGTCAGTGCTCGCGCCATCAGCTGTTCGCCCTCGGGGGTGAGGTCAACCAGCGGCAGGCGCAAGGTGGCTGTTGCAATCAACCCCAGTTGGGCACAGGCCCATTTCACCGGGGTGGGACTCGGTTCGCAGAACAGAGTCTTGTGCAACGGCATCAAGAGATTGTTGATGTCATGCGCCTGCCCGGCATCACCGGCCAGCGCAGCACGACACATGTCGGCCATCTGGGCCGCTGCAATATTGGTGGTGACCGAAATCACGCCATCGCCACCTTGCAGCATAAAATCACAACCAGTGGCATCGTCGCCACTGTAGAGAGCAAACTCCGGCCCGCACAGCTCGCGCAGCAGCGGGGTGCGGCTCAAATCGCCGGTTGCCTCTTTCAAACCGATAATGCCGGGAACCTTGGCCAGACGGGCCACGGTCTCCGGTTTGAGATCGCAACAGGTGCGACCGGGCACATTATAAAGAATTTGGGGCAGACCACTAGCCTCGGCGATCGCACAATAGTGGCGATAGAGACCTTCCTGAGTGGGCTTGTTGTAGTAAGGAGTCACCGAGAGACCCGCCACCACGCCGGTTTTGGCCAGTCGCTTTGCCAATTCAATGGCATGGGCAGTATTGTTGGAGCCGCAACCGGCGATGACGGGAATGCGTCCGGCGGCATACTCAACGGTCTTTTCAACGACGGCGATATGCTCCTGCTCGCTCAGGGTCACCGATTCCCCTGTGGTACCCACCGCAACAATGGCGCAGGTCCCGGCGCTGACATGATAGTCAACCAGCTTGGCCAGACTGGCCCAATCGACTTCACCTGAAGCCAGCATGGGGGTAACGAGCGCAACAATACTACCGCGTAACATGGACTTTTCTCCCGATTTTCAGGGGCGTAATGGTAAAGCTGACCCCTTTGAAAAACAAGGGAGAGAGGGGGCAAGCCGTGATACAATCCGGAACAAAAAGCAATGGACGAAAGTCGGCAGCGTCCCTCAGGGAGTGGTCATCAGGGCCGGAGGGTTGGCTTGCCAGCGCGGCTTTCGCAACGAAATAACGGACGAGAGAAGATTTATGACTCACTACCTGGTCGTAACGGCCATCGGCACGGACAGGCCTGGCATCGTCAATGAAGTGACCCGCCACGTCAGTGGCTGTGGTTGCAACATTGTAGACAGCCGCCTTGGCATCTTCGGCAATGAATTTACCTTTATCATGCTGCTCTCGGGCGACTGGAACAGCATGATGCAACTCGAAATCAGCCTGCCCCTGCGTAGCCAGGAGTGGGATCTCATCACCATGATGAAACGCACCGAGCGCCACCAGTCCCTGCAGTATGACGTCCGCGCCAGTGCCGACCTGTTGATCCGCGACGAGCCCGGCATCGTAAGCCAGTGCACCCAGTTCTTCAGCGAACATGGCTGGAACATTCAGGCGATGCAATCCATGACCCTGGAGCAGCAGCCGTTCAACCTGCTGAAGATCAGTTTTCAGCTCAATCTGGCCAGAGAGGGTGAAGTGGAAGGTTCGCAAACCGCCTTCGCCGAATTCTGTCGTCAACTGGGTGCCGAATCGTTCGAGTTTATCGTCAATCGCAAACACGCCTGAGGGCGTTTTACCCGAGGAGACCCCATGCAACCACTACAAGCTGGCAGCCCCGCCCCCGATTTCTCCCTGCCCGACCAGAATGGCAATCAGGTCAGCCTCGCTGGCCTGCGCGGCAAGAAGGTGCTGGTCTATTTCTACCCCAAGGCGATGACCCCCGGCTGCACCACCCAGGCCTGCAGCCTGCGCGATGTGAACGCCGAGCTGGCCGCCCTCAATGTGGTGGTGCTTGGCATCAGCCCGGACCCGGCCAAACGGCTGAAAAAGTTCGAAGAGCGGGACCAGCTCAACTTCACTCTGCTGGCCGATGAGGACCACGCCGTCGCCGATGCCTTTGGCGTCTGGGGCCCGAAGAAGTTCATGGGCAAAGAGTATGACGGTATTCACCGCCAGAGCTTCCTGATCGACGAAGAGGGCAAGATTGCCCACCACTTCGACAAGTTCAAAACCAGCGATCACCATCAGGTGGTACTGGATTTCCTCAAGGGGTAACCCTCCCCTGCGTTATTGAAAGGCCTGCCATGCAGGCCTTTTTCGTCTGCTCAGCCACCCCTTGCCAGCGGATTTTTCTCACCAACTCCCCCGCCCAGATCAAAAAATTCATTTTATATATGGGTTAACGTGGCCCCAGAATCATCTTCCAGCGAGATATCCCATGAACATGAGCAACACTGAGCGTTTGATCCTGAGCAACCAGTACGAAATTCTGGCGAAACTCAATCCGGAGAAAGCGGACGTCTACCAGCGCGCCAGCACCATCATCGAGCGCGGCTACTGCCTGCAGATCCTCGAGCTGGAGAAGAGCTTCGGCCATCTGGATCTGGCGACCTGCCAGGAGGTGATCGACACCCTGGAGCTGCACCACGCACTGGCCATCTCATGGGGTAATCTGGATGCGGCCGATCAGGGCGAGATCAACGCCAGCCGTCTGGAGTTCAACGGCTACAGCCGCAGCCAGGAGCGGGAGCTGGCCGACTATGTCTGCTTCTTGCTGGAAGTGGACAAGCGCTTCCCCGAGCTCAAGTGCCCGTGCGACGAGCTCTCCAGCGACATCGCCATGCGCGACAAGTACCAGCGGATGCTGACTGTATGGCGCCAGTGTCCTCGTCAGTACAAGCTCTCCATCCAGGAGATCCGCAAGGTACTGGCAGCGTGATCCGCACACCGACCTGTCTAGTCCTGAAATAGGTTTACACATTTTCGGCTAGCTTTGCTCCACTCAGAACCCCCTATGTACCGCATCGGGGGTTCTGTATTTCAACGCATGATGCGGCCGCTCCGCGTTGTAAATATCCACCGCCTCACGCACCATTTCCCGCGCTTGCGTCAAATCCTGCGGGCTTTGCAACAATAACTCTCCTTTCAAAATCCCGTTCACCCGCTCCGCCAACGCATT
>NZ_JBFODU010000034.1:0-79314 GCF_040908505.1 Aeromonas sp. R1-2 | reverse complement strand
GGCGTTGTTTCCCAAATCAACCATCAAGCAGCAACTGCCCCAGCCCCTGGTGACCGCTACACTCGGGGCTTTCTGACAGGTAGACCAAGGGTATTCAGCTTGTTTATGGCGCTAACATACGCCATGACTTCTCCCACTTGGCCGTTGTAGTTACGCAGACTGATTTTCCCCGCCAGCAATTGCTTGAGCCGATACATCGCCGTCTCTGCCAGCGAGCGACGGTGATACCCCGATATCTTCTTCCAGTGCGCCAGCCCTTTCTTGCGCATCACCAGCACGGCCTCATTTCTTGGATGCCCCTTTTTCCATAACCCCGCGCTCTTACGAGGCGGGATACAGGCTGTCGCCCCTTTGCGCGAGATAAGCTGATGGCTGGCTTTGCTGTCATAGGCACCATCCGCATAAACATGTCCCAGCTTACGCCGCAGAGGGTTGAGCAAGGTGGGCAACACCTCGGCATCATGGACATTTTCCAGTGAGACTTCCGCCGCCACGATATCGTGGGTCACCGGGTCTACCGCCAGATGCAACTTGCGCCACACTCGCCGCTTCTCCGAACCGTGTTTTCTGACCTTCCACTCGCCTTCCCCAAACACCTTCAGCCCGGTTGAGTCGATAACCAAGTCGGTAATACGTTCCTTTGGGGGCTGTCGATAAGCCACAGTCACCGAGCGTGCTCGCTTGCTGACGCAGCTATAGTCCGGTGCGCACAACGGTACATTCATCAACTCGAACAGGGAGTCTAGTAGTCCCTGAGTGGCCCGTAGAGTGAGGTTGAAAATCCCCTTGAGCATCAGGAAGGTACAGATGGTCTGGTCGGTGTAAAGCTGGCTGCGACCTCGGCGCCCATGATGGTCGTGGTGAAACCAGCTGTTCATGGCTTCGGCATCAACCCAGAAGGTGAGTGAACCACGGTTAATCAAAGACTTGTTGTATGTAGGCCAGTTGGTGATGGGGTGAAGCGACGTGCCCATGATGCAAACTTGAAGAGGATGGTGGTGATCAGATCTCCGAGTCCTCAGTAAGTTCCCTTCAAACTGCATCGATTTAGGCAACAACGCCGGGATCAACCCACAAGGGCCAGACTACATTAAGGCCATGCTTCAATTTGACGTAGGCATGGAGCTTGGGGAACGTGGCTGGTATTGGCTACGCTGGCACACGGCGAACGTCTGGGGTGAAGACAAGGCCGCACATGCTGACCGTGTAAAGTGGACTGATGCGAACATCGAAATGATCCAGATGATCGCCAGTGACCCGCTACAGAACCGTGAATGGGAAGGTGCTGATAAACCGTTCCAGTTCCTAGCTTGCTGCTTTGAAATAGATGAAGCATTGAATACACAGGGTGGGCCTACCAAGTATGAAAGCCGTATGCCTATCGCTTTGGATGGCTCTTGTTCGGGTCTTCAACACCTTGGCCTGGCTACCTGCTGTGAGACTACAGGACGCGCTGTGAATCTTCTGGCTGGTGATAAGCCTAGTGACATTTACCAAATTGTGGCTGACAAAGTGGCCGCTTATTTGGATCAGGTTGTCTCTGGGAAATTGCGAGTCAAGAAAGAGGTATGGAAGGGACAAGCAAAGAAATGGCAAGAGTGGCCCGCTGCTTGGAAAGATGGGAAGCTCTCACGCTCTATTACCAAACGCTCTGTAATGACCTATCCCTACGGCTCTGCTGAATACGGGTTCGGGAAGCAACTCCTTGCAGACATACTCGAGCCTGCTTATGAAGAGGCACAGAAGATCGCCTACACACTCGGTAAAGCGGTAAAGGACGTATTCCCTTGGTCTGATGAAGTTGAATTAGAGAATGGAGCCCGCTTCCTTGCTTGGCTAATTTATAAAGCTGTGGTGGAAACTGTGGTTGTCCCTGCACAGGTAATGGAGGAACTGAAGAAGCTAGCCAGCTTGATCAATAAGGCTGATACAGACGTATGGTGGACAACACCGCTTGGATTCCGTGTTGAACAGCGATACAGGAATAAAAAGACAGGCCGCCTTGATAGTGTGGTTAAGGGGCTATCTTTTTACGATCCAACTTATGGAGAGGAGGGAGAGGCCCCGAGAGTACAGGTATCATTTAAATACAATTCAGACAAGCTAGATAAAAACAAACAGAAGGGCGCAATAGCCCCTAACGTTGTTCATTCCCTTGATGCCACGCATTTGATGATGACTGTATGCGCTGCACATGATCAAGGCATTAAGCACTTCGCATTGATCCATGATTCTTTCGGTACTCATGCCACTAATACAGATCAGATGTTCCGTATTGTACGTGAGCAAATGGTCGAGCTGTATAAGGCTGATCCGCTTGGGCAAATCATTGAGGATTTGAAGGGGCAGATTATGAAAGACGACCTTAAAAACTACCTAAGCCACATAGTAAAGGGCTGCTCAAAATAGAAGAGGTCTTGGAATCTCAATACGCTTTTGCATAGCTTTAAGTCATAGCGTTTCGCCTCACTTATAGGAGAGAAAAACGATCTGTAAAGGCTCGCTGGATTCAGTGGGTCTTTTCTTTTTAATGCAAGAAAAAAGAACAGCAATAAATAAACACAAGAAGATTAAAGATCTACTGACTGCGTAGCTATCAACACGCGCTCCTACGTGAAATCTTCAGGGGGATTACCCTGCAAACATAACAATCTCAAGTAAGAGCACGTTATGGAGTGGGCTGGACGCACCAAATGAAGCCCCGCCCAGAGATCATCGAGCGTGACCTTAATCCCTTGTAGTGGGTTCGCTAGACGTTCCCTGGCTCTGGCTACTGTCTCATCCACAAGAACCATGTACGCCGGATCATAGTCCTCTTCAGCGTCCTCTATGAATGCCGCTATGTCTTCCTCTGAATTGAGGTAATCAGCGGCATCAAATGGGCTAAACCTTTCTGCCTGTTCCCACTCGATCAGCTCTTGGGGCATCGGTGCGGTTTCATCGCATTGAGCAAGCAGGTGGTCAAGTGTGGGCTTCTGGTCTGGGCTCTCTTTCATAAATCCCTCTGGCTGAACAGGTACAACAAGCCAGAGGATACACACAACAACTATTTACTCAATGATAAAAATAAAGGAAACGCATGAATGAAAAATGAAATGCTTGAGAAGAAGCTACAAGAGCTTCACAGCGAATTGATTGAGGTAACCACTGAATGTATTCGTGATCCAGATGTTCGTAAACCAGCACATTTGCAAGTGGCCCTGAACCTACTGAAGCACAACAACATCATGCTTGCCGCTGGTGCTAATACAAAAGAGTTCGACAAGCTAATTAACTCCCTTCCTGATTTCACTGAAATTCCCACTTACCAATAAAAAGGAACATCCCCATTCAAGGATGAACATAAAGAAATGAAAATTAAATTTAACAACAAAGATTATTCTATCCGTCAGAATGAAGACGGGCTCTATTCCCTGACCGACATTGAAAAAGCATGGCTTGCTGAAGGTGGTACAGGCGGACGTCTCGATCACTGGAAAGTCAATCCTGATGTAGCAACCATGATTCAAATACCCGAAATTCGGGTAATTTCCAGTCGGGGCCGAAATGGTGAGACTTGGGGCTGTGAAGAGGCTGTAATTGAATACGCGTCCTATTGCTCCAATGACTTCCGCCGTGCAGTCCGTAAGGCATTTATTGAGCTGACCAAGGGCAACACCTATAAAGCTGCTGCTATTGCTGAATCTGTAGCTGTGTCTCCTGAACTGCTGGATAAGTACGAGAAGACACGACAGGAAATGAACGATACGATTAAGGAGTTTGGTGGGTCTATGGGTAGCCATGCCTTCAGTAATTACTACCGTTTGGCCTGTAAGGGGGCTACTGGGTATGTCCCATCTGTTCTGACTGGTAAGAATGGGTCAGCTAAGGATTATTTGGCTGAAGCTGAATGTACTGAAGCTATTACTGCTGTAATTGCTGCTATGGATTTGGTGAGCAAGAGCCTGAAGGCTGGTCTGGATTATCACACCAGCGCTTTCATGCTTAATGTCAAGACGACCAAGAATGGGGAGTTCTTCGCCTAATAACAAGCAGCGAGTATCCCCTCACTTATAGGAGAGAAAACCTCTTCACGTCATTAATTTTTTTGCATGGACTGTTTTCAGTAATTCATGTTTCCCCCTGTGGCCTCCCTAGCAAGAGCCACAGGTTTTTTACGGTTATTTTTTCTACTATCGTTAACTTGTTAAATTAGTTTAATAGAGCTAAAAAATTTTTCATTGTATCTTCATTTAACATTTTCTCTACTGCTGCTATCTGGTGAATGTAATTGTATCCAGATGAATAAAGTCCATAGGATAAGGTTAAGCCTTGTTTACTGTGTCCCACGATCTGTGAGGTCATCCCTTCTGGGATACCTGCATTTTCATAAGCTGTAATAGTCATGCCTCTGAAGCTATGGAAGCAATTTTTCTTATCCCTTTCCCCCGTAACTTCAGCTTTAAGTCTACCAAACTTTGCTGACCATCCTGCTGGAGAGGTCTTCCCATAACGGTCAAGCCAAAGACCATTGATGATGTAGTCCTTTAATTCATGCCATAAATACTCAGGTAGTGGGATGCCGCGAATAGAGTTGTAAGTTTTTCCATCAGTTATTTTTATTATGTGAACATTCTTTTTTATCTCGAAATCATTAATGGTTAGAGATACAAGCTCACCAATCCGGCAACCAGTAACTAACCCGAATTTTATCAGGGCCTTCAACTGAGGTGATGCACGGCTTATGATCGCTGATAATTGTTCATGTGTGAATGGCTCATACTTCTTTGGTGCAATCCCAGATTTGAATTTTGCTCCTAAAAATGGATTTGTTCCTTCTGCTTGCTTATTTAAGTAACACCATTCCCAACATGATGATAATGCAGAGCGATAACCTTTACGTGTCCAATCGCTTTTATCTGTACTGATACTTTGAAGCCAGAGAGTTACATCCCTCGCTTGAATGCTAGAAAGAGGAACATCCCGCTTATTCAAAACAGTTAAGAGGCTTTTGGCCCCAGAGCGCGCTTTGCTGAGGATGGCTTTGTGTACCTTATCTTCATTCCCTTTTATGAAGCCGTCTACAGCTTTCCGTAAGGTAATGTGTGCGGGGGGAAGGGGAACACCTATCATCGGGGCCAATGGTGCGGCGGAGGCTGAACAGAGAGCGTCTGAAGGGCGGTATGACTCAACTGTCTGCCGTATCTCTGAGAGGATTGTATTGAAATGCCGTTGTCTGGGAACTTCTCTTACTCGCTCTAGTAAGCCCATGAACTCCGAAACGATAGCGTCCCGCATTCGCCTTGCTTGCTGCAAATCGCTGGTCTGGAGGGACTTGGCATAGATCGCTTTGCCTCGGAAGAAGCTGTGATCCCTAAGCTCTTTTGGGACATTCCAATGCAGGTAGTAACGGTAGCGTCGGAGTTGCAGATGTTTCATTGCGTAGCCCTCCTATGGTATCTTGGGGCAAATCGTAATTACTCAATCCATAACACTCCGCATAACATACAGCATTGAATCTATTGGTATTGTAGGTCTGAAAGACTCGTGCAATCCGTGATAGATACGGTTGATCCAAGGCATGCATTTTACGACAGGTTTCATCGAGTTGACATTGCATGTCATTGCTTTATGTTAGCCGGCAATGATAAAGCATTATTGCGGCCAGGGCTAACAGCCAAGTGCTGCTTTCCACCTTGGTCCTCTACTTATGCACGATCGCGATTCCCTGCTATTGCAGTGGGCACGCCGTATTTCCGGTGATGCCAGTCTTCAGTTGACCCTCATTTCCGGTGATGCCAGCTTCCGCCGCTACTCTCGTGGTGGTGGTCTGGTGTGGGTGGATGCCAATCCGAAAACCGAAAAAAATCATGAATTTGTTCGTAACGCGGCGGCCTTGCAGGCGCGTCAGCTGTTGGCGCCAGAGGTGAAGGCGGTGGACTACGAACAGGGGCTGCTGGCGGTCAGCGACCTGGGCGATACCCAGCTGATCAGCTGCCTGAACGAGCACAACGTGCGGGCCTGGTATGGCAAGGCGATTGATTTGCTGCCCCGCCTGGGGGCGGTTGAACTGGCGCTTGAGCCCTTCGATGCCGCCTTTATGGCGCGGGAGAACAGCATTTTTCCCGAGTGGCTGCTGGGCCACCATCTAAAACTGACCCTGAGCCATGAAGAGCAGCAACTGCTGGACGAGACCTTTGCTTGTCTCACCGCCTGCAATCTGGCCCAGCCGCAGGGGGTGATGCATAGAGATTTTCACAGTCGCAACCTGATGGTGTGTGGCGGGGATACCCCCGAGAGCAGCCGGCTGGCCATCATCGATTTTCAAGACATGGTCATCGGGCCCCTGAGCTATGACCTGGTCTCCCTGCTGAAAGATTGCTACGTACGCTGGCCGGACGAGGTGATCGATGAAGGGATGCGCCACGGCTTTGTCACCCTGCAACAGGCGGGTCTGCTTGGCGAGCTCGATTATGCCAGTTTCCGCCGCGATGCCGACCTGACCGGTATGCAGCGCCACCTCAAAGCGGCGGGACTCTTCACCCGGCTCTATCATCGCGACGGCAAGTCCGGCTATCTCAAGGATATTCCCCGTACCCTCGGCTATGTGGTGGATGTCTGTCGCACTCACGGTAGTGCCTATCCGGTATTGGCCCGTTTTGGTCAGTGGCTGGAGCGGGTGGTGTTGCCGGGGATCGCCAATGCTGGAGTTAAATCATGAAGGCGATGATCCTGGCCGCTGGCCGTGGCGAGCGGATGCGCCCGCTGACTGACCTGCTGCCCAAGCCGCTGCTGGCGGTGGGGGGCAAGCCGCTCATCGTTCATCACATCGAAAAACTCAAAGCCGCTGGCGTGACCGAGTTGGTCATCAACCACGCCTGGCTTGGCCACAAGCTGGTCGAGAGCCTTGGTGATGGCCGTGCCCTTGGCGTGACCATCCACTGGTCAGCCGAGGAGAGCGCACTGGAGACCGCAGGCGGCATCGTGCAGGCGCTGCCACTACTGGGGGCAGACCCTTTTTTGGTCATCAACGGCGATACTTGGCTCGATCTCGATTATCACACCTTGGTCAGCCAGCCCCTTGGTGATGATTTGGCCCACCTCTGGCTGGTGCCCAATCCGCCCCAGCACCCGAGCGGGGACTTTGCCCTGCAAGAAGGGCGAGTTGTGGATACGCCAGCGTTTACCTTCAGCGGGGTCGGACTATATGATCCGGCGGCCTTTGCCGGTCTCGCGGGCGGTGCCCGCAAGCTGGCGCCCCTGCTGCGTGACTGGATGGCGCAAGGGCGGGTGGGCGGCAGCCTGCTCGCAGGCGAGTGGCGCGATATCGGCACGGTCGACCGTCTGCGCGAGCTGGATGACCAGCTCCAGGCCCGCACTCATTAACTTCAAGAGGTCTTGAACCATGCGTATTTGGGGTAAGGTGCTGGGCGCCTTCTTCGGTTTTCTGCTCGGCAATATCATCGGCGCCCTGATTGGCCTCTGGATTGGCCACCGTTTCGACCGTGGCATGGGGCTGCAGGGGGCGTTTCGTCGCGGCCCGAGTCAGGAGCAGCAAGCCGTCTTCTTCCACGCCACCTTCTCGGTGATGGGTCACATCGCCAAGTCCAGCGGTCAGGTGACAGAGCAGGAGATCCGGGTTGCCTCCAACCTGATGGATCGGATGCGATTGGTGGGGGAGCAGCGTGCCCGGGCACAGGAGTCGTTTCGTCTCGGTAAGGAGGCCGACTTCCCGCTGCGCGAGACCCTGGCCGAGTTCCGCCGTGCCAGTCTGGGGCAGCGCGATATTCTGCGCTTCTTCCTCGAGGTACAACTGCAGGCGGCCTTTGCCGACGGGCGGGTAGAGGAGGGCGAGCGCGCCATTCTGCACACCATTGCCGACGAACTGGGCTTCAGCCGCATCGAGCTGGCCCGCATTCTGGCGATGGCTGAAGCGCAGATGAACTTCTTCAATCAGGCCCATGGCCAGTATCAGGGGGGCCATTCCGGTGGCCAGCAGTATCGGCAGGCGGCACCCTCTGCGGAGCGCCTCAAGAATGCTTACCAGTTGCTGGGGGTGAGCGAGAGCGACAGCGATCAGGATATCAAGCGCGCCTACCGCAAGGAGATGAGCAAACATCACCCGGACAAGCTGGCCGCCAAAGGGTTGCCGCCGGAGATGATGGAGATGGCCAAGGAGAAGACCCAGGAGATCCAGCAAGCCTGGGAGTGGATCCGCGAGGCCCGCGGCATCCGGTAAGCGCCAACGTCAGGTTGGAACAGACAATAAAAAGCCCCGCAGCAGTGCGGGGCTTTGCTTTGCCGTGTGGCGTAGGCCGGGTTATTTGGCCGGAATCGCTTCCAGCACGTGCACCAGCAGTTGCCAGAAACGCTCGACCGCCGGGATATGTACCTTCTCGTCAGGGGAGTGGGCACCGCGGATGGTCGGGCCGAAGGAGACCATGTCCCACTCCGGATAGGCGCTCTTGAACAGACCGCACTCGAGGCCGGCGTGGATCACCATGACGTTGGGCATGGTGCCGAACAGGGTCTGGTAGCTATTGCGTACCAGCGCCATGACGGGGGAGTCCACGTTCGGCGCCCAACCCGGGTAGGCACCGGTGAATTCGCAGCTGGCGCCTGCCAGGGTGAACAGGGAGCGGGTCATCTGCTCGATGCTCTCGCGGCCGGAGTCGATCAGGGAGCGGATCAGGCACTGGACGTACACTTCGCCATCCTGAGTCTTGATGACCCCCAGGTTGGTAGAGGTTTCGGTCACGCCGGGCATGGCATCGCTCATGCGCATCACGCCGTTCGGGCAGGCCATCAGGGCATCCAGCAGGCGCTGCTGCAGAGAGACGCTCATCAGCTTGGCCGGTTTGGCGGCGCTGTTGACCAGTACGGTCAGGTTCGGCTCGGTAGCGGCCAGTTCGGTCTGGTAGATCCCGGTGTAGCGGTCAACCAGCGCCTTGAACTCGTTTACGCTGGCAGCAGGCACCAGCAGGGTGGCACGGGCTTCGCGCGGGATGGCGTTGCGCAGAGTGCCGCCGTGGATCTCGGCCAGACGAACACCCAGCGGCTCTGCTGCTTTGAGCAGGCGAACCAGCAGCTTGTTGGCGTTGCCACGACCGCGATGGATATCGCAACCGGAGTGACCGCCGCGCAGCCCTTTTACGGCCAGTTCGAACGCTTCGCCTTCGCTGGCGTCAACCAGCTCGAGCGGGAAGCGGATATTGGCATCCACACCGCCAGCGCAGCCCATGTAGACCTCGCCATCCTCTTCGGAGTCGGTGTTGAGCAAAATTTCGCCCTCCAGCCAGCCCGCTTCCAGACCGAATGCGCCGGTCATGCCGGTCTCTTCGTCTGTGGTCAGCAGCACTTCCAGCGGACCGTGCTTGATGGTCTTGTCAGCCAGCACAGCCAGGCAACCGGCCATACCGATGCCGTTGTCGGCACCCAGAGTGGTGCCACGGGCAGTGACCCACTCGCCATCGACATAGGCATCGATGGGGTCGGTCGCGAAGTCGTGTTTGGTGTCGGCGTTGGCCTGCGGCACCATGTCGATGTGGGCCTGCAGTACCACGGCTTTGCGGTTTTCCATCCCCGGGGTTGCCGGTTTCTTGATGATGATGTTGCCGACCTTGTCCTGCTTGACCGCCAGACCTTCCCCTTGAGCCCATTGGATGATCCAGGCGCTCAGTTTGGCTTCATGTTTGGAAGGGTGGGGAATGGAGCAGATCTGTTCGAAGAAATGCCAAATCAGTTTGGGAGAGAGAGAGCTAAGCTGTGCCACGTCGGGACTCCTTACCAGCACGGAATTAACAGGGCCCCATCAGCGGGCCGGGGAAGAGGATAACGATAATACAGTCAATCACACAAAAATGTGAGCAATCAGCGCAAATCGCAGGCAGCTTGTGCTGGCTAATGGCAACCAGGCAGTACGATCGTCAGGTTCGGACGACGCTGACCGATAGAAAAGAAAATGTGTGACCGATCTCACAAAAATATTGAATTTAACGCACCGACTGGTAAATTAGCTCCCGTGGTTCGCCACCCGTCAGGATGACGATGAAAGCCTCCAGGGAACCGAAGCAAAGCAAGTGCGCCTCCATGGAACCGAGTGTTCGTTCAAGGATTTGAGCCCGCATTAAAGGTACGTAACTTGTTAAGCAATCAGGAGTTTCAATATGCCAGGCAGCAACTCAACCTATTGGTTTGCCCCCTCTTTGTATACCCAGGGTTTCAGCTACCCTAACCCCTTCGTCACTCGTCGCTAAGGCGAGCTGCCCAACCAGGCAGAGGCGAGAAAGCAGCAGGTGCGTGAGGTAAATCCTCCCCCTGCTATTTTTTTATCTGCGATTTGCCGCACAGCCCATTTGGACTCGGCAGCAGGGACGGCAGGTTAGTCGTTTGGCGCTCTAGATGTGCCGAATGGAGAGGGTGATGCCGATTTTTCCTGTTTTTGGCATACGTTTGCCAGGCATTTTCTCTGCAAACGGTGCTATCATATCGGCCCAACAGCCTGTCCGCGGTTTGGACACATCATCTAACCGATCGCCGGATAAGCCCATCTTGCTTCCATTGTTATCAGATTTGCTGCCGAGGCTTAGCCCTGAGGCAGCCGAAGTGCAATCTGAATTCAGTCGGGCAAGGGCCGCCATTTACTGGCATCCGCAGGGAGAATTGCGGGTGCTTTTATTTTAAGTGATTGTTTTTAAATAACTATTAGAGATCGATAACATGCCGAAAAAGTTCTATGTGTCGTGGGACAACCTGCAACGTGAAGCTCGCCGTCTGGCCCGTCGTCAGCTGCCTGTCAGCCAGTGGAAAGGTATCATCGCGGTCAGCCGTGGTGGTCTGGTGCCCGCAGCCCTGATGGCCCGTGAACTTGGCATTCGTAATGTGGAAACCCTCTGCATCTCCAGCTATGACCATGACAGCCAGCGCGAGCTGGTGGTCGTGAAGGCTGCCACCACCGCCGGTGACGGCGAAGGCTGGCTGGTGGTGGAAGATCTGGTCGACACCGGCACTACCGCCAAGGCGATCCGCGAGCTCTACCCGAAAGCCAAGTTCATCGCTATTTTCGCCAAGCCGATGGGCGAAGCGCTGCTGGACGATTTCGAAGTGGCGATCCCGCAGGATACCTGGATCGAACAGCCGTGGGATATGGCACTGGAGTTCGCCACACCGATTTGCGACGAAAAGTAACAGGATCGGGATGTGACGCTCGCTGCGTCCATTGGTCGCAACCGGCAATAATGGTTTCACAGGGCTCCAATTTGGAGCCCTGTTTTTTTGTGTATCAATCTGTTGCAGGGTGGCTGATGGGCAGTAAAAGTGGTTAAGATGAGCTATTGCCTGATATGAATGGGACACTATCTTGGACTTGAACGAAGACCTAAACCTGACCGAACAGCTCTTTACCCGCGTCAAGAAGGTATTGGAAACATCCGAGATCTCCAACTCCAGTGCGGCTGATCTGGCGCAAGCCGAGTCAGACGAGATGTTTATCGACGGATCCATGTCAAAGAGCTGGTATCGCCTGCTGCGCCGCCCCTCCTGGACCTGGCAGGGGGCTGATCCCATCGAAGTGGAGCAGACCCTGGCCCGTATCGCCATGGCGACCGGCGAGCGCACCCACGATTGCTATCTCGATACCATCAAGGGCTATGTGCCCGGCAACTGGATCTACGAGTGGAGTCAGGTGGCTGGCAACTATTTCAAGCAGGGCCGCGAACTGCGCGAGAAGGGTGATCCTTCTGGCGCCTTGAAACAGCTGCTCAAGGCGGTGCGCTACTACTCCATCGCCAGCTATCCCCATCTCAAGGATGACGAGCTGGCGGATCAAGCCCAGCTGCTTGGCAACATGGCCTATCGCGAGGCAGGTCGCCTGTTCAAGGTGCCGCTCAAAGAGATCCAGGTGCCTTTTCGCGGCAAGCATATTCAGGGTTATCTCCACCTGCCGACGACCGAAAAACCGGTGCCGCTGGTGATCATCAGCGGCGGGATCGACTCCCTGCAGCTCGATTTCCTCAACTTCTATCTCAAACGGCTCGAGCCCAACGGCATCGGCATGCTCTCCCTCGATATGCCCGGGGTTGGCTATGCCGAGCATTGGCCGCTGGTGCAGGATACCAGCCGCCTTCATCAGGCGGTGCTCCATTACCTTTCCGAAGTGGCCTGGGTCGATCATCAGCGTATCGCCATGGTGGGAATGCGTCTGGCGGGCAATATCGCAGCCAGACTGGCCTTTATCGAACCCTTTAAGCTGCGCACCGTGGTCTGTGTCGGCGCCGGTGTCAATCAGGTGTTTACCAATCAGGAGCTGTTTGCCAAGTGTCCGCGCATGATGCGGGACAGTCTGGCCAACCGGTTGGGGGCTGATGCGGCGCAGTGGGATGGCATGCGTACCAAGTGCCAGGTATTTTCACTTAAAACACAAGGATTACTGGGGACTCGCACCTCTGTGCCGATATTGAGTATTGGACACAAGCGAGATTTTATTTGTCCCGAGCAGGATGTACGGGCATTGGCGGCGGCCAGTCGTAACGGTAAGGCCATCGTATTCGACAAACAGCCTTTGCTGGAGGTGTATGACAAGGCGCTGGACGAAATCGTCGAGTGGCTGAAACAGCATTTGTGTACCTGATATTGCGCTAAAGAACTGACGCCATCCCGAGGTGGCGCGGCTTGTTTAACAGGGAGGTTAACATGTCTGAAAGAGTGACCTACAAGCGACTGCTGAGGCAGTTTGCTGCCATTGGCCCCTATTTGCGCGAAGATCTCTGCGAAGAGGGGCGTTATCGTTTCGACTGCCTGTCGGTCTGTGTCAGCGCCAAGCCGGCGCCGGACAAGCGGGAGTTCTGGGGCTGGTGGCTGGTGCTGGAGCAGGACGATCACCATTTCCGTTACCACTATCAGCTCGGTTTCTACAATGCTGATGGCGAGTGGCTGGACAAGCCGATCCCCAAGAAGCACCAGGTCGAAGTGGAACGGACCCTCAACCGTTTCTACAAGCTCATCAGCGACAAACTGACGGCACTGGAGTGCCAGTTAGCGCCAGCGGATCAGGTCACCAATGAGTTGACCGTGACCGCTGCTTGACCCCCGATGCCCGGCGAGCAGCATCCTGCTGTTTGCCGGGCCATCAGTCAGCCATCTCCCCTTCCGCCTGCCATCATCCGGGCCTTTGCTTCATCTCCTCACCCCGGCGTTAATTGCCTTGCAGGGCACCATGGCCGTGGGTATAAAGATATTCCTTACTTTTTAGCCTTTATGCTCCCATGGAAAACAGAACCATAGTTGTCAAGTTGGGCACCAGCGTGCTCACAGGGGGGTCTTCCCAGCTCAATCGTGCCCATATGGTCGAGCTGGTCAGACAGTGTGCGGCCTTGCACCGTCACGGCCATCGGGTCGTGGTCGTCACATCAGGAGCTATCGCCGCCGGGCGTGAACATCTGGGTCACCCTCCACTGGCGCCAACCCTGCCCAACAAGCAGATGCTGGCGGCGGTTGGTCAGACCCAGCTGATTCGGGTATGGCAGGATCTGTTCAACCTCTACGGTCTGCATATCGGCCAGATGCTGCTGACCCGCGCCGATCTGGAAGATCGGGAGCGCTACCTCAATGCCCGCGACACCATGCGCACCCTGCTCGATCACCGCATTATTCCGGTGATCAACGAAAACGATGCGGTGGCGACCGCCGAGATCAAGGTCGGCGACAACGACAACCTCTCCGCACGGGCCGCCATTCTGGCGGATGCTGACCTGCTGATCCTGCTGACTGACCAGAAGGGGCTTTTTACCGCCGATCCGCGCACCAATCCCGACGCCCAGCTCATTGAAGAGGTGCAGACCATCGACGATACCCTGCGCTCGCTGGCGGGTGACAGTGTCAGCGGCCTCGGCACCGGCGGCATGGCTACCAAGCTGCAGGCCGCCGATGTGGCACGCCGCGCTGGTGTCAACGTGGTGATCGCGACCGGCCAGATGCCGGAGGTGATTGGCCGTCTTGCCAAGGGCGAGCGGATTGGCACCCTGTTCCCGGCGCTGGCGTCCCCACTGGAAGGACGCAAGAGCTGGATCCTGGCAGGCCCACCTCCTCACGGCGAAGTGCATGTGGATCAGGGCGCAGTGGCCGCCATGAAGGATAAAGGCTCCAGCCTGCTGCCCAAGGGGATCGTCGCGGTCAGGGGCGATTTTATTCGGGGCGATGTGGTGCGCATTCTCGATCCCAAAGGCGCCGAGCTGGCCCGCGGCATCTGCCGTTACGACCATCTGGAGCTGGATAAGCTGCGCGGCGTCCACTCGGATCAGATTGAGCAGGTACTAGGCTATGGATATGGTTCAGTAGCCATCCATCGAGACGATATGGTGCTGCTCTAATCAGGGCGGCACGGCATGAACAAAAGGGAACCGAGATGAGTCTGGAGAAAATGGGGCAGGCGGCCCGTGAAGCTGCCTATCAGCTGGCCACCATCAGCACGGCGCAGAAGAACCGGGCGCTGGCCGCCATCGCCGACGAGCTGGAGGCGCGCAGTGAGCAGATCCTCGCTGCAAACGCGAAAGATATCGCCGCCGGCCGTGAGGCAGGCTTGTCAGAAGCCATGCTGGATCGCCTGTTGCTCAATCCGGCCCGGCTGGCCGGGATTGTGGCGGATGTGCGCAAGGTGATCACGCTGGATGATCCGGTCGGCGCCGAAATGGATAGCCGGGTGCTGGAAAATGGCCTGCGGCTCTCCCGTCGTCGGGTGCCCATCGGGGTTATCGGCGTCATCTACGAGGCGCGCCCCAACGTCACCATCGATATCGCCAGCCTCTGCCTCAAGACCGGCAACGCCAGCATATTGCGTGGCGGGCGTGAGACCTTCCACTCCAATCTGGAGCTGGTGCGGGTGATCCAGCATGCCTTGGCGGCCTCCGGTCTGCCCGAGGCGGCGGTGCAGTACATCGACAACCCGGATCGGGCGCTGGTCGGCGAGTTGCTGCGTCTCGACCGCTATGTGGACATGATCATCCCCCGTGGCGGTGCCGGCCTGCACAAGATGTGCAAGGAGAACAGCTCCATCCCGGTCATCATCGGAGGGTTCGGCATCAGCCACATCTTCGTCGACGAGAGCGCCGATCTGGTGCGCTCTCTGGCGGTCATCGACAACGCCAAGGTGCAACGCCCCTCCGCCTGCAATGCCCTCGATACCCTGCTGGTACACGAGAAGGTGGCAGCCACCTTCCTGCCGCAACTGGTGACGCTGATGAACGAGCGCAAGGTGACGCTGGTGGCCGCGCCCAACGCCATAGCGCTGCTGGCGGGTGCCGACAACCTGTGCGAGGCTGGGCCGGAGGATTTCGATACCGAGTGGCTCGGGCTGACCCTGGGGGTCAAGTTGGTGGCAGACGTCAACGAAGCGCTGGCCCATATGCGCGAGCACAACGCCGGCCACTCCGATGCCATCCTGACCAACGATCTGGCCAACGCCGAGCGTTTCGTCAATGGCGCCGGTTCGGCGGCTGTCTATGTGAACGCCTCCACCCGTTTCACCGATGGTGGCCAGTTTGGTCTGGGTGCTGAAGTGGCGGTCTCGACCCAGATGCTGCACGCCCGTGGCCCCATGGGGCTCACCGAGCTTACCAGCTACAAGTGGGTAGGGCAGGCCGATTACCTCAGCCGCGCCTGATAACCGGTTGTGTCAGATACAAAAATGCCGACTCTTGGGTCGGCATTTTTTTCGCGGGTATCGTGCCGATACCACGCAGTGCACTATCCCTCGGGGTTATTCCCCGTGATAGAGCGCCTTGTCACCGTGCTTGAGCACATAACCCTTCCAGATAAAGAGGGTGTAGCCGCTACCCTGCCACGACCAGTTGCCCTCCGCACCTTGACGGGTCAGCTGGTGCTGCTCGCCGCTTGGCAGATGCAATTCGGCCTGCGTCTGGTCGGCATTGAACATCACGAAGGCGCTGCTGGTCTGGCTGGCATCGGTCGGATTGAGCCGGATACCCTCTTCAAACAGGCGCACACATTTGCCAGTCAGCGCTGACCACTGATAGCCCGCGCTGCCGATGCAGCCGTGGCTGTCGCGATCGCTGCCAACCAGATGTTGTTCCGGTGTACTGCATGCCGCCAGCAGCAGAGAGGCGGCCATCAGGGTCAAGGTGCGCATGGTTACTCCTGCAGATCCCGTTCGATGGCGATGTTGGAGAATCCCAGCTCTTTGAAGTAGTTCTCCTGGTAATCCTTCACGCTTTTCTTGTCGCGGCGACAAACCTGAGCCAGCTGGGCCTCCATGGCGTGAAAACTGGTGAGATCCAGCCCTTCAGCAGCAGCGATGGCGTCGTAGATGCTGCGGAACTTGTCGTTCGCGTAGCCGATCTCTTTGGCCTGTTTTTTATAGGTGTACGTAATCTTAAAGGCCATCTTGCCCTTCCTTCTTCGATTTGGCTTGCTTGCGCTGGACGTAGAGGTAGAGGCTTTCGACCTTCTCCCGAGCCCAGGGGGTCTTGCGCAAGAACTTCAGGCTGGACTTGATGCTGGGATTATCGGTGAAGCAGCGGATATTGATCTGCTGCCCCAGCTCTTCCCAGCCATAGTGCTCGACCAGTGTGGTGACGATGGCTTCCAGCGTCAGCCCGTGCAGCGGGTTGTTTTTCTGCGAGGCGTTCGGTTGCTCGCTCATGCCTGCTCCGCCAGCTTGGCAAAGGGCTGACCCATGCGGGTGGTGACACCGTTGGCCAGATGGGGTTCGAAACCGGCCAGCATGCCCGGGCCAAACAGGCAGACCACGGTGCTGCCCAGCTTGAACAGGCCCATTTCGGCGCCTTTCTGCAGGGTAATGGCCTCGTCGCCGGTATAGTCCCAGCGCACCACCTTCTTCTCTTTGGTCGGCGCAATGTTGCCGGCCCAGATGGTCTCGATGCTGGCCACGATAGTGGCACCGACCAGCACCAGCGCCATGGGGCCGTGCGGAGTGCGGAAGGTGGCGACCACCCGCTCGTTGCGGGCAAACAGGTTAGGCACGTTCTCGGCGGTGAGCGGGTTGACGGAGAAGAGATCCCCCGGCACGAACACCATGCTCTCCAGCACGCCGTCCAGCGGCATGTGGATGCGGTGGTAATCCTTGGGCGCCAGATAGATGGTGGCGAAGTCGCCATCCTTGAACGGCGCAACCAGATCCTCATAGCCGCCCAGCAGCTCGCGAGCGCTGTAGTCGTGGCCCTTGGCCTGAATGATGCGACCCTGCTGGATGGGGCCGAGCTGGCTGACGGTGCCATCGACCGGCAGCGCTAGGGTCATGGCATCTTCTACCACGGGGCGGATACCGGGCTTGAGCTCGCGGGTGAAGAACTCGTTGAAGCTCTTGTAGTGGGCCGGGCTCTCGTGCAGCGCCTCACTCATGTCGACCTGGTACTGCTTGATAAAAGCCTCGATCACTTTGGTAGTGATGTTGCCCGCTTCGGCGGCAGCAAACTTGCCGATCAGACGGGAGAGGGCGTGCTTGGGCAGACAGTATTGACCGGCAATTTTCAGGTTGTCAGTAATGCTCATGTTCATCATCAACGTAGGTTTATTAGGGTCACAGGCGCGCTTGCTGGCGACCGTGACGGGCTTCCTGCATGGTTTCCAGGATGCGGTGATAGTTGTGGAAGCGATCGGCGCTGATGGCGCCCGCGTCGACCGCGGCGCGCAGGGCACAGCCGGGATCGTCCTTGTGGGTACAGTCGCGGAACTTGCAACCACCCAGATAGTCGCGAAACTCGACGAAGCACCAGGTGATGCGGTCGGCCTCCAGATGCCAGAGGGCGAACTCGCGGATCCCCGGGGAGTCGATGAGATCGCCACCGCTCGGGAAGTGGTAGAGCCGCGCCGTGGTGGTGGTGTGCTGGCCGAGCCCCGAGTTTTCGGAGATCTCGCCGGTGAGTACATCCAGCCCCGGCATCAGGGCGTTGGTGAGCGACGACTTGCCCACCCCGGACTGGCCAACGAAGATGCTGATCTTGTCGGTCAGGGCAGCCTTGAGTTCATCCAGCCCTTCGCCGCTCTCGCAGCTCACCAGCAGCACCTCGTAATTGAGTTTGCGGTAGGTTTCGAGCTGGCTTTCGATGCGCGCTCTGGCGGCATCATCGAGCATGTCGACCTTGTTCAGCACGATGAGGGGGCGGATCTCCACATCCTCGGCAGCTACCAGATAGCGGTCGACGATGTTGGTGGAGAACTCGGGCATCACCGCCGAGACGATGATGATCTGGTCGATGTTGGCTGCGATGGGTTTGACCCCGTCGTAGAAGTCCGGCCGGGTTAGTACCGAGTGGCGCGGATGCACCGCCTCGATGACGCCCGCTGTCGCGGCATTGAGGCCGGGACGCCACACCACCTTGTCGCCGCACACCAGACTGCTGATGCTGCTGCGCCGCAGGTTGCTGCGGTGGATGGTGCCATCGATCGCTTCCACGTCTGCGTGCTGACCAAAACGACTGATCACCACCCCTTCGATGGCGGGGCCAAACAGGGTGTCATCCACCACTGTGGTGTGATCTTTTTGCAGCCGCCGTTCGCGGTTGGCCTGGACGCGCCTTTGTTGACCCAGATTGAGTTTTGCTTTCTTTGCCACTCGATTCGCCAGTTTATGAACAGATCCAAAGCCAGTATGATACATGCAAATTGGCAAAATTCCGCCATTCCTCCCAATAGAGAGAGCAATCATGACAGTCAGCGCGCAGAACCTGGTATGGATCGACATGGAGATGACGGGTCTGGACCCCGAAGAGAACGTGGTACTGGAGATTGCCACCATAGTCACCGACAAGGATCTGAACGTACTGGCCGAAGGGCCGGTCATCGCCATTCATCAGAGTGATGAAGAGCTGGCCAAGATGGACGACTGGAACGTCAACACCCATACCAAGAGCGGTCTGGTGGCCCGGGTCAAGGCGAGTCAGCACGACGAGGCGAAAGCCATTGCCGAGACCCTCGAGTTCATTCGCCAGTGGGTGCCGGAGCGCACCAGCCCGCTGTGCGGCAACAGCATCGGTCAGGATCGCCGCTTCATGGTCAAGCACATGGCCGAGCTGGAAGCCTTCTTCCACTACCGTAACGTCGACGTCAGTACCATCAAGGAGCTGGTACGCCGCTGGCAGCCGGAACTGCTGGATCAGTTCAAGAAGAGCGGCACCCACCAAGCGCTGGACGATATCCGTGAATCTATCGCCGAGCTGCAGTTCTATCGTAGCCACGTCTTCAAGATCTGATTCCCCGGCAAGGGTTTGTCATACTCTGGCTGCTAAAATCGACAGTTCGGCCAGCTTTTGAGCGAACGCGCGCAACCAGACAAAAAAGCCCTTGCAATTGGAATGACTGCTCTTATAATTCGGCTCCCGTACAGTAGCGCAAGCAACCAAATGCTGTACGGCCTGTTTTAAGGTAGTTGCGGGAATAGCTCAGTTGGTAGAGCACGACCTTGCCAAGGTCGGGGTCGCGAGTTCGAGTCTCGTTTCCCGCTCCAAAAATCTGATGATGACACTGGTGCAAACCAGCCCGATGCGGGAATAGCTCAGTTGGTAGAGCACGACCTTGCCAAGGTCGGGGTCGCGAGTTCGAGTCTCGTTTCCCGCTCCAATCATCAGCCAGCCTCAAGACAACCAAATTGTTGCGGGAATAGCTCAGTTGGTAGAGCACGACCTTGCCAAGGTCGGGGTCGCGAGTTCGAGTCTCGTTTCCCGCTCCAAAAAATTTGTAAGTGATATTCCGATGCGGGAATAGCTCAGTTGGTAGAGCACGACCTTGCCAAGGTCGGGGTCGCGAGTTCGAGTCTCGTTTCCCGCTCCAATCACTTGCAGATGACATTCTGTTGCTGGAATAGCTCAGTTGGTAGAGCACGACCTTGCCAAGGTCGGGGTCGCGAGTTCGAGTCTCGTTTCCCGCTCCAAACATTTGTAAGTGACATTCCGTTGCGGGAATAGCTCAGTTGGTAGAGCACGACCTTGCCAAGGTCGGGGTCGCGAGTTCGAGTCTCGTTTCCCGCTCCAATCACTTGTAAATGACATTCTGTTGCGGGAATAGCTCAGTTGGTAGAGCACGACCTTGCCAAGGTCGGGGTCGCGAGTTCGAGTCTCGTTTCCCGCTCCAATCTCTCTTCGAAGTTTTCATAATCCCTTTGAATTGCCCTTCAAGTCGCGCTGCGATGCTTTGTCGTATCTGGCGTTTACTCAGCGTGTCTCTGCCGCCTTCTGCAAACAGGAAGGTGGTACGGGTTCATTGTGCGGGTTTTACGAGGGAAAGGTGGTTGGCAGGAAGAATTGCGGGCAAAAAAGAGGAGGGGCCTTGGCTCCTCCTGTATGATTCACTGGCGCGGGCTTAGACCAGAGTAACGTTTTCAGCCTGAGGGCCTTTTTTGCCCTGGGTCACAGTGAACTGGACTTTTTGACCTTCAGCCAGGGTTTTGAAACCGGTGCTCTGGATGGAGGAGAAGTGAACGAATACGTCCGGACCCTGGGATTGTTCAATAAAGCCAAAACCCTTGGTTTCGTTGAACCATTTTACTTGGCCGGTGCGAATGTCAGACATGTGCTAAATCCTATCAATAACAAAATGAAACTAAGCCCGTGCTGGGCTGCATTTGCCTTGCAAGCAGGGGTTGGCTCATGACTGACCACGTCTCTTTGTCCCAGTAGCACGTAGAACAATCCCTGTCTAAAGCACAAACGATTGTACGTTAGCGCCGATCCTTGTCAATTTGACCCCTTTCGTTTTTTGAACAAGCTAAAAATATTGTGAAGTCAGTAGCTTATTTGAAGATATTTGACTGAAAAAAACGGGAGGCCAGCGCCTCCCGTTTTGTTATTCCTTGAGGGCGAACCCTTCGCCCTGCCGGTCGTAGCGGTAAACCGCCTGACCGTAGGAGCGGATCTCCACCCGCTGGATGCGGCGGGTGTCGTCCACCAGGATGAAGATAGAGCGGCCCGATTGCAGGCGGGTCAGGGGGCGATCCGGCCCCTCGATGGCGATCAGGCGGCTCAGCTCGGCACCCGGCAACTCGAATTTACGCCAGATGGAGTAGAGGGTCTCACCCGCTTGCACATCGTGTTGCAGCCAGGTGCCGTTGACCTTCTCTTCGACCGGCTTGGCTGCCGCGGGCGCACTGCCTGCCACGCCATTGCCGACAGTTAGAGCTTGAGCAGGCACGGCCAGCGGCACTTCCAGTGAGCCGGAAGGGGCTGCTTTGGGGGCGGATGGTGCCGGCTCCCAGGCCAGCACCAGCAACCAGAGCGGGATCAGGATCAGCAGACCTATGGTGTTCTTGCGCGGCAGCGGGCTGCTCAGCTTGAATTTGCCGGTGCTGGCACTCTGGCTGCGCGGGGCGGGCTGCTGCTCATTTTTGCCAAATCGTTGGCGCAAGGACTCTGTTGCTGCATTGATACGATGGAGCAGGGATACTTGTGATTCGTCTTTGCGACGCTGCTGGGCTCGTCTGTTATGGCCACGTGGGCGACGGTCCGGGGTGGGCACGGCATTTACCTCTCACTGCATTGCCTGCCATCAGGCAAATTTCGCCGCCTATGGTAAACGGACTCGCCCCCGAGGGGGAGAGTCCTGAGGCGGAAAATTATCAGCTGAGACGAAATTGACCCAATAATTGCTGCAATTTGTCGGCCGCCTGACGCAATGCTTGACTGGCTTTGGCCGTTTCGGTCGCATCCTGAGCAATGTCGTTGGCCAGTGCGTTGGTTTTTGACAGGTTGCCGGAGACGGTTTCTGAGACCGAGCTCTGCTCTTCGGCGGCGGAGGCGATCTGATAGGTCATGTCGTTGATGGTGGAGATGGCCTGGTAGATGCTGCCTAGCGCCTCTTCCGCCAGATCCGCTTCGCCCACCGCCTGATGGGTCAGCTGCTGGCTCTGGGTGATAGCGTTGACTGCATTGGTGGAGCTGAGGCGGATCTTCTCTATCAACTCCTGGGTGTTCTGTACCGCCTGCTGGGTATTGCCCGCCAGTTTGCGCACCTCGTCGGCCACCACCGCAAAGCCGCGGCCCTGTTCGCCAGCCCGGGCAGCCTCGATGGCGGCGTTGAGAGCCAGCAGGTTGGTCTGATCGGCAATCCCCTGAATGACGGTGAGGATGCTGGTGATCTGGGCGCTGTCGTGAGCCAGCCCTTCCACCACTTCGGCCCCTTTACCGGCTTCTGCCGCGACCTTGTGCATCGACTGGATCACCTGCTGGAAGCGCTCCTTGCCCTGATCGGCTGCGCCTTGCGCCTGTTTGGCCGAGTCGGCGGTGTTGTTGGCGTGGGTGGCGACCTCCTGACTGACGTAGGACATCTCCTGCACCGCGGTCAGCATCTGCTCCATCTCCGCCTGATGGTGCTGCAGGTTGTTGTCGGTCTGGCCGGCGATGCGATCGGTATCACCGGCGTAGCGGTTCACCTCGCTGGCAGTCTTGAGCACATCCCCGAGCAGCCCTTGCAGCTTGTCGATAAAGCGGTTGATCCCCTTGGCGAGATCCCCCAGCTCATCCACCGAGCGGGTCGTGAGGCGTTTGGTGAGATCCCCTTCACCATCGGCGATGTCATCCACCAGGCTGACCATCTGACGGATGGGGCCAGTGATGCTGCGGGCAATCACCAGCATGGTGGCCAGCGCCAGCACCAGTACGATAACGGCGCCCACCAATTGCTGGGTCATGGCTGCCTGGTTCATGTCGCTCAGCTGGCTCTCCAGCTGATCGGCCCCCGCCAGTACCACCTTGTAGGGCAGGGTGACGATGATGGCCCAGTTGCGGCTCATTCCCGGCACCATGATGGGGACGGAAATACGCAGATTGTCGTTGAGCTCTTCACGTTGCTCCTGCTGTTGCAGGTACTGTTTCCAGTTGTTGCCCAACAATTCTTTGGCATGCTTGCCCAGCATAATGTCATTGCCGCTGGTACCTGTAATCACACCAGCTGCGCTGACGATCAGGGTCTCCCCTTGGCCATCATAGATGTTGTTGTTGAGACTCTTGGCCTGCTGGTTAAGGGCAGTAACCTCAAGATCGACGCCGATGATCCCCTTGAAGTCTCCGTCAATAAACAGTGGGGATGAGATGGTACTCAGCATGACTTGCTTGCCATTGACATCAAATACATAGGGATCGATAAGGCATGCACTTTTATGCTGTTGGGGGCAACTGTAATAGTCGTTGGCTGGGTTACCGAAGCTGTCGGTATCCGTTTTGGTAATGGAGTAAAGCAGGTCTGTGCCTATAGACCCCCCATCACGGTAGTAATAGGGAACAAACCGGCCATTACTGTCACTGCCCAGCTCCTTCTGGCCGACATAATTACTATCTTGCTCGTCCAGTGCATTGGGCTCAAATCCCGCCAAGACGCCATATATCTGAGGGTCTGTGGTCAACGTCTTTTTCATTAGCGCAACAACATTGGGGCGCGTCAGTGGTAGCTCCTTGGAAATGGCCAGTTGAACCACTCCTGCAAGTTGTTGGTCATATGCCAATGCCTTTTGTAGCAGTTGGGTGATGGTGGCCGCCTCGGCGCGGGCATTGGCGCTGACTTTCTGCCATGCCTCCTGCTGCAGCGCTTCACGGCTGGAGCTGATGGTGAGTTGTTGGGTCTGTTGGCCGGAGTATTGGTTGAGCAGGATCAGGATGACCAGGGCTGCGGTCATGGCGATCCCGGCCATCACTAGAATGCGATTCTGGATAGAACGGAACTGCATCGTCTCTTCCTTTTTAGTAGCGGTGTTATTTGGATATCGACCGAAGCCGACAGTGGTTGTAGCAAATAGGAAATAGAACTTCTGTTTTGCGATCCCCTTCAAATATCAGGCGGCAAGCGCCCCGCCAGTAAATTTAATCCCCTACTTTAGCCCGCAATGGCGTCATGGTTTTCCCATCCGTGATTGTCGGTGCTAAAATGCGACGGTTTTTTCTAACGAATTGGCCCAAGGCCCTCTACACAAGGCTTAAAGATGAAAGTCAAAACCCGTTTTGCTCCCAGCCCGACCGGCTTTTTGCATGTCGGCGGTGCCCGTACCGCACTCTATTCCTGGTTGTTTGCAAAGAACCAGGGCGGTGAGTTCGTGCTGCGTATTGAGGATACCGACCTGGAACGTTCCACTCAGGAGGCGATCGACGCCATCATTGAGGGCATGGAATGGCTGGAGCTGAACTGGGATGAGGGCCCCTACTACCAGACCAAGCGCTTCGATCGCTACAACGGTCTGATCGACGAGATGCTGGCCGATGGCCGCGCCTACAAGTGCTACTGCTCCAAAGAGCGTCTGGAAGCACTGCGCGAAGGCCAGATGGCCAACGGCGAGAAGCCCCGTTATGACGGCAAGTGCCGCGACCACGCCCATGACCACCCGGCCGATGCGCCGCACGTCATCCGCTTCCGCAACCCGACCGAAGGTTCTGTGGTGTTCGATGACCATGTCCGTGGCCGCATCGAGTTCGCCAACACCGAGCTGGACGATCTGATTATCCGCCGTACCGACGGCGCGCCGACCTACAACTTCTGCGTAGTGGTCGATGACTGGGATATGGAGATCACCCACGTGGTGCGTGGTGAAGACCACATCAACAACACCCCGCGCCAGATCAACATCTACAAGGCGCTGAACGCGCCGGTGCCGGAGTTTGCCCACGTCTCCATGATCCTGGGTGACGACGGTGCCAAGCTCTCCAAGCGCCACGGTGCTGTCTCCGTGATGCAGTACCGCGATGACGGCTACCTGCCGGAAGCGCTGCTGAACTATCTGGTGCGTCTGGGCTGGTCCCACGGCGATCAGGAGATCTTCAGCCTCGACGAGATGATCAAGCTGTTCAGCCTGGATGCCATCTCCAAGTCCGCCTCTGCCTTCAACACCGACAAGCTGCTGTGGCTGAACAACCACTACATGCGCAGCCTGGATCCGGCCTATGTGGCCAAGCATCTGGCATGGCACATGGAAAACCAGAAGATCGACACCAGCAATGGCTCGGCACTGGCCGACGTGGTCACTCTGCTGGCCGAGCGTTGCAACACCCTGGTTGAGATGGCTGCCCAGAGCCGCTATCTGTTCGAAGATTTTGAGGCGATCGACGAAGCGGCTGCCAAGAAGCACCTGCGTGGTGTCGCTGCCGAGCCGCTGGCTCTGGCCAAGACCAAGCTTGCTGCACTGGATAGCTGGACCACCGAAGCGCTGCACGAACTGATTGAAGCGACCGCTGCCGAACTGGGTCAGGGTATGGGCAAGGTTGGTATGCCGCTGCGCGTAGCCGTCACCGGTCTGGGTCAGTCTCCTGCTATCGACGCGGTAATGGCGTTGGTAGGTAAAGAGCGTGTTCTCGCTCGTATCGACCGCGCACTGGCTTACATCGAAGCCCGCATGGCTGCCGAGTAAGTGCTGCCGATGTGGCAGGCGAGGGGATAACCCCGCTCTGCCACATGCTGAATAGCAAAAATCCGAAACCACAGGTTTCGGATTTTTTTATGGCCAGAGCGGTGGCGGGGCATAATGACGGTCATGCCCGACAAAGGAAAGCTGTCAGGCGAGCTTGAAGGACTGGATCTGGCTGTCGAGCTCCTTGCTGTGCTGCTCGACCAGTTCGGAGGCCTCTTGCAGTTCGCGCAGCACCACGACGGAGCCTTCGGCGATCTGCTTGACCTGCTCCAGATTGCCGCGCATCTCTTCGGCGACCGAGCTTTGTTGCTCGGAGGCGGCGGCGATGTGGCGGTTCATGTCGGCGACACCCTGTACCCGCTGCACTATGGTGGCGAGCTGGGTACCGGCCTGGGTCACCTGTTCCACCCCCTTGTCGGCCTGCTGTACGCTTTGGGCCATCAGCTCGCCAGCCTGATGGGCATTGCCCTGCAGCTGTTCGATCATCTTCTGGATCTCGACGGTGGCGGCCTGAGCCCGGTTGGCCAGCTCGCGCACTTCGGAGGCCACCACGGCAAAGCCACGACCTGCTTCACCGGCGCGAGCCGCTTCGATGGCGGCGTTTAGTGCCAGCAGGTTGGTCTGTTCCGAGATGCCGCGAATGGTGTCGACCACAGAGCCAATGCGCTCGACCCCCTGCTCCACCTCGTTGACCACGGTGGCGGAGCGCTGGATGTTGCCGGAGAGGGTGTCTATGGTGCTGACGGTCTCGGCGACGCAGCGGCTCCCCTCTTCCGCCAGCTGGCTGGTTTCGGCGGTGGCGTGAGAGGCCTGATCCGCATGGGCGGCCACTTCGCGAATGGCGCCGACCATCTGGCTCATGGCGCTGGCCAGCTGTTCGATCTGGGTGAACTCTTCGTTGATCGCTTCGTTGGCCTCTTCCATGCAAAGGGTCACCTGGGAGGCGATGTCGTTGAGCTCCTTGCAGGCGGCGCGCTGGTTGCCAAACACCTCTTTGAGGTTCTCCTGCGAGTGGGAGACCGCCTTGGCGATGTCACCGAATTCGTCACGAGACTTGAGCAGTACCTTGTGGCTGAGGTCCCGCTTGGCGAAGCGCTCCAGCAGGCCCACCAGATAGTGCACCTGCTTGACCATCAGGCGGGAGCCGGTGAGCAGCAGGATCACGAACAGCAGCCCCATGATGGCGGTCTCCATCAGACCGGTCCAGAGCAGGCGATTGGAGATCGCATCCGCCTTGGCGGGATCGAGCCCTTCGCTGAGCAGGGTCGCTTCCAGATTGTTGGCGTCAAACCAGAGTTTTGTCAGTAGCAGGAGGGTACTGAACACCATCAGCAGCACCACTTTGGGTACCAACCGGATGTTGCTCATTCTTTTCTCCAGCAGGTTCAGCTGCATTGTCATTCTCCTTTTAAAAGCCGTTTTTTCCTTTGCCCTCAGGACTATCGGCATTATCTTCTCTTTTATTAATTTGCTCTGTGCTTAAAGTTGGAAAATGTATGCGACATCACTTAACTCATCTGCGGGCGATGGATCTGCTGATGGCATTTCTGTCGATTATCTCGGTTGTGCTGGTGACGGCCCGCTGGTGGGGCCATGAGAGCCTGACACCACAGACTCTGCAGCTCTTCTATGACCTCGACAGTCTGATCTGCTACTTCTTCCTCGCGCACTTTGCTTATGGTTGGATCCGGGCCTCCGATCGCAAGGCCTATTTCAAGGCCAACTGGATCTATCTGCCGGGTAGCCTGCCGATGGCGGAGCAGCTGCGCTGGGCGCGGTTGATCCAGTTGTGGCGGGTCTATCAGCTGTTCAAGGAGCACCCGGATCTCTGGGCCATGTTCCGTCGCGAGCGCAACGAGACCACTCTCTCCGGCATCCTGTTCCTCTTTTTCCTGCTGCTGGGGGTGGGCTCCGGCGTCATGTACTGGATTGAGTCAGGCCAGCCCGGCAGCCAGATTGAGACACCCTATGACGCGTTCTGGTGGACGCTGGTGACCCTCTCGACAGTGGGTTACGGGGATCTGGTGCCCAAGACCGAGGAGGGGCGGTTTGTCGCCAGCCTGCTGATCCTGTTCGGGGTCGGTCTGTTCGGTGCCATCAGCGGTTTTATGGCCAGCCTGTTTTTGCAGCCCAACAAGGGGGATGGCGAGACCGACAAGTGGCGTCATCACTACAACAACCAGCAAGAGGAGCTGCTGCGGGAGATCCGCGCCCTGCGCAGCGAGGTGCAGGAGCTGAAAAACAAGTGAGGCCGCAGATGGGCAAGTTGCGAGGTGACTCGCAACTCTGCGCGTATTATCCCGGGGGAGGTGCTTTTTCTTTGCTTGTCCTTTAACCTGCTGGCGGCTTAACATTCAACCTCTTGTCCAAACCTGAAAAAGAGAACCGATCGACCATGCGCGCCCTTCTCGGGATTTTGATCTGCTTGTGTGCCCAACAGGCACTGGCCGATACCCGTTATGTTTCAGACAACATCTTTACCTATATCCACAATGGCCCGGGTACCCAGTACCGGATCCTTGGCAGCGTCAAGGCTGGTGAACCGCTGGAGGTAAAGGCGGTGAACAGCGAGGCCGGTTTCACCCAGGTGGTGGACGGTCGTGGCCGCGAGGGGTGGATCAAGAACAGCGAACTGCAGAGCCAGATCAGCCTGCGCGAGCGTCTGCCCCAGGTGGAAAAAGAGCGCGATGAGCTTAAAGATCGATTGCAGAACCTTAACGGTGACAACGAGAAACGCTTCACCGAGAAGGATGGCCAGATCGCTGCCCAGAGCAAGGAGATCGCCGCCCTCAAGGCTCAGCTGGTCAGTCAGGGTGAGGAGATGAGCAATCTCAAAGAGCAGAATGATGCCCTGACCCAGAGCTACGACAACCAGGAGCACGACATGCAGATGGACTGGTTTATCCGTGGTGGTGCCATGGTGGGGGCCGGTATTCTGCTTGGCATCCTGCTGCCCATGCTGCCCCGTCGTCGCAGCCGCGGCGATCGCTGGATGAACTGACAGCCTTTGGCTGAATGAATTGCTGAGAAGGGTCGCCGTGGCGGCCCTTCTTTTTTGGGGCGCATTGGGCGGAATGCGTGACTGCTTTGCGATAGAGAGGCAGTGGCAGATCGTATACAAAATGAAGTCAGATGACCCTCACGCTTCCTGGTGTATTGGCTTCAAAAGGGAATTCATGGGGGGAATGAGCGATCTTTGTTAAAGATTGGCAACAAATTCATTTCATATAGGGTGCAACATTGTATACATTATCGGCGTTTCGGCGGCGCGTCCGCCTTTGTCGATATCAGCCCTAGGGCGTACAGGAAGACCCCATATGTTCAAAGCTACTCAAGTGCTTGCCGCTGACTATATCCCCTCCGATCTGGCCGCCCTGCGCGAAGCCATCACCCAAAACTACGTGGTGGATGAAAATGCCTATCTGGCCGAACTGTCGGCCATGTTGCCGGGGGATGGCGCCTCGCTGGAGCAGGTGACCCAGCGTGCCCGTACCCTGGTGACCAAGGTGCGCAAGGAGAGCGGCTCCGGTGACGGTATCGACGCCTTCCTGCAGGAGTACAGCCTCGATACCCAGGAGGGGATCATCCTGATGTGTCTGGCCGAGGCGCTACTGCGCATTCCCGATGCCGAGACCGCCGATGCCCTGATCAAGGACAAGCTCTCCGGCGCCAACTGGTCATCTCATTTCCGCAAGAGCGACTCTACTCTGGTCAACGCCTCCACCTGGGGGCTGATGCTGACCGGCAAGATTATCAAGCTCGACAAGAAGCTCGACGGCAACCCGGCCAACCTGCTGGGGCGCATGGTCAACAAGCTGGGGGAGCCGGTGGTGCGCTCTGCCATGTATGCCGCCATGAAGATCATGGGCAAGCAGTTCGTGCTGGGACGCGACATGAAGGAGGCGCTCAAGGCGAGCCGCAAATCCCGCGAACTGGGCTACACCCACACCTACGACATGCTGGGTGAATCGGCACTGACCATGCAGGATGCCGACAAGTATCTGACCGATTACCGCAACGCCATCGAGGCGGTGGGCAACGAGCGGATCAGCGACGGCGGCCCGGCCCCTTCCATCTCCATCAAGTTGTCGGCGCTGCATCCACGCTATGACGTGGCGAACCGCGAACGGGTGCTCGGCGAAATGTGCGAGCGGCTGGTGGGGCTGGTGCGTCTGGCCCGCGACAAGGATGTGGCCATCAGCATCGATGCCGAGGAGATGGACCGCCTTGAGCTGTCGCTGGATCTGTTCGAACAGCTCTACCGCTCCGATGCCAACCGTGGCTGGGGCAAGCTCGGCATGGTGGTGCAGGCCTACTCCAAGCGCGCGCTGCCGGTACTCTGCTGGCTCACCGCGCTGGCCCGCGAGCAGGGTGACCTCATTCCGGTGCGACTGGTAAAAGGCGCCTACTGGGACAGCGAACTGAAATATGCCCAGCAGGCGGGCCTGCCCGGCTATCCGCTGTTTACCCGCAAGGCGGGCACCGATATCTCCTACCTCGCCTGCGCCCGCTACCTGCTGAGCGAGCCGACTCGCGGCTTTATCGCCCCCCAGTTTGCCACCCACAATGCCAATACCGTGGTCAGCATTCTGGAGATGGCCGGTGATCGCCAGTTTGAATTCCAGCGTCTGCACGGTATGGGGGAGGAGCTGCACAACGCCGTGCTGAACGACAATCCCGGCCTGCACTGTCGCATCTATGCGCCGGTCGGCGCCCACAAGGATCTGCTGCCCTATCTGGTGCGCCGCCTGCTGGAAAACGGGGCCAACACCTCCTTCGTTCACAAGCTGGTGGATCCCAATACCCCGGTGGACTCGCTGGCCGAGCATCCGCTGCGCACCCTCAAGCGCTACTCCGGCTTTGCCAACGACCGCATTCCGCAGCCGGTGAACCTCTTCACCGACCGCAAGAATTCCAGCGGCGTCAACATGAATATCCTCTCCATCCAGCGCCCCTTCTTCGCCCGCTTGAAAGAGCTGGAGAGCAAGCAGTGGCTGGCGGGCCCCATCGTCGATGGCGAGACCCTCAAGCGCAGCGAGGCACGCACCGTGCTGAGCCCGCAGGATGTGAGCCTCACCGTCGGCAAGATCCACTGGGCCGACGAGCAGGCGGTGGAACAGGCTTTGGCATCCGCCCACGCCGCCTTCCCGCGCTGGCGTGAAACCCCGGTGAGCGAGCGTGCCGCTGCGCTGGAGAAGCTGGCAGGTCTGCTGGAAGCGAACCGCGAGCAGTTTGTCTCCCTCTGTACCCGCGAGGCGGGCAAGCTGCTGCAAGATGGCATCGATGAGGTGCGTGAAGCGGTGGATTTCTGCCGCTACTACGCGGTGCAGACCCGCAGCCTGATGGGGCAGGCGACCCTGCTGCCCGGTTATACCGGCGAGCAGAACGAGCTGTTCCTGCAGGGGCGCGGGGTGTTTGTCTGCATCAGCCCGTGGAACTTCCCGCTGGCGATTTTCCTCGGCCAAATCGCCGCGGCGCTGGCCACCGGCAATACCGTCATCGCCAAACCGGCGGAGCAGACCGGCCTTATCGCCCATCTGGCGGTGACACTGGCCCATCAGGCCGGTATTCCGGGCGACGTGCTGCAACTGCTGCCCGGTGACGGTGCTACCGTCGGCGCCAAGCTGACTGCGGACTCGCGCATCGGCGGCGTCTGCTTCACCGGCTCCACCGAGACCGCCAAGCTGATCAACATGACCTTGGCCCAGCGCGATGGCGCCATCCTGCCACTCATCGCCGAGACCGGCGGTCAGAACGCCATGATCGTTGACTCCACCGCGCTGCCGGAGCAGGTGGTGCGCGACGTGGTGAGCGCCGCCTTCCAGAGCGCCGGTCAGCGCTGCTCGGCCCTGCGGGTGCTCTATCTGCAGGAGGAGATTGCAGAGCGGGTGCTGGAGATCCTCACCGGCGCCATGCAGGAGCTGAAAGTGGGCAACCCGGCCGAGCACAACACCGACGTCGGCCCGGTGATCGATGCCGATGCCAAATCCGGTCTCGATGCCCACCTCGCCTACATGATCCCGCGTGCTCGCCTGATTGCGCAGGCGCCGATGCCGGCCGCGACCATGGAGGGACACTTCGTCCAGCCGACCGCACTGGAGATCGGCTCCATCCGCGAGCTGGTCAAGGAGCAGTTCGGCCCCATCCTGCACGTGGTGCGCTACGCCACCCGGGATCTGGACAAGGTGATCAGCGATATCAACGGCACCGGCTACGGTCTGACGCTGGGGATCCACAGCCGCAACGAATCCCACGCCGAGGAGCTGGCGAGCCGCATCAACGTCGGCAACGTCTACATCAACCGCAACCAGATCGGCGCCATGGTCGGGGTGCAGCCGTTCGGCGGCCAGGGGCTCTCCGGCACCGGCCCCAAGGCAGGCGGCCCCCACTATCTCGGGCGGTTTGTTACCGAGAAGACCCGCACCATCAACACCACAGCGGTGGGCGGCAACGCCTCCTTGCTGGCGATGGGCGATGCCTGATCCGCGTCGATAGAGGCCGGATACTGGATACCGGATAACAGCGGGCCGCCTTCGGGCGGCCTCTTTATTTGCGCCATCCGTTTTTACGAATGGGACAATCGGCCACGGCGGGGTCGTCAGCGACCCGTGCTGGTCGTAAGATGGGAGTCATTCGCGCGGCGCTTGCCCCTTGGCGGGCCCGCCGTAGCCAGGGTTTTGTTTTAACGAGAGTGTTTATCTGATGTCATTAACCGAACAAGCCCGCTGGTTCGTGCTGGGGGGCGATCATCTGGTACTGCTCGATCAGCAAGGTCAGGTGCCACAGGGCAGTAAAGCGTGTCTGCCGGCTGAGCTGGTTGACGCCCCTTTCGAGCGTTTCGACGAGTGGCAGGGACTGCCCTGTTATCTGCTGGATCTGGGGGACGAGGCCGGCACGAGCGCCATGGCCCCCCTGCGCCAGCTGATGGTGGCGGGAGACGAAGAGGGCTTTCGTCTCGCGGGCCGCGCCTGGCAGCTCGCCACCTTCCGCCGCACCCACCGCTTCTGCGGCGAGTGCGGCGCCCCCATGACTCCGAAGGCGGGGGAGTGGGCGCAGGTGTGCCACCTCGGCCACACGGCCTATCCGCGTATCTCCCCCTGCATCATAGTGGCGGTGCGCAAGGGGCCGGAGATCCTCTTGGCGGCCCATCGTCGTCACTATCAGGCGGACGATCCCATGTATACCGTGCTGGCCGGCTTTGTGGAGGCGGGAGAGAATCTCGAGCAGTGCGTGGCGCGGGAGGTGTTCGAGGAGAGCGGCATCCGGGTGCGCAATGTGCGCTATGTGGCGAGCCAGCCCTGGCCATTCCCCCACAGCCTGATGATGGGCTTTACCGCCGACTACGAGAGCGGCGAGATCAGGGTGCAGGATGACGAACTGGTGGCTGCCGATTTCTTTGCCGCAGACCGGCTGCCGCGTTTGCCGCCCCACGGCACCATCGCCCGACGGCTGATCGAGCGTTCGCTGGCGGGCGAGGGGTAACGAGGCGCTTATCTTTTCGCCAATCTTTTTGCACTTCTTGTTACAAGCGGGGCGGTCAGGTTTGCGCCCCTTCACATCTTTGCAACCGCGCGCCCATTTGCCACGTTTTGGGCAGTCCGCTTGGCTGGGCAAAGTGGTATTATGGCCGCCATTTTATGCGTGATACGAACTCAGGAACTGGGATGAAAGAGCTGAAGAACGATCGATACCTGCGCGCTTTGCTGCGTCAGGACGTGGATATGACCCCGGTATGGATGATGCGCCAGGCTGGCCGTTATCTGCCGGAATACAAGGCGACTCGCGCCCAGGCGGGGGATTTCATGTCCCTGTGCCGCAATGCCGAGCTGGCCTGTGAAGTCACCCTGCAGCCGCTGCGCCGCTACCCGCTCGATGCCGCCATTCTCTTCTCCGACATCCTCACCGTGCCCGATGCCATGGGGCTGGGGCTCTACTTCGAGCAGGGTGAAGGCCCGCGTTTCGAGCGTCCGATCACCTCCATGGCCGACGTGCAGGCGCTGCCCATTCCGGATCCGGAAGATGAGCTGGGCTACGTGATGAACGCGGTGCGCACCATCCGCCGTGAGCTCAAGGGCGAAGTGCCGCTGATCGGCTTCTCCGGCAGCCCATGGACTCTGGCCACCTACATGGTGGAGGGGGGCAGCTCCAAGGCATTCACCAAGATCAAGCAGATGATGTACGCGGAGCCGCAAACCCTGCACCTGCTGCTGGACAAGCTGGCCGACAGCGTGATTGCCTATCTCAACGCCCAGATCAAGGCGGGTGCGCAGGCGGTCATGGTGTTCGACACTTGGGGCGGTGTGCTCACCCCGCGCGACTACCGCGACTTCTCCCTGCAGTACATGCACAAGATTGTCGATGGCCTGATCCGCGAGCACGACGGTCGCCGTGTGCCGGTCACTCTGTTCACCAAGAACGGCGGTCAGTGGCTGGAGCAGATAGCAGCCACCGGTTGCGATGCGCTGGGTCTGGACTGGACCACCGACATCGCCGATGCCAAGCGCCGGGTCGGTGACAAGGTGGCGCTGCAGGGCAACATGGATCCCTCCATGCTCTACGCTACCCCGGCTCGCATCCGTGAAGAGGTCGCCTCCATCCTGGCCGGTTTCGGCCACGGCAATGGCCACGTATTCAACCTCGGCCACGGCATCCATCAGGATGTGAACCCGGAGCACGCCGGTGTGTTCGTCAACGCGGTGCACGAGCTCTCCGCCCAGTACCACGGTCGCTAAAGCTGGGGCGAGAGAAAAAGAGTTTGTTTGATATCCGGGGCCGTCAGGCCCCGTTTTACATTAAAAAATGGCGCCGCGACGACGAGAGCGTGGCGCCCGTGCAGGAGGCAAGATGAGCAGCAAGTCACTGGATTGGGGTATCGATCTTGGCGGTACCAAGTGTGAATGCGTGGTGCTGGATGGCGACGAGGTACTGCTGCGCCACCGCATCCCCACCGAGCGGGCGGGCGGTTATGACCACATGATCGGCCAGATTGCCAAGCTGGTGGCAGAGTGCGCCGAGAAGATTGGCCAGCGCCCGGCCGTCATCGGCATGGGCACGCCGGGGGCGCGGGATCCGCAGACCGGCCTGATGAAGAACTGCAACACCACCGAGCTCAACGGCAAGCCGTTCAAGGAGGATCTGGAGCGCAAACTGGGCGTGCCGGTACTGATCGCCAACGACGCCAACTGCTTCGCGCTGGCAGAAACCCATCTCGGTGCAGTGCGTCAGCACCATCCCGATGCGAAAGTGGTGTTCGGCATCATCATGGGCACCGGAGTCGGCTCCGGCATCGTCATCAACGGCCAGATCCTCAACGGCCACCACGGCATCGCCGGTGAGTGGGGCCACAACGTGCTTTCCCCCGATGGTCCCGAGTGCTACTGCGGCAAGCGCGGCTGCGTCGAGACCCTGATCAGCGGCCCGGCGCTGGAGGCCTGGTACGAGGCCAAGGCCAAGCGCCGCCTCTCGCTCGCCCAAATCGCGGCCGCCACGGCTCACGATCATGTGGCCAAGCTCACCATCGACCGGCTGCTCCTGCTGTTTGGTCAGGCGCTGGCCAACGTGGTCAACATTCTCGACCCGGATGTGATCGTCATCGGCGGCGGGGTGGGCAATGTGCAGAGCCTTTACAGCGCCGGGCGGCAGACAATTTTGCCCTTCCTCTTTAATCCCCGCTTCAGAGCCCCCATTATTGCTCCTGCCCTTGGCGACAGTGCCGGGGTATTCGGGGCGGCACTGCTGGCCCGCGGTGAATTCAAGGAGGCCCTGCTGTCGTAGCCGGGGCTCCCGGGCGGCCGGTGCGCCGCCCTGTTGCTGGTTCAAGGAAACGGATTCTCGATGATCAAGATTGCCATCAATGGTTACGGGCGGATCGGTCGCAACGTGTTGCGAGCCCTCTATGAAAGCGGGCGCGACAAGACCATCAAGATCGTCGCCATCAACGAGCTGGCGGCCCCCGAGGCCATGGTGCACCTGACCCGTTACGATACCAGTCACGGTCGCTTCCACCATCCGGTGCAACTGGCGGGCAACAGCATGCTGGTGGGGGAGGATCTCATCTCCCTGTTTGCCGAGCGGGATCCGTCAAAGCTGCCGTGGCGGACGCTGGGGGTGGACGTGGTGCTCGATTGCACCGGGGTATTCGGCTCGCGGGCCGATGCCGAGCTGCATCTGGCGGCGGGGGCGGGCAAGGTGCTCTTCTCCCACCCGGCGGATGCGGATGTGGATGCCACCGTGGTCTACGGGGTCAACCATCATACCCTCACCGGAGCGGAGCGGATCGTCTCCAACGCCTCCTGTACCACCAACTGCGTGGTACCGGTGATTGAAACATTGCATCGAGAATTCGAGATAAATTGTGGTACTATTACGACAATTCATTCGGCCATGCATGATCAGCAAGTCATCGATGCCTACCACAGTGACTTGCGCCGAACCCGCGCTGCCAGTCAGTCCATCATTCCGGTGGACACCAAGCTGGCAAAGGGGCTGGAGCGTATCCTGCCCCACTTCGCCGGCAAGTTTGAGGCGATCGCGGTGCGGGTGCCGACCATCAATGTAACAGCGATGGATCTCAGTATTACTGTTCGTAAAAAAGTGACAGTTACTGACGTAAATCAAGCCCTGCAACGGGCATCCAGAGGTACATTACACGGTATTCTGGATTACACGGAAGAACCTCTGGTCTCCGTAGACTTCAATCATGATGCACACTCCTGCATCATTGATGGTACCCAGACCCGGGTGAGCGATGCCAACCTCGTCAAGATGTTGATGTGGTGCGATAACGAATGGGGCTTCGCAAACCGGATGCTGGATACCACCCGGGCCATGATGGCCGCAGGCTGAGCCTGCCCCGGGCGAAAGGTTACTGTTTTTAACATTACCTGGAAAATATAGAGGACTGAATATGTCTGTTATCAAGATGACTGACCTGGATCTGGCGGGTAAACGCGTTCTGATCCGTGCTGACCTGAACGTACCGGTAAAAGACGGCAAGGTCACCTCCGATGCACGTATCGTTGCGACTCTGCCGACCATCAAGCTGGCTCTGGAAAAGGGCGCCAAGCTGATGATCACCTCCCACCTGGGTCGTCCGACCGAGGGTGAATACAACGAAGAATTCTCCCTGGCTCCGGTTGTCAACTATCTGAAAGACGCTCTGTCCTGCCCGGTTCGCCTGGCCAAGGATTACCTGGATGGCGTAGAAGTCGCTGCCGGTGAGCTGGTTGTGCTGGAAAACTGCCGCTTCAACAAAGGCGAGAAGAAGAACACCGAAGAGCTGGCCAAAAAATACGCCGCCCTGTGTGACGTCTTTGTAATGGATGCGTTCGGTACTGCTCACCGCGCCGAAGGTTCCACCTACGGTGTGGCACAGTTCGCTCCGGTCGCCTGTGCCGGTCCGCTGCTGGCGGGTGAACTGGAAGCGCTGGGCAAAGCCATGCTGAAGCCCGAGCGCCCGATGGTTGCCATCGTTGGCGGCTCCAAGGTCTCCACCAAGCTGACCGTTCTGGAGTCCCTCTCCAAGATCGCTGACCAGCTGGTTGTCGGTGGTGGCATCGCCAACACCTTCATCGCTGCTGCCGGTCACAACGTCGGCAAGTCCCTGTGCGAGCACGACCTGATCGACACCGCCAAGAAACTGGCTGCTGAGACCAACATTCCGGTGACCACCGACGTGGTTGTAGGTGCCGAGTTCTCCGAGTCCACTCCGGCGACCATCAAGTCCGTCTCTGACGTGACCGACGGCGACATGATCTTCGACATCGGCCCGGATTCTGCCAAGGCCCTGGCTGACATCATCATGAACGCCAAGACCATCCTGTGGAACGGCCCGGTTGGCGTGTTCGAGTTCGACCAGTTCGCTGAAGGTACCAAGGTTATCGCTGAAGCCATCGCTGCTTCTCCGGCCTTCTCCATCGCTGGCGGTGGTGACACCCTGGCTGCCATCGACAAGTTCGGCATCGCTGACAAAGTCTCCTACATCTCCACTGGCGGCGGCGCCTTCCTGGAGTTCGTAGAAGGCAAGGTACTGCCGGCTGTTGCGATTCTGGAACAGCGCGCCAAAGCCTAATTGACCCGGAACGGGGGGCAAAAGCCTCCCGTTTCGTTTATCATGTGCCCGCTGTGCCGGTTCATGATGAACCCCCCATTTTTTATTAACGGCATACGAGACAGGACGATTAAACATGTCTAAGAAAATTTTCGACTTCGTAAAACCCGGCGTGATCACTGGTGATGACGTTCAGAAAGTGTTCGCCATCGCTAAAGAGAACGGCTTTGCTCTGCCGGCCGTAAACTGCGTTGGTACCGACTCCGTGAACGCCGTACTGGAAGCTGCCGCCAAGGTTAAAGCGCCGGTTATCGTTCAGTTCTCCAACGGTGGTGCCGTGTTCACCGCCGGTAAGGGTCTGAAGCTGGAAGGTCAGAAAGCTGCCATCCTGGGTGCCATCTCTGGTGCCAAGCACGTGCACGCTGTTGCCGAAGCTTACGGCGTGCCGGTAATCCTGCACACCGACCACGCTGCCAAGAAGCTGCTGCCGTGGATCGATGGTCTGCTGGAAGCGGGCGAGAAGCACTTTGCTGAAACCGGCAAGCCGCTATTCTCCTCCCACATGCTGGATCTGTCCGAAGAGTCTCTGGAAGAGAACATCGACATCTGCTGCGAGTACCTGACCCGCATGGCCAAGATGAACATGACTCTGGAGCTGGAACTGGGTTGCACCGGTGGCGAAGAAGACGGCGTCGACAACAGCCACATGGATCAGTCCGCTCTGTACACCCAGCCGGAAGATGTTGCTTACGCTTACGAGCGTCTGTCCAAGATCAGCCCGCGTTTCACCATCGCTGCCTCCTTCGGCAACGTACACGGTGTATACAAGCCGGGTAACGTCAAGCTGACCCCGTCCATCCTGGACGCTTCCCAGAAGTACGTTTCCGAGAAGTTCGGTATTCCGGCCAAGTCTCTGGACTTCGTATTCCACGGTGGTTCAGGTTCCACTCTGGAAGAGATCCGCGAGTCCATCTCCTACGGCGTAGTGAAGATGAACATCGACACCGACACCCAGTGGGCAACCTGGGAAGGTCTGCTGAACTTCTACAAGAAGAACGAAGCTTACCTGCAAGGCCAGCTGGGCAACCCGGAAGGCGCCGACAAGCCGAACAAGAAGTACTACGATCCGCGCGTATGGCTGCGTGAAGGTCAGACTTCCATGATCGCTCGTCTGGAGAAAGCATTCTCCGACCTGAACGCCATCGACGTACTGTAATTCGTTACAGCACCTTGATTGCATGAAAAGGCGCCCTTCGGGGCGCCTTTTGCATTTCTGTGATCCGCACCGGTTGGTGAGTGGAGGAGGAACTGGGTATTATCGAAACAACTTTGCTTATTTTATTAAACAATTTGCAACCAAGGCAGGATGCTGAGTATGCAGGCAGGAAAGCACAACGGATATCAGGAGCACGTCGCCTCCTACTACGCGGCCACCCGCAACGACTCGCAACAGTGGCCCGAGCTGGAGGGGGAGCACAAGGCTGACGTCTGCATCATCGGCGGCGGCTTTACCGGTCTCAATACCGCCATCAATCTGGCTGATGCCGGTTACAAGGTCGCCTTGCTGGAGGCCAACCGCATCGGCTGGGGGGCTTCCGGGCGCAACGGCGGTCAGCTTATTCGCGGTATCGGCCACGATACCAGCCAGTTTGCCCGCTGGATTGGTGAGGAGGGGGTTCGCGAGCTTGACCTGATGGGGCTGGAGGCGGTGCAGCTGGTGCGCGAGCGGGTGGAGCGTTTCAATATCGACTGCGATCTCACCTGGGGTTACTGCGACCTCGCCACCCGTCAACGCCATCTGGCTGGCTTCGAGGAGGAGTTCGACCATCTGGCGAGCCTCGGCTATGAGCATGAACTCAAGCTGGTGCCGCGGGAAGATATCCATAGCGTGGTGGGGTCGGATCGCTATATCGGCGGTCTTATCGACATGGGCTCCGGCCATCTCCACCCTCTCAATCTGGCGCTCGGCGAGGCGCGCGCCGCAGCCAGCCTCGGGGTTTCCCTGTTTGAACACTCCCGGGTGACCCATATCGATTACGGCAAGCAGGTCGAGGTGACCACGGCTCATGGGCGGGTCACCGCCGACTATCTGGTGATCGGCTGCAACGCCTATCTCAACGACCTCAATCCGGAGCTGGGGGGGCGGGTGCTGCCCGCGGGCTCCTACATTCTCGCCACCGAGGTACTGGATCGCCGCTTGCGCCAGCGCTTGCTGCCGCAAAACATGGCGGTGTGCGATCAAAATGTGGCGCTCGACTACTACCGCCTCTCCGCCGACGGTCGTCTGCTGTTCGGCGGGGCCTGCAACTACTCGGGAAGGGATCCCCGCGACATCAAGGCCTTTATGCTGCCCAAGATGCTGCGGGTCTTCCCTGAGCTGGCTGGCACCGCTATCGAGTTTCAGTGGGGCGGGATGATCGGGATTGGCGCCAACCGGCTGCCGCAGATTGGCCGCTTGAAGGAACACCCCAACGTGCTCTACGCCCAGGCCTATTCGGGTCACGGTCTCAATGCTACCCATATGGCGGGCAAGCTGGTGGCCGAGGCGATCCGCGGCGAAAGCCGAGGTTTCGATCTCTTTGCCAGCGTGCCCCATATCACCTTCCCCGGCGGCCCGGCGCTGCGCTCCCCGCTGTTGGCGCTGGGGATGCTGTGGCACCGTTTCAAGGATATCTTCTGACCCCCATTGTCAGCCAGCGCAGTGATGGCTGAACGCCTGCCCCCTTGCCAGCCCTTGTTTATAGCGGGTTGGCACTATCGTTCCGCCCGATAGACCAAAAGATGCATTCGCGCCAATCTCGTCCGGTTGGCGCTATCTTTTAGGTGTGAGTACGGTTATCTGCCAAGGGGCAAGAGTTTGTCAGATTGCCGGAATATTTGCCGAAAAAGGGCCAGAGGGCGGGGAGAGGAGGGCCAAGATGGAGATAAATGTGGTCGCGTCAGGCGGGCCCAGCCCGCTGGCGCAAAGGCAGGGTTCTCCCGCCGTGCAGGCACAGGAGCGGGCTGCAACTTCACCATCAACGGGCAGTGACAGCCTGGTGCGCGACCTTGGCGCTGTGCTGGATGAGCTGGGGCTGTCACCGCAAGGGGAGAGCAGCGGCGGTGGCACTGTTTCAATCAGGGACTCGCTGGAAGCGTTCATCAACACCATGATGGGCTCCCTGCAACAGCAGCAGGAGCAACAGTTGGCATTGCAGCAACAACAGCGGCAAGAGCAGGAACAGCGCAAACTCGCCATCGCCGACAGCAGCGAAAACCCGCTCAAGCGGGATCTGGAGCGCCTGCTGGAGACGCTGGATCAGCAGGGCGGACAGGGAAAAGAGAGCGAGCAAGGGGTCGAAAGCGAAGCGGTGAACCCCTTGCAGAACCAGCTGACCAAGCTGCTGGAGAGCAGTGGTGCGGCAGAGAGCGGGGTCACCCTCAAGGAGGTGCTGTCAGGGTTGGCCAGCAAGTTGCCGAGCGAAACCGCCGAGCGAAAAGGGTATCGGGTCGATACCCAGGTTTGAGCTGGTTGGCAACGGCAGTCCAGTCGTTGCAGTGCGTAAGGGGCGGGCAGCCCTTTATTGGGCCGGTTCCGCCAGCCGCCATCCCTGTTCGTCCTTCATCATCCACACCTCGGCCTCTTGTGGCAGCACCTGGCCCGCCTCGAACTCGCCATATTTGCGCTCGAGCTCCATCAGCCCCATCTCCTGCTGGAAGGGGCCAACCCGGTCGTAGACCAGATCCTCGTTGTGCAACACCTGCAACTGATCGAGCCCCTGCTTGAAGTGGAGCTGGTAACTCACCTTGACCAGATAGACCCCCTCCATCCGCTCCTCCTTGCCGAGGATGGTGAAGTCGCTGATATCGAACAGGTTGGCGTCTGTCTCGGCCAGCAGCTTGGCGGTGACCTGCTGGCGGATATCCTCTTCACCGGGCCCTGCACTGCAGCCATAAAGCCAGAGGGCTAGCAGGGGGATGAACCACTTTTTCATCAAAACTCCGGACAAGTGCAAAACGAGAGGGGCGATTGTGCCACGCGAATGCGCGGCGGCAAACCTCGGCTCACGGTTCCAGTGAACGTTCCAGCACGATGGCCTCGGCCCGATAACCAGCCAGCTCGCGGCGATAGCACTCGGTGAAGCCTCTGCGCAGCCAGAAGGATAGAGCACTCTCATTGCTGGCAATCACTGACAGGCGAAGCCGGGTAGCCCCCCATGAGCTTGCCAGCGTGCAGGCGTGAAGATAGAGCGACTGACCACGGCCACTCCCTTGCCAGGGTTCCCCCACCAGTAACAGACCCAGATAGGCGGTGTCTGGATTGGGGTAGCCGCGCAGCAGATCAATGACAGCGGTGAGTTCTCCCTGCTCCCAGCGGCCGATGAGATGTTTGTCGGAGAGAGGCAGGCCGGATGGGCAGGCGACAAGTTCCTCTTCTCCTGCCTGTGCAGAGAGAGGGTCATTGCTCACCGCCGCCTGATAGGAGGGGGCCTGCTCGAACAGCCGCTGCAAGGCAGGTGCATCACTTGTCTGCAGCCGACGCAACTCAGTGTGCATCACTTACCATCTCGAGATGTTTGGCAAAGGGGATAGGCCCCATAAAACCGGTGACCCGCTGCCCTGTCAGCTCCTTGCCCTCGCGGTCGAAGAAGATGAGGGTCGGCAGTCCCAGCACATTGAGGGTGTTGAGCAGCTCGATATCGGCATCGTCGTTGGCAGTGACGTCTGCCTGCAGCAGCACCATCTGGCCGAAGCGCTCCCTCACCGCGGGATCGCTGAAGGTCTTGTGCTCGAACTCCTTGCAGGCGACGCACCAGTCGGCGTAGAGGTCGAGCAGCACCGGCTTGCCGCGGGCGGCGGCCAGCTGCACCTTGAGATCATCCAGCGTCTTGATGCGGATAAACTGCGGCGCCGTTTGACCGGCATCTGCCGTGACGGCAGCAGTAGCGGCCGGTTGCAGCAGATCCTTGCCCACGACCACGGCGCTGATCATCGCCAGCAACAGTACGAAGCCGCGCACGCTTCTTGCCACCGAGTGGGGCTGGTGCTGGTTGTGGTGATAGAGATAGCCGCACAGCAGCAGCCCCCAGCCGAGCCAGGCGAGAGTAGCAATCTGATCGCTCCAGAGCCGTGACAGCAGCAGGATCGGCACTGCCAGCAGGGCAAAGCCAAACAGCTGCTTGATCACATCCATCCAGGCGCCCGCTTTTGGCAGCAGCTTGCCACCCGAGGTGCCGAGCAGCAGCAGCGGTAGCCCCATCCCGAGCGAGAGGGCATAGAGCGCCGCCCCGCCTAGCCAGAGATCGCCGCTCTGGGCCACGTAGATCAGCGCCCCCGAGAGCGGCGCCGTGGTGCAGGGGGAGCAGACCAGCCCGGAGATCATCCCCATGATGGCGACCCCGACTACAGAGCCCCCCTGCTGGCGGTTGGAGAGGCCGGAGAGTCGGGTTTGCAAACTGCTCGGCAGTTGCAGGGTGTAGAGCCCGAACATGGAAAGGGCCAGCAGCACGAACATCACCGAGAGGCCGATCAGCACATAGGGGTGTTGCAACGCCGCCTGGAATTTCAGCCCTGCCGAGGCCACTACCAGCCCCAGCAAGGTGTAGGTGACCGCCATCCCCTGCACATAGACCAGGGAGAGCAGGAAGGCGCGGCCGGTGGAGAGGCGATGGCCAGCACCGGCGATGATGCCGGTCAGGATTGGGTACATGGGGAAGACGCAGGGGGTGAAGGCGAGCCCCAGCCCCAGCGCGAAGAAGGCGACGATGCTGAGCCAGAACCCCTGATGGCCGAGGGCTGCGGCGAGCTGATCCTGCTGACTCACTGGTGCGACGTTTTGTGCCGTTTCAGTAGTGGACGCTGTGGTTGCCGTGACCAGCGGGGCCACATCGATCAGCTTGTCGGTCGGCGGGTAGCAGAGGCCGTCGGTACAGCCCTGATAGCGCACCCGCAGGGTAGCATTTTCCCCCACCTCCTTTAGCGGCACCGCGATGCTCACCTGCTGGTAGTAGACCCGGGTCTTGCCGAAGAAGTCATCCTCGTGCTCGGTGCCTTCCGGCAGGGTCGGCTCGCTGAAGGTGAGGTTGTTCCCCTTGAAGCGCAAGCTGTGGCGATAGAGGTAGTAATCGTCGGCGATGTGGAGGGTCAGCAGCAGCTGATCGCCACGCTGTTCGCTCTCGATCTGAAAGGCCTCATCGACCTGCAAAAATTTGGGCTTGGCATTCGCCTCAATACCCAGCGAGCTGAGCAGATCGGCGCCGCTGGCGTGGGCTGGGGAGCTGCCCACCGCTGTCATCAGCAGGGCGCAGAGCAGCAGCAGGGGAGAGAGCAAGCGGGTGAACGTCATGAGGTCTCCCCATTGAGCCAGTCCAGATAGGCAGGTAGTCCGGCACTCACCGGCAGGGCCAGCAGCTCGGGCACCTCATAGGGGTGATTGGCTTGAATACATGCCTGCAACTCGGCAAAGAGTGGCTGGCGGGATTTGATGATTAGCTGAATCTCGGTGGCGCGCTCCACCTTGCCTTGCCAGCGATAGACGGAGGTGACGCCCGGCAGTTGATTGATGCAGGCGGCCAGCCGCTGGTTCAGCAGCTGCTCGCAGAGAAGGTCGGCACTGGTTTGATCTGGGCAGGTGCAGAGCACCACAATGGCGTCGGTCATAAAGCGGATCTTCACCTCGTTGGGGTAAACCGGGCAGGCGCCCTTGCCGTCTCATCCCTGTCTGTGGATGAAGGTGAAAAAAGCGCCTGAAAATCAGGGGCTACTATACCCCAGAGGCGCTTCAAATAGCATCTGTAGCCATTTGTGAGCCAGCGCCAAAAATTTGTGGGGGGCATGAGATAGACGCTGTCATGGGGACAGGGCAGAATGAGCGGGCTTGTTCCCAATTGACGTAAGGAAATGTATGACCCAACAGAATGAGCAGCAGAGAAACCGCATGTTGAGCCTGCTGCGCGAAGGTGAGCGCCGCATGTTGGTTCAATTGGCCGGGCTGCTGCGCACGACCGCCGATGAAATCAATGCCGAGCTGGAGAAAGAGGAGCTGATGGCCACCCTGGAGCAGCCCATTACAGTGGAGTATCTCAACGGCGTGGTGCAGCACCATCTGTTCGAGCGCAAACACAAGGGAGATATGGCGGTTGCCCAGCAGATCCTGAGCGATTATCAGAGCGAGCTGGAAGCGCTGCAGGCCGCTCAGGCCCAACAGGAGAGCGAAGAGGCCGAGAGCAGCGAAGCCGCCAAGGCTCAAGCCTGAACCCCTGCCGCTGACCGCCCGGTCAGCGCGCCCCGACCTCCTCTCCGGGACCATCATCAGGTTTCATGATGGTGCCCTGTTTTTACCGTTTGTTGCCGGTCTCCCTTCAACCCAGTGCATTCTGCTGCAGATGCGGCATCGACTCGCCCGGGATCGGGAATACCTTGTCGTAAACCCAGTTGTAGACGAAGGCGTAGACCAGATAGAAGGCAACGAAGCCCAGATCCAGCACCAGCGCCTCCAGCATGCTGACGTTGAGCCACCAGGCCATGGCCGGCAGGGCCACGGTCAGGAGACCCCCTTCGAAGCCGATGGCGTGCACCACCCGCTGCCAGACATTCTTGTAGGTGTGGCCCTGATATTTGAGCAGCAGCTTGTCGACGCCGATGTTGTAGACGTAGTTCCAGAGGGTCGCCATCACCGAGAAGAAGAGCGCCAGCGGCCCCATGTGGCTGAGGTGAATGCCGGTCGCCCAGCTGGCCAGCGGGGCGGCAATGAACAGGCCAATCACTTCAAAGCCGATGGCTTGGCGGATGCGGTCGTTACGGGTACGCATAAATCACTCTCTTGAACAGTCACGTTGAAAACATGGGGGCAATCTATCGCTAAATTGCGATGGTTTCACGTTGGTATCTATCGCTAAAATAGATAGATAACAGGCCTGTCGGGGGCTAAAAAGAGGAGCCGAAGGGTGAATCCATCGCTGGAACAACTGAAAATCTTGCTGGCCGCCGCCGAGAGCGGCTCCTTCTCCGCCGCTGCCCGCAAGCTGGGCAAGGCGCAGTCGGTAGTGAGCAGCGCCATCGCCAATCTGGAGATCGATCTGGCGCTCACCCTGTTTGACCGCAGCGGCCGCTATCCGCAGCTGACGGAGGCGGGGGCCCGCATGGTGCAAGAGGCGGGGATCCTGCTGGCGCAGAGTGAACGATTGCAATCCATTGCCGGGGAGCTGGCGGCCGGGGTGGAGACGCGGTTCACTCTGGCCATCGATGATGACTCCCACTTGCCCTGGCTCGGCACCCTGCTGGAGGAGTTCGCCACTCGTTACCCGACCGTGGAGCTGGAGCTGCTCTTCCCGCTGATGGAGGATGTGACCGAGATGTTGGTGACCGGCCGGGCCCAGCTCGGCATCAGTTATCAGAAGGTGCATCCCCAGCGAGAGATTGTCGCCCATTCGCTGGGGGAGGTGACCATGCCGCTGGTGGTGTCACCGGATCATCCGCTGGCCCGCAAGCAGCCGCTGCGGGAGGTCGATCTGCAGGGGGCTCGTCAGCTGATGGTGACCGGCCGACGTGAAGGGAGCGAGCGCCAGCGTTTTCGCATCTCGGCTCAGGTGTGGTGGGTCGAGGGGGATCTCGGGGTGCTGGAGCTGGTCAAGCGGGGCCTTGGCTGGTCCGCCATCCCGGAATTTCTGCTGCATCAGCCGCTGGCTCGCGGCGAAGTGGTGGTGCTGGAGCCGGACTTTATCGCCAGCCACGCGCTGGCGCTGGAGTTGCAGTGGCATCGCGCCCGCCCGCTGGGGCAGGCGGGGCGCTGGTTGAAGGAGGCCCTGCTGGCGCGGGTGCCTCGCTAGCCGACCTTACTCGGTCAGGGCGTAAGGCAGGGGTTGCAGGGTGAGGCGGGAGCCTTCGTCCTGCTTGAGGCGGAATTGGGCGTCAGCCTCGGTATCTTTCGGCAGTACGGCGGTGAGCCACACCTGCCGGGCCTGTTGCCAGGCGTTGAGCACCATGCCGCTGCGGCGCCAGTTGTCACCCAGTTGCAGCTCAAGGGTATCGCCGCTGGCGACCTGCTCGCCGGTAGTCCCCGCCAGCAGGAACAGGGCGCGGTTGTTGGCGCCGCGATACTTGGCGCGGGCCACCGTCTCTTGCCCCATGTAGCAGCCCTTGTTGAAGCTGATGCCGTCCAGTGCCTGCAGGTTGAGCATCTGCGGGATGAACTCCCCCTGATGCACCGCTTCCATGTGTGGCAGGCCCGCCTTGATCTCGAGCCCCCACCAGAGTGACTCGTCACCTTGCGGCAGGGCGTCGGCTTGCTGATTGCTCACCAGCAGCCAGCGATCCTGCTCAATCTTCACCGCCATGCCGCCGTCGATAAGACCGCTCTGCAGAAGGCCAAATTGCGTGGCGATCCACTCATCGCTGCCCGCACCGGCGATCCCGGTGGCGTGGCGTTCGTCTGCGGTGATCTCGACCTTGGAGAAGACGGCAAATTTCTTCAGCTCCGGCAGCTGACGCTCAAGTACCGAAGGGCTGGTCAGCAGCAGCAGACTGTCGTCGAGGCAGAGCAGGCGGAAATTGCTCCACAGCTTGCCCTTGGGATCACAGTGGCCGCCCGGGGTCTGTTGCCCCGGTTGCAGGGCGTTGACATCACAGGTGACCTGACCTTGCAGATATTTGGCGCGATCCTGGCCGCTGATACGGGTGATGGCCAGCTTGGTCAGGGGGAAGCGGGTCGGCTCGGCAGGAAAAACAGGTGGTTGCAGGCTCACGATGGTATTCCAGAGAGAAAGTATGTGAGCTGCATGGTAAAGACGTAACTAATGTTTGTCAGCCGGAAAATCCAGCTGGTACCATCCCCCGGTCTTTGTAAGGAGAGTGCCATGTTGAGCCCAGTTGAAAAATCCCGCCTGAAGTGGGCCTGCCGTCGCGGTATGCTCGAGCTGGATGTGATCTTTATGCCCTTTTTCGAACACGAGTTCGACTCCCTGAGCGAAGCCGATCAGCAGACCTTTATCCGCCTGCTGGCGAGCGACGATCCGGATCTGTTCAAATGGTGCATGGGTCATGGTGTCCCTGCCGATCCCGCATTTGCCGCCATGATCCCGATGATCCTGGAGCGCAATCAGGCGCGCCACGACCGCCAGGGATAATACCGTGGAGCGGGTGATCATGACGGTTCACCCCTCCCGCCATCAGCAATGTTTGCTGGTGGCCCTCTTTCTGTTGCTGCTTTGGCCGGTGGCTGGCCTGATTGCCGGTTGGCAGTGGGCGCTGTTGCTGCCCGTCTGGCTGGCGGCGCTCTGGCTGAGCTGGCGCTCCCTCGTCGCGCCCCCGTTCGAGCTTGTCTGGGATGGCCAGTGGCTACAGTGGCAAGGTTGCCGCTATCAGCTCGGCAAGAAAAGCCGCATTTTGCCCGGCGTGCTCAGGCTGGCGCTTTGTCCCGAGCCGCAAGAGAGTGGAGCTGTGTCGCCACGGCAACTCTGGATCTTCTCCGACGCCCTTCCCCCCGAACATTACCGCCTGCTGGCGCGAGCCATCCACTTTCTGCCGTCCCGGCGCTGATTCCTGCTTTCAGTGATGACCATGCGCTGATTTATCGCGATAAGCTGTTGCCATGTGGCTGGCGACACTCTTTTTGTGACTGAAAAGCGGTTGAAAACAAGTGACCCCGCCGGGGCGGGGTCACTGATTGCTGCAACGCTTGGCAGGAAGGGGGATTAATCCCGCTCCGGGGTCAGCACGGTCGGTTTGGAGTCCGGCAGCATATCCGGATGATCCAGGTTGTAGTGCAGGCCGCGAGACTCCTTGCGCTGCAGGGCGCAGTTGACGATAAGCTCGGCCACCTGTAGCAGGTTGCGCAGCTCCAGCAGGTTGTTGGAGACGCGGAAGTTGGCGTAGTACTCCTGCACCTCCTGCTTGAGCAGGTCGATGCGGCGCTTGGCGCGGGCCAGGCGTTTGTTGGTACGCACTATCCCCACGTAGTCCCACATCATCAACCGCAGTTCGTGCCAGTTGTGCTGGATCACCACCAGTTCGTCGGAATCTTCCACCTTGCTCTCGTCCCACACCGGCAGGCGCGGCGGCTCCACACTCATCGGCAGCTTGGCCAGAATGTCGGCACCCGCCTGATGGGCATAGACCACGCATTCCAGCAGGGAGTTGGAGGCCATGCGGTTGGCGCCGTGCAGACCGGTGTAGGTCACTTCGCCGATGGCGTAGAGGCCGGGGATATCGGTCTGGCCGTTGTTGTCGATCATCACGCCGCCACAGGTGTAGTGGGCGGCTGGAACGATGGGCATCGGCTCCTTGGTGATGTCGATGCCGACCGCGAGGCAGCGCTCATAAATGGTCGGGAAGTGCTTGATGATGAAATCGGCCGGTTTGTGGCTGATGTCCAGATACATGCAATCCGCCCCGAGCCGCTTCATCTCGTGGTCGATGGCGCGGGCGACGATATCCCGTGGCGCCAGCTCGGCCCGCTCGTCGAACTCCGGCATAAAGCGGCTGCCGTCCGGGCGGCGCAGATAGGCCCCCTCGCCACGCAGCGCTTCGGTCAGCAGGAAGTTGGGGTCGTCCGGGTGAAACAGGCTGGTGGGGTGGAACTGGTTGAACTCCAGGTTCGCCACCCGGCAACCGGCCCGCCACGCCATGGCGATGCCATCGCCAGAGCTCACATCCGGGTTGGAGGTGTACTGGTAGACCTTGGAGGCTCCACCGGTGGCCAGCGCTACGAAACGGGCGCGGATCACCTCGACCTGCTCGGCGTTGCGGTTCCAGACGTAGGCGCCCAGCACCTTGTTGCCCGGCAGGTTGAGCTTGCGGGTGGTGATGAGGTCGACCGCGTTGAAGCGCTCCATCAGCTGGATATTGGGGTGGGCGCGCACCTGATCGATCAGGGTGAGCTGCACCGCCTTGCCGGTGGCGTCGGCCGCGTGGAAGATGCGGCGATGGCTGTGGCCCCCTTCCCGGGTGAGGTGGTACTGGGATTCACCATCGGCGTTCTCCTCCTGATCGAAGGGGACCCCTTGCTGAATGAGCCACTGGATGGACTCGCGGGCGTGGCGTGCGGTGAACTCGACTACTGCCGGGTCACACAACCCGGCGCCCGCGTTGAGCGTGTCGCTCACGTGGGATTCGATGCTGTCGGTTTCGTCGAAAACGGCAGCGATGCCTCCTTGCGCATAGAAAGTGGCCCCTTCACTGATGGGCCCCTTGCTCAGAACCAGGACTTTGGCGTGGTCTGCCAATCGCAACGCGAGTGACAAACCAGCGGCACCGCTGCCAATGATCAGTACATCGCAAAGGTATTCAACACTTGCTTTCATAAGTATCATTGGCCTGGATTAAGAACTGGCACCATGGTAGCCCAAGCGAGGGCGAGGATGCAGCCTGCATCACATTTTTTTCAATTGAAGCGAACTTTCTCTGATTCTCCCTGTCTGAACTTGTGCGCTTAGGAAGGGCCGGAAAAGAAAAACGATAACCTGATGGGGGTTTTACGGCTCTGATGAGCGACCAGAATCTACTGGACGAACAGCTGGTTGAACGGGTCCAGCGCGGCGATAAAGCAGCTTTCAACCTGTTGGTAAAAAAATACCAGCATAAGGTGGTCAACCTGGTTGCCAGGTATGTCAACAATCCCGGTGATGTGCCCGATGTGGCGCAAGAGGCCTTTATAAAAGCCTACCGTGCATTGCCGACATTCCGTGGCGAAAGTGCTTTTTACACCTGGTTGTACCGAATTGCCGTGAACACGGCGAAGAATTATCTCACCTCCCAGGGGCGCAGGCCGCCCAGCAGTGATGTGGAGGCTGACGAAGCGGAGTCTTATGGTGGTGGTGAAGCCTTGCAAGAGGTCTCAACCCCCGAAAACCTGGCGCTGACTGACGAGATCAAACGCACCGTGTTTTCAGCCATAGAGGCATTGCCGGAAGACCTGAGGACAGCTATCACCCTTCGCGAACTGGAAGGGCTGAGCTACGAAGAGATTGCCGAAATCATGGATTGCCCTGTGGGTACGGTCAGATCCCGTATCTTCCGGGCGAGGGAAGCAATCGATAAAAAGCTGCAACCTCTGATCGAGAATTAACTGGGGAAAGACGGGTTAACTTATGGCAAATAAAGAGCAAATCTCTGCCCTGATGGATGGTGACCTGAGTGACGCAGAGGTACTGAACGAGCTGGAGATGGACTCCGACTTGCAAGATACCTGGGGTCGTTACCACCTGATCGGCGATGCCATGCGGGGTGACCTGCCGGTCAATCTGCAACTGGATCTCAGTGACAGCATCATGGCTGCGCTGGAGGATGAGCCCACCATACTGGCACCCAAGCCGGTCGAGATGGCTCCCGTGCTGCAACCTGCCGTTGCGCCGGTCAAGACAGATGCCAATGTGGTTCCGTTGTTCCGCCGTGTCGGTCAGCAACTGGGTCAATATGCCATTGCCGCCTCCGTGGCCGCTGCCGTTATCTTCGGGGTGCAGCAGTATCAGGGGCAGGATGGCGTTCCGGCCAATCCGGTGCTCAATACCATTCCAATCGGTGGCAGTGCGGCGCCGGTGAGTGTTCACTATCCGCAACAGGATGGCGCCCGTGCCCGTCAGCAAGGGCTGACCGAACAGCAGATGCAGGAGCAGCGGGAGCGGATTAACGCCTTCTTGCGTGACCACCAGTTGCAGCAGCGCCTGTTGCAAGACAGACAGATCCAACAATAACGAATTGTCAGGGATACAAACGTGCGCCAGTCCAGCCGTATTTTGCTGGCCTCTCTCCTGCTGATTAGTGCCAAGGCCTCGGCCGACGATAAGTCGGCCGAGGCCTTGTTGCAGCAGATGCAGAGTGCCGTGCAGCAACAGAATTTCGAGTTGTCCATGGTCAAGGCCCGTCAGGGGCGTCTTGAACCGATCCGGATCAGCCATGCCGTCATCAACGGCAAGGAAGTGGCCCACCTCAGTTACCTCGACGGCAAGGCGATCGAGTATCTCCAGCGCCAGAACGAATACACCTTCTTTGAAAACAGCCACGATCCCTACACCCTGAAGGATGCCCGCTTCCCCGGCATCTGGTCGACCCTGGTGAAGATGCCGCTGGCACAGGTGCTGGAGAGCTATGATCCTGTGCTGGCCGGTCGCAGCCGGGTTGCCGGTGTGGTGGCGCAGGTGGTAAGGCTGGTGCCTAAAGAGGCCGATAAATATGGTTTCGTGCTCTGGATTGACGAGCAGAGCCACTTGCTGCTGCGGATCGACATGGTCGAGCGGGAAGGCAATCTGGTGGAGCAGGTACTTGGTGTCGAACTGGATCTGCAGAGCAAACCGGCCCCCTGGCTGGTGAAGCTGGCCAACAGCAAGCAGCCCCCGGCGCTGGCGCTGGAGGATGCCTATCCGGCGCCGCAACAGCAGTTGAACTGGCAGATCACCTGGTTGCCCGATGGCTTCAAGGTGCTGTCGCAAGACCGGCACCAGCTGGTGACCACCAGTATGCCGGTGGATTACATGATGCTCTCCGACGGGCTGGTAGATCTCTCGGTCTACGTCTCCCGGGTCGATCCCAAGCAGGCGGTGCGCCAGCAGCTGATCCGCCAGGGGGCGACCTCGCTGGTGAGCTATGTCAACGAGGTGGGGGTCGAGATCACCGTGGTCGGCGAGGTGCCTGCCGAAACCGCCAAGCGCATCGCCGAGTCGGTCCAGCCGCTGGCCCGCAACGAAGCGGTGCAGTAACGGGGGATGCGGGGTTCTTCCCCGCTTGCCGAGCGTGGCGAGTCGTGGTCAGATCCCCTGATTGTGTGAACCCGAGGTGTTGCCGTGAATGAGATGAGTGAAGAGCTGGCGACCGTGGTGGCCATTGAGGGTGACCATGCTTGGGTGGAGTGCGAGCGTCGCTCCGCCTGCAGTGGTTGTCAGCAGCAATCCAACTGCGGTACCGGCACCGTGGCCAAGGCGTTTCCCCTGAAAGCTCCCCGCTTGCGGGTCAGGCTGACCGCCGAGGTGCGGGTTGGCCAGCAAGTGAGGCTCGGTATCCCGCAGGAGAGTCTGCTGCGCGGGGCCGCGCTGGTCTATGTGCTGCCGCTTTTCTGTCTGTTGGCCGGCGCCTTGCTGGGGCAGCTCTGGCTGGCGCCGCTGCTCTCGGGCGGGGAGGGGATTACCATTCTCTGCTGCCTGCTGGGGGGCGTGCTGGGCTTTTTACTGGTTCGTTACTTTTCCAACCGCCTGGATCAGGGGCGTTACGGCCCGCAGATGCTCGGCGTTGTCGTCCCTGTCCGCATCCTCCCCTGACTGAACAGGCGCTATTTCACTGGCGCTGGCGACTAAAGAATGGCCGTCAGCCGGGTTATCCAGTAAAATCGCGCCTCCATAACTGACCTTAACTAATTTTGAGTGACTCTTGCTCGATGAAACACATTCGTAACTTTTCGATTATTGCGCACATCGACCACGGTAAATCGACCCTGTCGGACCGTCTGATCCAGACTTGCGGTGGCTTGTCCGACCGCGAGATGCAGGCTCAGGTGCTTGACTCCATGGATCTGGAGCGCGAGCGCGGCATTACCATCAAAGCACAGAGTGTGACCCTGAACTACCAGGCACAAGACGGTAACACCTACCAGCTGAACTTTATCGACACCCCGGGCCACGTGGATTTCTCCTACGAGGTCTCCCGCTCTTTGGCGGCCTGTGAAGGGGCGCTGCTGGTGGTGGATGCCGGCCAGGGGGTTGAGGCACAGACTCTGGCCAACTGCTACACCGCCATGGAAATGGATCTGGAAGTGGTGCCGGTGCTGAACAAGATTGACCTGCCGGCCGCAGAACCCGAGCGAGTTGCCGAGGAGATCGAAGACATCGTCGGTATCGATGCGGTCGATGCGGTGCGCTGCTCCGCCAAGACTGGCCTGGGTGTTGATCTGGTGCTGGAAGAGATCGTTGCCAAGATCCCGGCACCGGAAGGTGACCCGGATGCCCCGCTGCAGGCGCTGATCATCGACTCCTGGTTCGACTCCTATCTGGGTGTTGTCTCTTTGGTGCGGATCAAGAACGGTTCCCTGAAGAAGAACGACAAGATCAAGGTGATGAGCACCGGTCAGGTGTGGGGTGTCGATCGTATCGGTATCTTCACGCCCAAGCAGGTGGATACCCAGGGTCTGGGCTGTGGCGAGGTAGGTTGGGTTGTCTGCGGTATCAAGGACATCCACGGCGCGCCGGTGGGCGATACCCTGACTCAGGCCAAGAACGGTGCCGACAAGGCGCTGGCCGGCTTCAAGAAGGTGAAGCCGCAGGTTTATGCGGGTCTGTTCCCTATCTCCAGCGATGACTACGAGTCGTTCCGTGACGCCCTCGACAAGCTCTCCCTGAACGATGCCTCCCTATTCTTCGAACCGGAGAGCTCTACTGCACTGGGCTTCGGCTTCCGTTGCGGCTTCCTCGGCATGCTGCACATGGAGATCATTCAGGAGCGTCTGGAGCGTGAATACGATCTGGATCTGATCACCACGGCGCCGACCGTAGTGTACGAGATCGAGCTGACCGACGGCTCCACCATCCACATCGACAGCCCGGCCCAGATGCCCGCCATCACCAGCATCAAGGAGATGCGCGAGCCGATCGCCGAGTGTCATATCCTGCTGCCGCAGGAGTACATGGGCAACGTGATCACCCTCTGTATCGAGAAGCGTGGCGTGCAGACCAACATGGTCTACCACGGCAAGCAGGTGGCGCTGACCTATGAAATCCCGATGGCGGAAGTGGTGCTCGACTTCTTCGACCGTCTGAAATCCACCAGTCGCGGTTACGCCTCGCTGGACTACGGCTTCAAGCGTTTCGAAACCTCCGACATGGTCCGTCTGGATATCATGATCAACGGTGAGCGCGTCGATGCCCTGGCCATCATCACCCACAAGGACAACGCCCAGTATCGCGGTCGTCAGGTGGTGGAGAAGATGCGCGAGCTGATCCCGCGTCAGATGTTCGATATCGCCATTCAGGCGGCCATCGGCAACCAGATCATCGCACGCAGCACCGTCAAGGCTCTGCGTAAAGACGTAACCGCCAAGTGCTACGGTGGTGACGTGAGTCGTAAGAAGAAACTGTTGAACAAGCAGAAAGAAGGTAAGAAGCGGATGAAGTCCCTCGGCCGTGTCGACGTGCCGCAGGAAGCCTTCCTCGCGATTCTCCACGTCGGAAAGGATTAATAGATGGCAAGCACGTTTTCCCTGATCCTGGTGGTGGTCTGCGCGATCACCGGTGTTATCTGGTGTCTGGACAAGATGATTTGGTCCAAGCAGCGCGCCGCCAAGATTGCCGTGGCTCGTGCCCATGGCGGTGCCCACCTGGATGAGAAGACCCTGGCCAAGGTGGCCCCCGTGCCGGTCTGGATTGAACAGACCGCCGGGGTCTTCCCGGTCATCACCTTTGTGCTGATCCTGCGTTCGTTCATTTTTGAACCGTTCCAGATCCCGTCAGGTTCCATGATGCCCACCCTGCTGGTGGGCGACTTCATCCTGGTGGAAAAATTTGCCTATGGTCTGCGGGATCCGGTGACCAACACCAAGTTCCTCGAGACCGGCGAGCCCAAGCGTGGCGACGTGGTGGTGTTCAAGTATCCCCTTGAACCGCGCGTTGACTACATCAAGCGGGTGGTCGGCATGCCGGGTGATCGGGTCATCTATCGCAACAAGGAGCTGATGATCCGGCCCAAGTGCGAAGAGCAGGAAGGGAAAACGTGCCCGGGCTTCAAGAAGCTCGACGTCAAGTTTGAACAAAGAGGCGAATTTACCCAGATGGGGATCCCCCTTGACCGCTATACCGAGCAGTTGGGTGATGTCTCCCACGAGACCCTGCGCAATCCGCTGATGCCCGACATGGTTGGCCGTTACTATCGCCAGCCCGGCACCTACCCCGACGAGTGGGTGGTACCGGAAGGCCAGTATTTCGTGATGGGCGACAACCGCGACAACAGCACCGACAGCCGCTTCTGGGGCTTTGTGCCCGAGCAGAATTTGGTCGGCAAGGCGGTCGCTATCTGGATAAGTTTTGAATTCGAGCGCGAAGAAGGCTCCCTGCTGCCAAGTTGGGTACCGACAGGTGTGCGCTTCAACCGCATTGGCGGAATCAAGTAAATGAATATCAAGATGAACAGACTGCAGTCCCGTCTCGGGCATGTCTTTGCGGATCTGGAACTGCTGACCCGGGCGCTGACTCACCGCAGCGCCGGTTCCCGTCACAATGAGCGACTGGAATTTCTGGGTGACTCGATTTTGAGTCTGGTGATTGCCGACGATCTGTTCCACCGCTTCCCGCAAGCGGCGGAAGGGGATCTCAGCCGGATGCGCGCCACCCTGGTGCGCGAGAAGACCCTGGCCGAACTGGGCCGGGAGTTTGACCTCGGGGATCACTTGATCCTCGGTCCCGGCGAACTCAAGAGCGGCGGTTTTCGCCGCGAATCCATTCTGGCCGACACGGTCGAGGCGGTGATCGGTGCCGTCTATCTGGATACCAATCTTGAGACGGTGCGGACACTGCTGCTGAGCTGGTATGCCAGCCGCCTGGAAGAGATCAAGCCGGGCATCGAGCAGAAAGATCCCAAGACCCGTCTGCAAGAAATTTTGCAGGGAAGCCGCAAATCCCTGCCGACCTACACTGTGACCAACGTCAAGGGCGAGGCACATAACCAGGAGTTCACTGTCCAGTGTGACGTGGAAGGTCTGGATGGTCCCCTCGTCGGGGTCGGCACCAGCCGTCGCAAGGCCGAACAGGCCGCGGCGCAGCAAGCATTGGAAAAACTGTCATGACAGATACCACTTATTGCGGCTTTGTCGCCATCGTGGGCCGCCCGAATGTGGGCAAGTCCACCCTGCTCAACAAGCTGCTTGGCCAGAAGGTCAGCATCACCTCGAAGAAGCCCCAGACCACCCGTCACCGGATTTTGGGGATCGATACCGAGGAGAACTACCAGACCATCTATGTGGATACCCCGGGTCTGCACATTGAAGAGAAACGGGCCATTAACCGCCTGATGAACCGTGCCGCCACCAGTTCGCTGGGGGATGTGGCCATGGTGGTGTTTATGGTTGATGGTACCCACTGGACCAAAGACGACGAGATGGTGCTGGGCAAGCTGCGCAATCTCAAGTGCCCTGTGGTGCTGGCGGTCAACAAGATCGACAACGTCAAAGAGAAAGAAGATCTGCTGCCGCACCTCGAGTGGCTGGGCCAACAGATGAACTTCGCCCATATTCTGCCCATCAGTGCCGAAAAGGGCACCAACGTGGAGAAGATCCGCGAGTGGGCCAAGGATCTGCTGCCGGAAAACGTCCACTTCTTCCCGGAAGATTACGTGACTGACCGTTCCTCCCGCTTTATGGCCTCCGAAATCATCCGCGAGAAGCTGATGCGCTTCACCGGTGAGGAGCTGCCTTACTCGGTGACGGTGGAGATCGAGCGCTTCAAGGTGGAAGAGAACGGTCTCTACCACATCCACGGCCTGATCCTGGTCGAGCGCGATGGCCAGAAGAAGATGGTCATCGGCAACAAGGGTGAGAAGATCAAGACCATCGGCACCGAGGCGCGCCTCGATATGGAACGTTTGTTCCAGAACAAGGTGCACCTCGAGCTGTGGGTCAAGGTCAAGTCGGGCTGGGCTGATGATGAGCGCGCCCTGCGCAGCCTCGGGTATGGTGACGACTGATTGCTGACCCCGGCTTTCGTCATCCACAGTCGGCCCTATCGGGAGACCAGCCAGCTGGTCGAGGTCTTCACCCAGGATAGTGGCCGATTTACTCTGGTGGCTCGCGGTTCTCGCGGGCCACGCTCCCCTCTCAAGGGGCTGCTGCAACCCTTTACCCTGCTCACCATCGCTTGGCGCGGCAAGGGCGATCTCAAGAACCTCACCCAGGTCGAATGCCCGGATCACTCCCTGCGTCTCGGCGGCGATCGCCTCTTCTACGGCCTCTATCTCAACGAGCTGGTCTACTACCTGCTGGAAGCGCACACCCCCTTCCCCGAAGTGTTTGATGCCTATGCCCGAGCCATCATGGCGCTGGCCGATGGCGAGACGCCGGAGCTGCCGCTGCGTCGCTTCGAGTTCCTGCTGTTGCAGGCGCTCGGCTATGCGGTGGATTTCGAATACACGGCGGATGACGAGTCGCCCATCGAGCCGACCCTGCTCTATGGCTTCGAGCGTGAATTGGGCTTTGTTGCTTGCGAGCGGGCGCCGGATCCCCGTACCCTGTTTCTCGGTGCCCACCTGCTCGCCTTTGCCGAGGGACGTTTCGATACCCCTCCCTTGCTGCAGGCGGCCAAACGTTTCAGCCGACTGGCACTGCAACCCTATCTGGGCAAGCGCCAGCTAAAGAGCCGGGAGCTGTTTTTAAAACGCAAAGCCAGTATGCAAGGCTGACACAGATTACAGACATACGGATATTGGCGCGGTGTGATTCGCTGACCGCGCAGTCAACAGATGAAGCCTTTCAAGGAGTTCTCAATGAGTGAAATCTATCTGGGTGTGAACATCGACCATATCGCGACTCTGCGCAACGCCCGTGGCACCCAGTATCCGGATCCGGTACAGGCCGCGTTCGTGGCCGAGCAGGCTGGGGCCGATGGCATTACCGTGCATCTGCGTGAAGATCGTCGCCACATCACCGACCGCGACGTGGAGATCTTGCGTCAGACTATCCAGACCAGAATGAACCTGGAGATGGCGGTGACCGAAGAGATGATCGGCATCGCCTGCCGCATCAAACCCCACTTCGTCTGTCTGGTGCCGGAAAAGCGCACCGAGGTGACCACAGAGGGCGGTCTGGATGTGGCCGGTCAGCTGGACAAGGTGACTGACGCCGTTGCCCGCCTCTCCGCGGTGGGGGCGCAGGTTTCGCTCTTTATCGATGCCGATCCCATCCAGATTGATGCGGCTGCCGAGAGTGGCGCCCCCTTTATAGAGATCCATACCGGTCGTTACGCCGATGCCACCACCGATGCCGAGCGCAACGCCGAGTTCAAGCGTATCGCTGCCGGTGCCTCCTATGCCGCAGGCAAGGGCTTGAAGGTCAATGCCGGCCACGGCCTGCACTACCACAACGTCAAGGCCATCGCTGCCATCCCCGAGCTCTATGAGCTCAACATCGGCCACGCCATCATCGGCCGCGCCGCCTTCGATGGTCTGGCCAAGGCCGTGAGCGATATGCGCCTGCTGATGCAGGAAGCCCGTCAGGGGATCTGATGCTTCGGGCACTGGCAACGCACAGTGGCCATATGAAACAAAAGGGACGCCATGGCGTCCCTTTTGTTGTTTCTGCCGATGGGAATATCGACAGCCGTCAGGCCTGCTGCTGTGCCCATTTTCCCAGACGCTGCAGCGCCTCGCCGAGCAGTTGGCGGGAGGTGCCTATGTTGATCCGCACATATTCTTCGCCATCGCTGACGTAGTGGGAGCCATCTTCGATGATGACCCCCGCTTCGACTGCCCACCTGTGGGTCACCTCGCTCGCGCTCATTCCGCTCCCTTTGGTATTGACCCAGACCAGATAGGAGGCATCCATCGGCATGACTTGGAAGTCGGGCAGGTTCTCCCTGAAGTAGCGCGCCAGCAGGGTGTAGTTCTCTCTCAGATAGAGATTCAATTCGGCCAGCCACTCATCGCACTCGTTATAGGCGGTGATAATGCCCCAGAGCCCGAACACATTGGGAGAAGTGATGGAGTTCTGCTCAAGGTGCGCTCTGAACCGGCTTCTGACCTGCGGATTTGGAATGATGCTGTAGGAGGTTTTCAATCCACCCAGATTGAATGCCTTGTTGGGAGAACTCATCAGCATCATGTTGTTGCGGTAACGCTCCTCCAGCGCCAGAAAGGAGACGAAATCGCCATGGATGATGTGCTCGGCATGCACTTCATCGACCATCATCAACACCTGATGGCGCAGGCAGATGTCGGCAACGGCTGTCAGTTCGGCCTGACTCCAGATCCTACCCGACGGGTTGTGGGGCGAGCAGAGGAAGTAGATTTTGGGCTTGTGGCCAATGATTTGCTCCTCCAGCTTCGCCAGATCGATCCGGTATCGCCCCTTGCTCAGGGCTAACGGGTTGGCGACAACCTTGACCCCCTGCCTTTCGGCCGCCTTGGCAAAGGGATCATAGACAGGGGTGTTCATGATGATGCTGTCACCCGGCTGGCAGAATGCCTGCACCGTGTAGTGCAGGGTAGAGACGGTGCCATAGGAGAGGGTGATCCACTCCCGCTCCACTGCGACCTTGTGGTGGCGGGCCTGGAAGTTGATGACCGCCTCGTAGAAATCATCGATGCAGTGGGTGTAGCTGAAGGTGCCCCAGCTGATGATTTCGCTGAACTTGCGAGCTACAGCCGGCGGTGATTTGAAATCCATATCGGCAATCCACATGGGAATGCTGTCGGCAGGAACAGGGCCAAAGCGGCTCTCGATCACTTTCATATCCCACTTGCGACATTTGTCGCTGATGCGATCTGCCAACTCGTCGAAACGGGAGGGCTGCAAGTCGGCAGAAGGGGTTGGGAGGCGCAGGGCCTCCCGATCTTTACAGGAGAGCATCGAGATTATCCTTCACGGTTTGAACCTGAGCGCCAATGATGACCTGCACGCTGTGCTCGTCGATCTTGACGACGGAGAGAGCGCCAGCCTGTTTCAGGATCTTCTCCTGCAGCTTGCCCATGTCGTGTACCACCAGTCTTAGCCGTGTGACGCAGTTGTCCAGGCTGATGATATTCTCCTTGCCACCGAGGGCACTCAGGATCACGGCCGGGTCGTGTTTCGCAATCTGGATATCATCGACCTCATCCCTGCCGGGGGTCTTGATGTCATATTTCTTGATGTACCAGTAGAAGACGGTGAAATAGATGGCAGACCAGACAAGGCCAATGGGAATAATCAGATACCACTTGGTTTGCCAGCCCTGCATGATGCCGAAAATAAGCAGGTCGAGTGCACTGCCATCGGTATTGCCGATGGTGACGCCACACATGGCCACCACAAAGAGCGCGGCGCCGGTCATAAAGACATGGAACAGATAGAGTACCGGTGCGACAAACAGAAACAGGAATTCGATGGGCTCGGAAATACCGGTCACGATAGAGACCAGTACCCCGGAGATAATCAGGCTCTTGATTCTGGTTCGATTGCCGGGCGTGGCTGCCATATACATGGCTAACGCCGCGGCAGGCAGACCGAATATAAAGGTCGGCATAAACCCTTGCGACAGGAAGGCGGTTGCTGCCGGGCTGATGGGTTCACCCGCTTTCAACTGGGCGAAGAAGATATTGAGCGCGCCGGAAATGGTTTCGCCATTGACCAGCTCGGTACCGCCTGCCGGGGTAAAGCGCACCATGGCCAGCATGATGTGGTGCAGACCGAGCGGTTTGAGCAGGTTGATGGCCACCCCGTAGAGGAAGGCACCAAAAGAGCCGGCAGAGATGATCATGTTACCGACCGCAGTAATACCGAGCGCCACATAGTGCCAGAAGAGCGGCATGGCGAGACCTATCAGCGACATGACCAGCACGGTGATGATGGGCACGGAGCGCAGGCCGCTGAAGAACGAGAAGGCGTCGTGCAGTTTGAGGTTATAGAAACGGCGATGGATGAAGTAGGTCACGATCCCCGACACTATGCCACCCAGCACCCCCATGGAGAGGGTCTGAACCCCCATCACCATGGCTTGCCCCGCCAGTTTGATATTTTCCGGCAAAGCCAGTTGACTGGTACTGGCGAGATAGAAGTTGATCCCGATATTCATCGCCATATAGCCGACGAAACCGGAATAGGCCGCGACACCCTTGTTCTTTTCGGTCAATCCCATCGGAATGCCGATGGCAAACATGATGGGCAGATAGGTAAAGCCGAAGCTGCCAACGGTTGCCACCAGATTGAAGACGAGCTGGGTATATTCCCCACCAAGAAAAGGAAAATTATCTATGGTGGAGGGGCTGGTGATGGATGATCCCACCCCCAGCAGTAATCCCATGAATGCCATCAGAGAGACGGGAAACATAAATGTTTTCCCCAAACTCTGGGCAAATTCCCATACCTTATTTCGCAAGGATGTTTGAACCATAACTCCTATCTCCCAGATCTGCTGCCATGTTATAATTTAGCGTTAATTTTTAATACTCGACAAAAAAGTTAATGTTAAAAAAGAAAATTACAAAACAATAAGGCATATTTGCAATGTCAATTTACTAATGCTTGTATGGTTTTTTTAAACGCACTAAAATCACAGAATCCATTCCTATTCACTGGGCAACCTTTCATTTCTAAAACAACTCTTTTTGGCGGATTACCTCTATTCAATACACTCATGCCTCGTATTTGCTCTGTTGTTTGGTAAAAATATTCAACCTTCATTAATTCTTTTTTTGTTTCATTGTCAACCCAACGTTGAAATACTACTTTACCTCCGATAGGCGTTTTTTCATATTGTTCAGGGAGGTTGTATTCTTTTATGTCAAGTGCAGCCAGCAATGAGGCTATATTTGAATCATGACCGACTAATAAATTAAATTTAGCACTATTTTTGTTGTCCATAATTCCATTGATGTATCTGACTAATGGCTTGGATATGTGTTTGGCAACTGTTGGTGCTGAAAATAAAACATCCGTATACCAATCTTTAATTTCAACTAAACTTTTCCAATCAGTACCATTTTTTATTTTTCCCCAACCAACTTGATTCATGGGGAAGCCTTCGTAGAGTTGCAATATTATGGCATCAGAAATAATTGTACCAGTTCGTAGTGGGCCGCTAACTCCCGGCTCTTGATCTATTTTAACACTGAGTTCAGTTGGGGATTTTGCCAAATCACAGTTTAGCTCTCCCTTACAATCATATGAATTTTTATAATCAACTATTTTTTCTGCTAGTTTGTAAGATGGTCTTAAGTCATGATTCAGACCCGTTATACCATCTTTACCAGCCCGAGCATTTATCGCGACCAATGCCTGTTTTTTAAATTTCTCAGAGCCATCTTTAATGATTGGATTAAAAATAGGATCCATGCTGTTAAATTTTTTCTGATGATTAACAGTGAGATCACATCCTGGGTACGCACCTATGGCAAAATGCTGCCCTGTGGCAATCGTACGTTGCATACTGTTCGTGTATATATATACATCTTTATCACTGGGGCAAATATTTTTTTTAACTAGATTGGTTTCGTCAAGCCAGTCAGCAAAGTATTTTCCAAAATAAGATTCTAAAACACCACCTCGAGTAGTCAGGTAACTCCCAGGGGTATCCCATGATGGCCAATCATGAGGTGTTACTCTCGCTAATGCACTATCTCCAGTCGCTAACGGAGCTCTTAATCCATGACGACTAACGACTACAACCTGCTCTAAGCTATAATTATCAACTGCAAAAACAGGGGTAGAAAATGGGGTGATCATCGACAAGCAGAAAACCACATTACGGAAGTTACTTTTTTTCATCACGTTGTAATCCCTGAACTCAGTATTAAAATATTATATAATATGTATGATGATGCCAAAATAAGTATTCTTGTGAATTGTTGGTCATATCTCTCAAAAAAAGCACAAAAACACTCAAAATTAAACCTTAGTTATCCATATTTTGATTGTTTTCATGCTTGTTTAATTTGTTATTTTAATAAGTGTTAAATCCGCCCTTCGCTCATACACATACGAATTTTCGCCTCGACTACTTCCTCCATGGCGGCCATGGCGGGCACCAGATACTGGCGCGGGTCGCTGGCATCCGGATGAGAGCCAAGGAAGGCTTTCATCGCATCGGCGAAGGCGATCTTCAGTTCGGTCGCAACGTTGACCTTGCAGATCCCGAGCTCGATGCAGCGGCGCACATCGGCTTCCGGTACACCGGAGGCACCGTGCAGCACCAGCGGAATATCCACCTGCTCGCGAATGGCGGCGAGGCGTGCAAAGTCCAGACGGGGCTCCTCCTTGTAGAGGCCGTGTGCGGTACCGATGGCTACGGCCAGCGAGTCGATACCGGTACGGCGGACAAACTCGGCCGCCTTGAGCGGGTCGGTAAATTTGGCATGAGCGGCATCGACGATGAGGTCATCCTCTTGACCGCCCAGCTGACCCAGCTCCGCTTCGACGCTGGCCCCCATGCGGTGGCAGAAGGTCACCACGCTGCGCACCTTCTCGATGTTCTCTTCAAACGGAAAGTGCGAGGCATCGATCATGGCGGAGCGAATACCCGCTTCGACCTTGCTGTGGATGTCCTGCTCGTCTTCGTGGTGATCCAGATGCAGTACCAGCGGGATGCGGTACTCATGGGCCGCGGCCTGACAGATGGAGACCAGATACTCGACCCCGGCATGGCGATAGGTACCCGGTGTGCCAGCCAAAATCACCGGAGAGCGCATGCGAGCGGCGGTGCGAGCCACCACCTGCACGGTTTCCAGGTTGTGGATGTTGAAAGCAGGTACGGCGTAGCCGCGGCGCTGGGCATCTTTGAGCATTTCATGGGAAGAGATCAGATACATAGTGACTCCTGAGCGTCCTGATTGACGCGAGATCCTGAGAAAAGGGAGGAGAGCTGGGTCTGGTTTATCTCCCGGCCAGCCACCCAGATGTGTTGTTGATTGAGTTCAGTGGTGAGAGCGAGCAGGTTGGCCTGTTTGCCAACCGCTAGTGAACCGAGGCGATCGGCAATGCCGAGCATCTTTGCGGGTGCCTGCGAGGCCATTGCGATGGCTTCATCGAGCGGCACATCCGCCAGCTGCACCATGTTGCGTACAGCGCCAAGCAGGGTGAGGGTGCTGCCCGCCAGACCGCCGGTGTCGGTGCGTACCACACCGTTTTTCATCTCGACCCGATAGTTGCCAAGCAGATAGTGACCGTCGGGCATACCGGCGGCGCGCATCGCATCGGTAACCAGCAGCAGGCGCTGGCCGGCGCAGCAGTGACAGAGCTTGAGCACGCTCGGGTGGAGATGATGGCCATCGGCGATCAACTCCAGCCAGGCTGCGGGATGGACAAGGCCCGCACCGACCATGCCGGGTTCGCGGTGGTGCAGACCGCGCATGCCGTTGAAGCAGTGCACCAGCCCGGAGGCGCCCGCTGCCAGCGCCGCCATGGTGGTGTCGTGATCCGCCGCCGAGTGGCCCAGCATTACCCGCACGCCGTTTGCGGCAAGATGGTGAATGGCTGCGATGGCATTGGGCTTTTCCGGTGCCAGTGCGACCACCTTCAGGCTGCCGTGCGCCAGCTGTTGCAGGTGGTTCAGCTCGGCAATATCCAGCTCCCGAAACAGCGCCTGATCGTGGGCGCCCTTGTTGTCCGGAGTGAAGTAGGGCCCTTCCAGATAGCAGCCGAGCAGCTCGGCGCCCGGCATGCCACGGGCAACGCCATCGGCAATGCGGGCAAGGGCTTGCTCTATCTCGGGGAGTGGGGCGGTGACCGTGGTGGCAAGAAAAGCACCGACCCCTTCTGCCGCCTTGGCCATCGACAAGGTTGCCAAGGCATTGCCATCGCTATCCATGACATCGACGCCAGCACCGCCGTGGACATGACCGTCGATCAGCGCAGGCACCAGCAGCTCGACATCCCGTGCCAGAGCGCCATCCGTGATGGGATCGATGGCTGTGATGATGCCCCCTTCATGGGTCAGCTCCTGATGTTCCAGCCAACCCTGTTCGGTCAGCAGGCGACGGGCACGGATCCGTGAGGTCATCAGATGCCCTCCTCGACGAGAGCGGCATCAGCCTGACGCTCTTTACCCATCTCATCCGCCAGCGAGGTGAGACCCCGGTGGCCGCAATCAAGGGCCTGCCGGCGAAATTCACGGGCGCTGAGGCCATCGCGCTCCAGCGCCATCTCCAGCAGCAGTTGCAGGTTGGTACCGGTAATAACCTCCCGCTCTGGCTGGTGCAGTGAGAGGGTTGAGGCGACCCGAAACGGGGTGCCGCCGAGCAGATCGGTCAGGAAGACCACGCCATCCCCCTTGTCGACCTCTGCCAGCGCCGCTTCGCACTGTGCCTGCAGCAGGGCGGTGGTGGAGCTCTCGGGAAAGTCGATGGCGATAACCGCTTCCTGTTCGCCGAGGATCTGTAGCATGGCGCGCTCCAGACCGCTGGCGAAACCGCCATGACCACAAATAATGATGCCCAACATAGTCTGTTCCTTTACTGCAAAGGGGGCCGGCTTGCTGCCGGCTCCGGATTAGAGGAAACCGGCGAACTTGCCGACGATACCGAGTACCACCGTGATGACGATGAGGCGCAGCGGGCTCCAGCCTTTGCGGATCAGGGCGTACATCGCCAGGGTGTAGAGCAACGGCAGGAAGGCGGGCATCAGCTTGTCGAGCACATCCACCTGCAGTTTGACGACTGCATCACCGGCAGTGATCTCGAGCGTGGTGCCAAGGCGAACATAGGTGGCGACCAGCGCGCCGATCACCGTCATACCGACGATAGAGGCGGCATGGCCCACCTTGCGGGTGTTGGCCTTGATGACCGGAATGGCCGCTACCCCCATGCGGTAGGCGTAGTGCGCCAGACCAAAACGCAGGCCGAAGTGGACCACGTTGAACAGCAGGAAGAAGACCACGGCCCCCATGATGGAGCCTTGCAGTGCCAAATCGGCCCCTATGCCGCCGCAGATGGGGAGCAGGGTGAGCCAGAACATGGCATCACCGATCCCGCCGAGCGGTGCACCGACGGCAATCTTGGTGCTCTGGATGCTGTTGACGTTCTGTTTGGAGCGCTCCATCGCCAGCACGATCCCCATCACGAAGGTGACCAGGAAGGGGTGGGTGTTGAAGAAACCCATGTGCCCTTTCATGGCCCGGGAGAGATCCCGTGGATTGGTGTGGATCTTCTGCAGTGCCGGCAGCAATCCATAGAGCCAGCCGGAGGCCTGCATCCGCTCATAGTTGAAGGAGGCCTGCAGCAGCAGGGAGCGCCAGGCAAAGCGGTTGATATCCTGCTTGGTCAACTCGGCGCCAAGCTGCTGATCTTCATAGGTGTCGTCGGATTGTGGCCGGGTATTGTGCGGTTCGGCGCTGGAGATGATCCGCGCAGCTGTGTTGTTAGATGCCATCTTCGGTTTCCTCCTGAACAGGACGAGCTTGCGGGGTGGTGGTGCGCATGAAGTCGATCAGGGCCATGGCCAGCGCGGCGGCGGCGATGGCCAGCACCGGCAACTGGAGCCAGGCGGCAGCAACGAAACCGAGGATGAAGTAGGGGATATAGACGTTCTTCATCATGATCTTGAGCAGCACGGCAAAACCGATGGCGGGCATGATGCCGCCAGCAACACCGAGGCCATCGATGAGGCGGGCAGGCAGCACGTCGATGGCTGCCTTGGCATGTTCGGCCCCGAAGTAGGTGGGCAGGAAGGCACATAGGAAGTAGAAGGTGCCCAAAGCCAGCAGCGCCAGGTAGTTGACCCGCTCGATACCGCGCACGTCAGCCGCTTCGGCCATGCGATCGCAGCGGGACATCACCCCCGACATCACCGAGAAGAGGAAGGTGATCCCCATCTGCACGGCCACGGCGAAGGGAACGGCAACCCCGACTGCCACATCCGGTTTGACTCCGGTGGTGATGGCGAAGGTGGCGCCGACTATGGTGCCGATAATGACGTTGGGCGGTTGCGCCCCCGCCAGCGGGGCCAGTCCCATCCAGACCAGCTCCAGGGTACCGCCCACCAGAATGCCGGTAGGCAGGTCGCCGAGGATGAGGCCAACCAGCGGCCCAAGCACCACGGGACGGTGGAAGTGGGTCAGACCGTTGAACAGGTCGAGTCCGGCGAAAAACGCCAGGATGCCAAGCAGCAGACCTTGTAACAAACTGATTTCCATCACAATTGTCCTTAATCAGAGCAAATTGAAAATGTCCTGTGCCGGTTCGGTCGGCACGCCCTGGACATAGCACTCGACACGGGCGTCCCGCAGGGCGCGAAATGCGGTGATGTCCTGTTCGTCCACGGATACGGTCTTGTGGATTTGACGCTTGCCGTCGGCGTAATGCATGTTGCCGACGTTGATCCGAGAGATGGGGACACCTCCCTGAACCAGGGTGTTGAAATCGGTAGGGTTTTTGCAGACCAGCAGGATCTTCTGGCGATCCGCCGCCTTGTGGATGTTGTCGATCACTTTCTGGAGCGGCCAGAACCGCACCGCAATGCCTTCGGCCAGTACCATCTCCATCAGGTTCTGCTGGATGGGGTCCTCTGCCACTTCGTCGTTGGCGACCAGCACCAGATTGGCACCGGCAAAGCCGACCCACTGGACACCGACCTGACCGTGGATCAGACGCTCATCGATCCGGCTCAATACGATATTGGGCATCACAGCACTCCTTCTTGGTGGAACGGATAGATATTGACCCCCTGTACGACTCGGTTGACCTGACCGGTGGGGCAGGGATTGTCCGGGCTGATCCCCAGTCCCAGCGAGGTATGGAAGGCGTAGTACTGGGCATAGAGCAGGTAGCAGAAGGCGAGCTGGGCATCGTCGCCATGCAGGGTGGCGGGCAAATAGATGTGCTCCCCCTCCTCGATGGCGGGATGGTGCTGGTCGGCGATGGCGACCACCCGTGCGGCCTTGCCATCGCTTCGCAGCTCGCGCAGCAGATCCAGATCGTATTGCCGGGTGTAAGGGTCGTTGGAGATGAGCAGCACGATGAGCGTCTGCTCGTTGACGACCGATTTCGGGCCGTGGCGAAAACCGGTGGGGGAGTCGAACATGGCGACCAGACGGCCGGCAGTCAGCTCCAGCAACTTGAGTGCCGCCTCCTGCGCCACCCCTTGCAGACTGCCGCTGCCAAGATAGATGACCCGCTCGGGCAATGTCTCGTTCCAGGCCGGTACGCGCTGCACAACCTGCTCCAGAATGGCGTCGCTGGTGGCGACCAGCTGCTCGCAGCGCTGACTGTTGAACCGCTCTGGCAGGAAGAGAGCCAGACAGCTCAGCATCATGCTAGTCAGGCTGCTGGTCATGGCGAAGCTGCGATCATTGGTCTGGGGCGGCATCAGCAGGGCCAGAGAGTGGGCATCTTGCTGGCAGCGGCGATAGAGCGCTCCTTCACCGTTGCAGGTCAGCACCAGATGGTGGCAGTGGCTGAGCAGCTGGCTGGCCAGTTCGACCGCCGCCACGCTCTCGGGGCTATTGCCGGAGCGGGCAAAGGAGATAAGCAGGGTCGGGCAATCTTCGGCCAGATACTCGGCCGGATCGGTGACGATATCCGTGGTGGCGATCGCCTCGACTCGGGCATGCAGGTGGGCCGAGAGATAGGGGGCGAGCGCCCGACCGGCAAAGGCGGAGGTGCCAGCCCCGGTCAGGATGATGCGCAGCTCTTGCCGGGCCAGCAGTGGGGTCAGAAAACGGGTTAGTGCAGGACGGCACTCCTCGACCATGGCGAGTGTCTCGCGCCAGGTGGCGGGTTGCTGGCGAATTTCACGGGCAGTCGCCAGGCCATTGGCACTGCGCAACATCTCTTCTGGATAACCAAGGATCATGTCTGCAACTCCTTATACAACAGGGTCGAGCTGGGAATGGCGGCGAGAGGCCGCAGTGCAGGCGCTGGCGTAGTGCCGCAGCACCTCCTGCACCTGATCGAGAATGAGGTCATGGGGATTGGCCGAGAGCGTGCCCTGACGCACCTTGCGATACTGCAGGGGCAGATGCTGGCTCAGCAGGGGGAGCGGGATGGGCTCCGCTGCCAGATTGGCCAGCAATCTGGCGTAGCACTCATCGACCCGTCTATCGGGCCAGTAGTAGCGAATGCGATCCGAATAGCTGTAGCCACGGGCCAGCCGGCACTCGTTGGCACTGCCCTGATAGTGGCTGCGCCAGAAGTCGGGGCGCTCCAGCATGGTCTCTTCCATCACCTTGCGCAGACCTGAACAGGCCTTGGCAACCACCAGTTCCTCCTCGATGGAGGCAAGGGCAAACAGCGCTTCGCGCAGGGCGAAGGTGAGGGCGGGGCCGACTTTGAGAATGGCAAAGTGGTCGCGTACCAGCTGGCGGTAGGCCTCAGGAGTCTGGTAATCGGTGGAGTGAGCCTCGAACACCATGTGGGGATAGGCTTCGATCATCCGGCTAAGAGGGGCCGCTTTTTCGGGCCGGTAATCGATGACGCGGGTATGGTCAAACTCGACGCCAGGTTGCACCACCAGACCGATCACCCTCGGCCAGATATGGGCCAGCCCCGCCTTGTTGAAGGCCTGTTGATGGGCCTCGAGGGTGTGGCGCGCCGCCTCCGGCGTGGTGACCGCCAGCTCGGCAAGATCTTCATGGGCACCGCCCGGCACCGGCACCTCGGTACCAATCACATAGACCAGATCGCTCTCGCCAAAAGTGGCCAGACAGGTTTGCTCGGCGATCTGCGCCAGCCGTGCGGCTCGCTCTGCGACCAGCTCGTCGGTCAGGGGAACGGGATCACCCTGACAGGACATGCTGCAGTCGAGGTGGATCTTCTTGAACCCGGCCGTGACATAGCTGGCGATGAGATCCCCGGCATGGGCCATGGCCTGCTCGGCCGGTTCCCCCTGCCAGCGGTTGGGGCCCAGATGGTCGCCCCCCAGAATGAGGCGCTGCGCCGGAAAGTGACACTGTGCCGCCAGCTCGTAGAGACGATCGCGAAAGTCGGCGGGGGTCATGCCGGTATAGCCGCCAAACTGATCCACCTGATTGGATGTGGCCTCGACCAGCAGCAGCTCATCCCCTTCGGCGGCCAGCCGCAGCGCGGCCTCCAGCACCAGCGGGTGAGCGGAGCAGACGGCGTAGATCCCGGTCTGTTCTCCCTGTTTATGTCTTTCGACCAGTGCCAGCATGGATTTCATTTTGATGTCCCTTGGTTGCTGCGGATGGAAATGTTCTTTCGATTTCTTTTCTTTACGGTAGTAGGGAGGAAAAGAAAACGAAACAAAAGAGTCGTCAGATCTTGAAAGGGATCACAAAAAGAAAGATATCGAAAGACTTTGGATAGTGGGGAAAGATGAGGAGAGTGGTGGTAAAGCGTAATGAAGGCTTGATTTGGCACCTTCGCTGAGCGTTAATATGCAAACGTAACGAAGTGAAAGCGATCTTTCACTACAGCATTCCGGCAGAAGAACTATGCAAACAAGCGAAAAAGGTGCGCTCGGAACCAGCGAGCGGCGGGAGCGGATTATTCAGCAGCTGCGCAGCAATGGCAGCGTTCAGGTCAACGAGCTGGCGAGTCACTATCAGGTCTCTACCGTGACCATCCGCAACGATCTGGCCTTTCTGGAGAAGCAGGGGGTGGCCGTGCGCGCTTATGGCGGCGCCCTGCTGTGCGAGCCGGGCCAGACGGTGCCGGAGCGCACTATTGCCGACAAGAGTGTGCTCAATACTCCCGTGAAACAGCGGATCGGCGCGCTGGCGGCGACCCTGGTGCCCTCAGGTTGTCGCCTTATCCTCGATTCGGGGACGACAACACTGGAGGTGGCGCGTCATCTGAAGGGACATCAGGAGATCCTGGTGATGACCAACGGCATGAATGTGGCGAATGAACTGCTCGAAGCAGAGGGGGTGGAGCTGCTGATGACGGGCGGACATCTGCGCCGCAAGTCTCTCTCCTTCTACGGTGCGCAAGCGGAGCAGTCCCTGCAAAACTACCACTTTGACATGCTGTTTCTCGGGGTGGATGGCATCGATCTGGAGCGCGGCGTCAGCACCCATCATGAGGACGAGGCGCGCCTTAACCGCTGCATGTGTCAGGTGGCCGAGCGGATTGTAGTGGTCACCGACTCCACCAAGTTTGGCCGGCGCAGTCTGCACAAGATCATCGATACCTTGCGTATTCACACCCTGATCACCGACGATGCCGTGCCTGCCGATATCCTTTCCGGCCTGCGCAATGCCGGTATCGAAGTGCTGTTGGTATCAGCCGATGGCAGCACGGGACAAGAGACGCGGGGGCAATATAATCCAGTACAATCAGCTATAAGCGGTTGATGACAAACGCGATAGACTGGGTTTCTTACTCACTGATCGAGCTTGTTATGTACCACCCCGATATCACCGACCTTGAACCTGTCGCCCGCGCGGCGGGGGCGGCCATCATGGCCATCTACAGCCAGCCCTTCGCGGTGGAGTACAAGAGCGACGAGAGTCCGCTGACCGCGGCCGACAAGGGGGCTCATGATGTGATCGTTCAGGGGTTGGCACGGCTGACTCCGGATATTCCCGTACTGTCGGAGGAGTCTGGGTTCGAGGTGATGGCGGCGCGCCACGGCTGGTCCCGCTACTGGCTGGTGGATCCCCTCGACGGCACCAAGGAGTTTGTCTCGCGCAACGGCGAGTTCACCGTCAATATCGCGTTGATTGAAGAGGGGGCGCCGCGCTGGGGGCTGGTCTATGCCCCTGTGCTGGATAAGCTCTGGTATGGCGGAAAGGGGCTCGGTGCCTGGCGCATCGCCGATGGCAAGCGCGAGTCCATCCAGACCCGGCCTCATCGTGAAGGAGCGGCGTGGCGAGTGGTGGGCAGTCGCAACCACCTGTCGCAGGAGACCCTCGATTTCTTGGCTCCTTTTGGCGAGCTCGAGCTGGTTTCCATGGGCAGCTCCCTCAAGTTTTGCATCATTGCCGAGGGGGGCGCCGAGCTCTATCCACGCCTCGCCCCCACCTGCGAGTGGGATACCGGCGCTGCGCAGGCGGTGCTGGAGGGGGCGGGGGGCAGCGTCACCCAACTCGATGGCTCGCCGCTGCGTTACAACAAGCCCGACATCCTTAACTCCTGGTTTGTCGCCAGGGCATAAACGAGATATCGGGATGCAAAAAGGCCGGACTGGAGTGAACTTCCAGTCCGGCCTTTTTTATTTCGCTATTCGCTTCGGGTCAGAAGACCTTTTTGAACGGCTTGATGGTGACCTTGGCGTAAACACCGGCGGTCACATAAGGGTCGGCATCAGCCCAGGCTTTGGCGTCAGCTTGCGAGGCAAACTCGGCGATAACGGTGCTGCCGGTAAAGCCTGCATCTGCTGGATCCTCGGCATCGATGGCCGGGTTGGGACCGGCGGTCAGCAGGCGCCCTTCATCCTGCAGGGCTTGCAGGCGAGCCAGATGGGCAGGGCGAACCTGCTTGCGCAGTGGCAGGCTATCGGGGACATCTTCGGAGTAGATGAGATACCACATGAGACAATCCTTTTCTGATGAGGGTTATTTTTTCAGCTGTTCTTTCTGATCAGCCGGAATGTGGCGGTAGAGGTAGACACCGCTGAGCAGGGTAAAGATCAGCGTCATCCCCAGCAGGCCGAACACCTTGAAGTTGACCCACATCTCCTGCGGCAGGTTGAATGCCACATAGAGATTGAGCAGGCCACAGACGGTAAAGAAGCCGACCCAGCCGAGATTGACCTTGTCCCAGACTGCATCGGGCGCTTGCAGCTCCTTGGCCAGCATCTGTTTGATCAGGTTCTTGCCAAAGCCGTAGCGGCTGATGAGCAGACCCAGTGCAAACAGTACGTTGATGACAGTCACTTTCCACTTGATGAAGGTGTCATCGTGGAAGAAGACGGTGAGGCCGCCGAAGAAGCCAACCAGCAGGAAGGTAAAGAGCTGCATCTTCTCGACTTTGCGATAGCGGATCCAGCTATAGGCGAGCTGCAGACCGGTGACCACCACCAGTGCGCCGGTAGCCATGTAGATGTCGTAGAACTTGTAGACCGCGAAGAAAACGATAAGTGGAATAAATTCAATAAATTGCTTCATTGTTGGCGCCTAGTCCTCAAAAATGGCCTGCAAATTTCGCCCAGTCTACCTGCATGGCGGACAACGGCAAATGAATAAGACCGCTCATTTTTACGCCGGTTCCGCGCTGTCGCCAAACAGTTGGCGTGCAATCGAGATCCCCAGTCGCTGCTGATCGGCCAGCAGGTCGCGGATATGGCGTTCTTCAATCAGAGGGTTGAGCAGCACGGCGCGCAGCAGGGTGAGCGGTTGGGCACCGTAGCGTACCACCGCTCGTTGGGTGCGGGAGACAAAGCTGTGCCCCTCGGCCCGCTGGGCTTTTTGCAGTGCCACGTTGAAGTCGTTGATCTGTGCATTGGCCGCTTCATCCAGCACCTTGCCCTGAAGGTGGGGTGGAATGCAGCGGTAGGAGAGCAGGTTCATCACCGGTGCCGACATCAGCTCGAAGGCGGGGTCACTTTCGATGAGATCTGCCATCAGCCGGGCGCGGTCGTAGTTGGCTTCGATAAGCTCGGCATAGCCTTGCTGGCCGAAGAGCTGGAAGGCGGCATCCAGATAGAGGGCGTTGGCCGGGCGGGTGCCCTCCAGGGTAAAGCGACCCTGATCGAACGAGGTGGCGCGAATGGCATAGGGCGCCTCTCGCTTGACCGCCATCATCAGGTCGGGCTGGCGGCAGAGCAGCATGCCTGTACCAAGCGGCACCAGCAGTTGCTTGTGACCATCCAGGGTGACGGTGTCGGCCTGCTCTATTCCGGCCAGCAGACCTTGGTAGCGGGGGGAGAAGAGGGTCGGGCCGCCCCAGGCAGCATCCACGTGGAAGTGGATCTGCTCGCGCTCGGCGATGGCCGCCAGTTCTGGCAGCGGATCTATGGAGCCAAAGTCGGTACTGCCTGCCACGCCGACCAATGCCAGTACTTTCAATTTCTGTTCCTTGCACTGGAGCAGCGCCCGCTCCAGTGCAGCCAGACTGAGCCGGTTCTGCTCGTCGGTCTCAAGGCGCCAGACGCTGCGGGCGCCCAGCCCCAGCAGATCCATCCCCTTGTCGAAGGAGTAGTGCATCAGGCGGGAACCCAGAATGACGGCGCCCCGATAGCCCTGCTCATAGAGGGCGAACAGGTTGTCGCCACAGGCGCGGTTGCGGGCCAGCCAAAGTGCCGTGACATTGGCGATGGTGCCGCCGCTGGTCATGACGCCGAGGGCGGCATCCTTGGCATGCATCTGCTCGCCGTAGAAGGCATCGTCCCGGCCATAGATGAGGCGGTGCAGCTTGGCCAGCACCTCTCGCTCCAGAAAGCTGAACAGGCGGGAGGACTCCATCTTCATCGGATTCTGGTTGAGCATTACCAGCAGGCGCGACAGCTCGGCGGTATAGGCCGGCAGTGGCGCCGTCATATGGCCCATGTAGCGTGGCGAGGTGAGGTGCGAGGCGCCGGGTACCAGAGTAGCCAGCCGCGCCAGATACCCCTCGATAGGTTGGCCGACTGCAGGCATGCGGGATTGATCGAGCTGGTGGGTGAACAGGTCGCGCTGATAGGGGGCCTGACTGTCGTCGGAGTGGTGGAAGCTCTCCAGCAAGGTGTTCATCGCCTCGCCAAAGGCGGGATCCGATTGTGCAAACAGCTCAGTTAACTTCATCAGGTTCTCCAGACCAGGTCACCGGGTTAGGTGTCTATGCCGCTTGTCTCGGGCATCGGCGGCAGAGCATACACCAAAGGTTGGCAGGTGACAGCCACTCCATTTTTTAAGCGAACACTTGTACTCCGAAATGGCGCTGGGTAGAGTGAGCCACAGTTATTGTGGAGTCGATGTTATGAGTTGTGTGATGGATTACTCCCCCCGGGAGGAGCTGGCAAACCGGCTGAGTCATGGTGCGGGATTGTTGCTGGGGATTGTCGGGCTGGTGTTGTTGCTCATCAAAGGATGGGGGCAGGGTACGCAGGCGCTGGTGAGTTACAGCCTTTATGGCGGCAGTCTGGTGCTGCTCTATCTCGCCTCGACCCTCTATCACAGCATGGGGTCAGGGCGGGCCAGACGTTGGTGCAAGGTGTTTGATCACTGCGCCATCTATCTGCTGATTGCCGGCACCTATACCCCCTTCCTGCTGGTGGCGCTCGACACGCCGCTGGCGAAGGGCTTGATGGTGGTGATCTGGGCCCTGGCGCTGGCTGGCATGGTGTTCAAGCTGGTGTTTATCAACCGCTTCAAGAAGTTGTCGCTCTTTACCTACCTGATGTTGGGCTGGCTGTCGCTGGTGGTCATCTATCAGCTCTATATCCATCTGGCCGGTGAGGGGCTGCTGCTGCTCGGGCTCGGTGGCCTTATCTACAGCCTCGGGGTCATCTTCTATGTGGCCAAGCAGATCCCCTATAACCACGCCATCTGGCATCTCTTTGTGCTGGGTGGCAGCGTTTGTCACTTTATGGCCATTTACGGCTACGTCGCCTAACGTCTTGCAACTAGCCCTTAATTGGTATTTTTAGCGCTTAAAAGGATAAATTCGTGCGGTATCACACAGTTGGCATCAGCGTTTGCTGACAAGCTAGGGCCAGTTCAATTCGCAAAGGATGCACGAAATGAGTGAAATCGCGCTTTCCATCAGCATGTTGTCGCTGGTGGCAGTGCTAGGACTCTGGCTGGGAAACTGGCGAGTCTATGGCGTTGGCTTGGGAATAGGGGGGGTGCTGTTCGGCGGCATCATAGTGGGTCACTTTGCAGGCGCCTCCGATCTCGCGCTGGATGCACAAACGCTTCACTTTATTCAAGAATTTGGCCTGATCCTGTTTGTCTATACCATCGGCATCCAGGTTGGGCCGGGTTTCTTCTCGTCATTGCGCAGTTCGGGTCTCAAACTCAACGCCTTTGCCGCTTTGCTGGTCATCCTTGGCTGTGTGGTGGCTGCTGGCTTGCATCAATTTTTCGATGTGCCGTTGCCGGTCATTCTGGGGGTCTTCTCCGGTGCCGTCACTAATACGCCATCCCTCGGTGCGGGCCAGCAGATCCTGGCCGAGCTGGGCGCCGCGCCCGGTTCTACCGGCCTGATGGGGATGGGCTATGCGGTTGCCTATCCGTTTGGTATCTGTGGCATTTTGCTCACCATGTGGCTGGTCAGGGTCTTCTTTCGCATCAAGATCGACGATGAAGCCGCCCAGTTCGAGCTGCAAACCGGTAAAACCAAGGAGAGCTTGCAGACCATCAACATCGCGGTGCGCAACCCCAACATGCACGGCCTGATGCTGAGCGAGATCCCGAGTCTCGACGAGTCTGATGTCATCTGTTCACGGCTCAAACGGGGCGACGAGCTGATGGTGCCACGGCCGGAATCCCGTATCGAACTGGGTGACTTGCTGCACCTGGTGGGTGAGCGTCACGCGCTGCACAAGGTGTTGTTGGTGTTGGGGGAGGAGGTGGAGACCTCGCTCTCGACCCGGGGCACCGATCTGCGCGTCGAGCGGGTAGTTGTGACCAACGAGCAGGTTCTTGGCAAGAAGATCCGCGATCTGGACATCAAACAGCGCTATGACGTGGTGATCTCGCGCCTCAACCGTGCCGGTATCGAACTGGTGCCGACTAGCCAGACCAGCCTGCAGTTTGGTGACATCCTCAACCTGGTTGGCCGTCTCGACGCCATCGAGGCCGTGACCAATGTGGTCGGCAACGTGCAGCAAAAGCTGCAGCAGGTGCAGATGTTGCCGGTATTTATCGGGATTGGCCTTGGCGTATTGCTCGGCTCCATCCCCTTCTATCTGCCCGGTTTCCCGGCCGCTCTCAAATTGGGTCTGGCGGGTGGGCCGCTGGTGGTGGCGCTGATCCTGTCGCGGATCGGCAGCATCGGCAAGCTTTACTGGTTCATGCCCCCCAGTGCCAACCTGGCGCTGCGGGAGATCGGGATCGTGCTGTTTCTGGCGGTGGTCGGCTTCAAGTCCGGTGCCGGTTTTGTCGATACCCTGATCAACGGTGATGGCCCAGCCTGGATGCTCTACGGTATGGCGATTACCCTGATCCCGCTGCTGGTGGTCGGTGTGCTGGCGCGCCTCTACGGCAAGATGAACTATCTGACCCTGTGCGGCTTGCTGGCCGGCTCCATGACAGACCCTCCCGCGCTGGCCTTTGCCAACGCCATGCACCCGACCAGTGGCGCCAGTGCGCTCTCATACGCCACTGTCTACCCGCTGGTGATGTTCCTGCGGATCATCTCGCCACAGCTGCTGGCTATTATCCTCTGGGCGGGTGCATAGGGTTAATCTTGACGGGAGCATGCCTTGTCATGCTCTCGTCATCATTCTGTAATTTATTGATAATTTTGGTTTTTACCATTCTCGCAACCTCGTTTTACACACTTCTGTCTGGCTGAACAGTTCAGCCTCAAATCGGTCTATCCTTTCGAATTTTCGAGCTGGTTATTTTTCCCCTCAGTCTGCAAAGTAGGCTGTGGCTTATTGCATTCAAATCAGGATTCAGGAGAGAACATGATCACCAATGCCGTTACCTTGGAACAGGGCGTAACCGTAACCCAACTTAAAGGACAAATTTATCTGGTGGCCGCTGATGGCAGCCGGAAGCTGTTGGCTGAAGGTGATGTACTGCCGAAAGGGGCGGTGATCATGTCGCCGGATGGCGCCAGTTTCATGGGTGGCGGACAGTCGTTCAATGTGCAACCAGCCAGCGAACAGAGTGAGCCTGCCGAAGAGGGAGATGCTCCCCAGCTGGCGCAAAACGGCGCTGCAGGTACTCCTGATGATATCAATGCCTTGCAACAGGCGATCTTGGGTGGCGCTGACCCGACCCAGGCCTTTGAAGCCTCTGCCGCAGGCGGTGCACCTGCCGCCGGTGGTGGCGGTATTGGTGGTGTCGCCGGTGCCAGTGGCAACGGCGGTTTTGTCACCATAGACCGTACTGGTTCCGCAACCATTGCTGAAGCCACCTTCGATACCACCTACAACACCAATGGTGAGCCACCGCTTGAAGCCGTTGGTGAAGATGATCCTCTTTTTACCTCCGCCAACCTTGTCTTGAGTGCAGATGCAGAGGTGAATGAAGGTGGGTTTATCACCTTTACTGCGACATTAGATGAACCTGTTTTTGGTTCTGACTTGGTTATTCAGCTGTCAAATGGTGCAGTGATCACCATTCCCGTCGGCCAGAGTTCCGGTTCAGTCACTGTTGCTGCTCCAGCAGACAGCCCTTATGTCGACCCGTCAACGATCACCGTTTCGATTACTGGTACTCAGGGCGGTGGTTTCAACCAGATTATCACTGGACCTTCAACGACTACCCAGATTAACGACACTGTCGACACCACCACCGTGATCCTGGGCGCCCCGGCGCAAGTCAACGAAGGGGGCCAAATCACCTACAGCGCCAGCGTCAATAACGCCCCGCAAAGCGACCTGGTGCTGACCCTGTCCAACGGCGCCAGCATCACCATCAAGGCGGGCGAGCTGAACGGTAGCGTGACGGTCGATGCCCCGATCGACGATGTGTACCAGGATGGCAGCAGCCTGACGGTGAGCATCACCGGCAGCCAGGGTGGCAACTACGAACAGTTGGATACCAGTAGCACGGTGACCACCGACGTGGTCGACACTGTCGACACTACCACCGTGACCCTGAGCTCGGCCACCAACGGCCAGACCGTGACCGAGGGCGGCAGCATTATCTACACCGCCAGTGTCAGCAATCCGGTGACCGGCAGCCCGCTGACCGTGATCCTTTCCAACGGGGTGGTGATCACCATTCCGGTGGGCAGCGGCAGTGCCAACAGCGAACCGGTACCGGTTCGTGGAGATGACATTTATCAGCAAGGTGAAGAGTCGCTGAGCGTCACTATCGACAAGACCAGTGGTGGCAATTACGAGAGAGTTGTTACCACTGGCACCATCACCAATACAGTGGTTGATGATCAGGATGCACCGACCCTGACCTTGAACGGCGATGCCAATGTGGCCGAGGGGGGCAAGGCCAACTACACCCTGAGCATCAGCGATGCCCCGAAAACCGATCTGACCGTCAAGGTGGTGGTGGGTCATATCACCACCGACAGAGGCGATGTGGTAGCCGAGACACGTGATGTGGTCATTAAAGCGGGTACAACAATGGTTGCTTTTGAGGTTCAGACTATTGATGACCGACTTACAGAAAATACCGAGCAGTTCACAGTGACCATAGTCGGTGCCGATGGCGGTAACTATGAAAAAACTCCAACGTTTCCAACCGCTATCTCGACTGCAATTTTGGACGATCGCAACACCACGCCGGGTGGTAACCCGAATGTGGACGAAGATACCCAGGCCACGGTGGTGGTCGGGGATGCGGGGTCGGTACGGGAG
>NZ_JBFODU010000033.1:0-11664 GCF_040908505.1 Aeromonas sp. R1-2 | reverse complement strand
GGCGTTGTTTCCCAAATCAACCATCAAGCAGCAACTGCCCCAGCCCCTGGTGACCGCTACACTCGGGGCTTTCTGACAGGTAGACCAAGGGTATTCAGCTTGTTTATGGCGCTAACATACGCCATGACTTCTCCCACTTGGCCGTTGTAGTTACGCAGACTGATTTTCCCCGCCAGCAATTGCTTGAGCCGATACATCGCCGTCTCTGCCAGCGAGCGACGGTGATACCCCGATATCTTCTTCCAGTGCGCCAGCCCTTTCTTGCGCATCACCAGCACGGCCTCATTTCTTGGATGCCCCTTTTTCCATAACCCCGCGCTCTTACGAGGCGGGATACAGGCTGTCGCCCCTTTGCGCGAGATAAGCTGATGGCTGGCTTTGCTGTCATAGGCACCATCCGCATAAACATGTCCCAGCTTACGCCGCAGAGGGTTGAGCAAGGTGGGCAACACCTCGGCATCATGGACATTTTCCAGTGAGACTTCCGCCGCCACGATATCGTGGGTCACCGGGTCTACCGCCAGATGCAACTTGCGCCACACTCGCCGCTTCTCCGAACCGTGTTTTCTGACCTTCCACTCGCCTTCCCCAAACACCTTCAGCCCGGTTGAGTCGATAACCAAGTCGGTAATACGTTCCTTTGGGGGCTGTCGATAAGCCACAGTCACCGAGCGTGCTCGCTTGCTGACGCAGCTATAGTCCGGTGCGCACAACGGTACATTCATCAACTCGAACAGGGAGTCTAGTAGTCCCTGAGTGGCCCGTAGAGTGAGGTTGAAAATCCCCTTGAGCATCAGGAAGGTACAGATGGTCTGGTCGGTGTAAAGCTGGCTGCGACCTCGGCGCCCATGATGGTCGTGGTGAAACCAGCTGTTCATGGCTTCGGCATCAACCCAGAAGGTGAGTGAACCACGGTTAATCAAAGACTTGTTGTATGTAGGCCAGTTGGTGATGGGGTGAAGCGACGTGCCCATGATGCAAACTTGAAGAGGATGGTGGTGATCAGATCTCCGAGTCCTCAGTAAGTTCCCTTCAAACTGCATCGATTTAGGCAACAACGCCCTTGAGTCCATTAAGTCTATTCACGCTGAGTTGTCAGCAATTTACGAGCAACTGAGCGAATTCAAAAGTGCCTTACCTAGTGATATCGCATCATACATTGATGATTCACAGGCAGGATTGCTGTTCTGTGCAGAGTTGCTTTCCATTATTGGCGCCTTGCCGACAGAGCTTATCAAGGCTCGTGACCCACTCTTTGATGACGATGATATTGATGCAGTACTGCTTGAGTTAATGCATCAGATCGAAGCATTGCGCCCCTTGAGAGATAACTTATCTGACTTGTATCAACTGGACAGGTTGCCTTCCCATGAAACGCTCGCTCATGCTGTTGCTGTTATCCAGCAAGGAGGCTTCTTTGCATGGTTCAAGAGTGATTGGCGTCATGCCAAGGCTTTGATCATGGGGCTATCTCGCCAACCTGGAACCAAGTTTGCCGAGTTGAAGCGTTGGGCGGCTAATTTGGTCAAGTACTCGGAATTACAGCAGCAGTTCGAGCAAAGGGCATTTGGTGATCACCTAGGTAATGCCTATCGTGGACTGGACACAGACTGTGGACAGCTAATGCAATTGCGTGATTGGTACAAGAAAGTCCGATCTTGTTATGGCATTGGCTTTGGCAAGCGAGTTGCGATAGGAACGGGATTATTTGGTCTGGATGGCGAGATTGTAAAAGGTGTACATCTGTTCGAGAAATCTCAGATCAGCTCGAGATTAAGGGCCTTGGTAAATCAAGCTGAGTGCGAGGCCAAATTGCTGCCGCGTATTTACAGCCTTCTGAGTGAGCCTGCTTCTTGGTTAGGTGATCAAGGTGTATTGAATCAAGCATGCCAGCAGGTGCAAGACACATTGATCGCTTTGCAAGGGTGGTTTGTCAGCCCAGAGATGTCATTGGGGCAGATGACACACTTTGCCGATCTTTTGCAGAAAATAAATGTATTGCAGGCATCCCTTGAAAATGACAAATCTCATTTGGGGGTATTGTCACAATTAAAGCCCTTGGCTTTCGGGGTACATAAAGACAATCAACAAACCTTGAGTATTATCAACAGTACGTTGGAGTTTGCTGGGAAACTGGTTGAGCAGATAAGTTGTGCAGCCTTGGCTACCAGGATCAGAGCACTGGAGAGTGGTAGCGACTACGAATTACTCCGTCGTGATGGTGCGCAAATAGCTATGGTGTGGTGTGAGCAGGTCCAGCATGCTGCGTCATATGCGCAAGAAACGATGCTGGATATAACTCAATGGAGCAAGTCGACAGATGGTTCCCTTCGGACATTATTAGAGAGAAATGCAAGGGCAATACAACAGCCTCTCTGGTTGAATGGATGGGTAAACTTTATCCGTTGTTACGAGCAAATGCATGAAAATGGCTTGCAGCGTATCTGGTCTGCCGTGCTTTCTGGAACACTCCCTATTGAAAAAGTCGAGCTAGGTTTGGCATTGGCACTTTATGACCAATTGGCCCGAGAAGTTATTACTGCTCATCCAGAATTGACGCAGGTTTCAGGCTCCCAGCGTAATGCATTGCAAGAGTCTTTCAAAGAATACGATAAAAAACTGATTGAATTGCAGCGTCTGCGAATTGCAGCAAAGATTGCTTGCCGTCATATACCAGAAGGGAATGCTGGGGGTAAGAAAAGTGAATATACGGAACTTGCCTTGATCAGAAACGAACTGGGTAAAAAGGCCAGACACATTCCAATCAGACAATTGGTTAATCGAGCGTGCAATGCTCTGGTTGCTATTAAGCCTTGTTTTATGATGGGGCCAATGTCAGCTGCTCATTACCTCGAACCTGGACGGATGGAATTTGACTTGGTTGTGATGGATGAAGCATCTCAGGTGAAACCAGAGGATGCGTTGGGCGTCATTGCAAGAGGAAAGCAATTGGTTGTCGTTGGGGACCCTAAGCAGTTGCCGCCAACCAGTTTCTTTGACCGTAGTGCTGATGGTGAAGATGACGATGATGCTGCAGCTTTGAGTGATACCGACAGCATCCTTGATGCGGCCTTACCGCTGTTCCCTATGAGGCGTTTGCGTTGGCATTATCGTTCACGGCACGAAAAGCTGATTGCTTACTCTAACCGACATTTCTATAACAGTGATTTGGTTATATTCCCCTCCCCAAATGCTGAGTCGCCGGAGTATGGGATCAAATTTACTTACGTGTCGAAAGGGCGTTTCTCTAACCAACACAATATCGAAGAAGCCCAGGCAGTTGCTGAAGCGGTACTTCATCATGCGCAACACAGACCCGGTGAGTCACTAGGGGTTGTTGCTATGAGCTCCAAGCAACGCGATCAGATTGAGCGAGCGATCGATGAACTGCGCCGCAACAGGCCTGAATTCAACGATGCAATCGATGGCTTATATGCCATGGAAGAACCGTTGTTTGTTAAAAACCTCGAGAACGTTCAGGGGGATGAGCGTGATGTAATCTTTATTTCGTTTACCTATGGACCCTCTGAACATGGAGGAAAGGTTTATCAACGCTTTGGCCCAATCAATTCTGATGTCGGTTGGCGTCGTTTGAATGTGCTCTTTACTCGTTCGAAGAAGCGGATGCATGTGTTTAGCTCAATGCGCTCTGAGGATGTCGTGACTAGTGAAAGCAGCAAACTCGGGGTTGTTTCGTTGAAAGGCTTCCTTCAGTTTGCCGAAAATGGCAAATTGGATTCAGTAGTTACCCATACAGGGAGAGCTCCTGATAGCGACTTTGAAGTTGCTGTAATGGAGGCACTCAAGCGTGCAGGGTTTGAATGTGAGCCACAGGTGGGAGTTGCCGGATTCTTTATTGACCTGGCAGTGAAAGATCCTGGTTGCCCAGGTCGGTACCTAATGGGCATCGAGTGTGACGGTGCGTCCTATCATTCTGCTAAATCTGCCCGTGACCGTGACCGCTTGCGCCAAGAGGTGTTGGAGCGTTTGGGTTGGAAAATTAGCCGTATCTGGTCCACAGACTGGTTCATTAACCCTGACGAGGTTCTGTCACCGATCATCCGCAAACTCCATGAGCTTAAGACATTGGCTCCCGAAGTGGCCCTACCTTCATACGAGTATGTTGGGACGAGTGAGCAGAATGATGAGGGCTCATTCGAGTTGGTCAATTCCTTTGTGCCAGGCTTGGGACTGAAGGAGCAACTCAGACATTTTGCCAAGCATGTGATTGAGGTTGCGTTCCCCGATGTCGATGAGGATCGTCGTTTATTGCGGCCAGCCATGCTTGAGGCTTTGCTAGAGCATCAGCCTCTATCACGTTCTGAGTTTGTTGAACGCATCCCTCACTATCTGCGGCAAGCGACAGATGTAGATGAAGCACAGCGTTTTCTTGATCGGGTACTGGCATTAATTGATGGTGCAGAGGCGGAAGCGCAAGATGCTGAGTTTGAACCTGAATTGGCATAATCAGAGGTAATAAGAACAGTGACAACTGTCGGCCAACTTGAACGAGCTACCCAGCAGCGAGTAGTGCGATTTTTTATCGAGGCGCTGGGCTATCGCTATCTGGGTGACTGGCACACCCGGCCCAACAATCGTAATGTCGAGCCCGCTTTGCTGACCAGTTGGTTGGCTGGGCGTGGGGTGGATGCCGCGCTTATTCCCCGAGTGTTGCGTCAGCTCGAGCGTGCTGCCAGCTTGGGAGAAGGGCGCCAGCTCTATGATGCCAATAAAGAGGTCTATCGCCTGCTGCGCTACGGTGTAAAGGAAAAGGCCGGGGCAGGTGAGCAGAATCAGACGGTCTGGCTGGTGGACTGGGCCAATCCAGAGGCTAACGACTTTGCTATCGCCGAGGAAGTGACTGTCGCGGGGGAGAATACCAAGCGGCCGGATCTGGTGCTCTACGTTAACGGTATTGCGCTTGGTGTGATCGAACTCAAGCGATCTACTGTCTCTATTGGTGAGGGGATCCGGCAGAACCTGGATAACCAGCAACAAGACTTTATCCGCAACTTTTTCACCACCCAACAGTTGGTTATGGCGGGTAATGACAGCCAAGGCCTGCGCTACGGCACCATCAAAACCCCTGAGAAATACTATCTGGAGTGGAAAGAGGCTGATTCTTCACTGGACGGAAACCCGTTGGATCGCCATCTTGCACAGCTCTGCGACAAGAGGCGCTTTCTTGAGTTAATTCACGACTTTATCGTGTTCGATAGTGGGGTGAAGAAGACCTGCCGCCATAACCAGTATTTTGGTATTACGGCGGCCAAGCGCTTTATTGCACGCCATGAGGGCGGGATCATCTGGCATACCCAGGGCAGCGGTAAAAGCCTGACTATGGTGTGGCTGGCCAAGTGGATCCGAGAGAATGTTGCTGATAGCCGAGTCTTGATCATCACAGACCGTACTGAACTCGATGAGCAGATAGAGAAGGTATTTGCCGGGGTTGAAGAGGAGATCCTGCGTACCAAGAGTGGGGCCGAGCTGGTACGCCGTCTTAATGAAGCACACCCTTGGTTGCTTTGCTCTTTGGTGCACAAATTTGGCCGACACACGGAAGAAGAAGGTGAGACGGCTGAGCGAGATGACGATGAATTTATCGCCGAACTAAAGGCAAGCCTGCCAGCTGATTTTGCTCCCAAGGGCAAACTCTTTGTGTTTGTGGATGAGTGCCATCGTACCCAGTCTGGCAAGTTGCATGGGGCCATGAAGAGCATATTGCCCGAGGCACTTTTTATTGGCTTCACCGGAACCCCCCTGATGAAGAAGGATAAGAAGAAGTCGGTGGAGGTGTTTGGACCCTTCATTCACACCTACAAGTTCGACGAGGCGGTGAGCGATGGGGTGGTGCTGGACTTGCGTTATGAGGCCCGTGACATAGACCAACGGGTCAAGTCTCAGGCCAAGGTGGATGAATGGTTCGAGGTGAAGACCAAGGCGCTCTCCCGGCTTGGTCGCCAGCAGCTTAAAGAGAAGTGGGCCTCGATGCAGAAGTTGCTCTCGAGCCGATCACGGCTTGAGCAGATCGTGGCCGATATCCTGCTCGATTTTGATCGCAAACCGCGTCTGGCTGATGGCCGTGGCAATGCTATGTTGGTGTGTTCCAGCGTTTATCAGGCTTGCAAAAGCTATGAGTTGTTCAGTCAGGCGGGGTTTGCAGACAAGTGTGCCATCATCACCAGCTATCAGCCTAATGCCAGTACCATCAAGGGGGAGGAGACTGGGGAGGGGTTGACCGAGAAGTTGGCCAAATACCACATTTATCGCAAGATGCTGGCGAACTTTTTTGGTCAGAGCGAGGATGAGGCTGGAAAGCGAGTTGAGGAGTTTGAGGCAAAGGTCAAACAGCGTTTCATCGATGAACCTGGTCGAATGCGGTTGCTGATTGTAGTCGACAAACTGTTGACTGGTTTCGATGCGCCTTCGGCTACCTACCTTTATATCGATAAAAAGATGGCCGATCACAACCTTTTTCAGGCTATCTGTCGGGTCAACCGGCTCGATGGTGCCGATAAGGAGTATGGCTATATCGTCGATTACAAGGACCTGTTTCGTTCTCTTGAGAAGACCGTCAAGGATTATACCGCCGAGGCGTTTGAAGGTTATGACAAGGAGGATGTCGCTGGGCTACTCAAAGATCGCTTGGCCCAAGGTCGGCAGGATCTTGACGACGCTCTGGAGGTAGTGCGAACACTCTGTGAACCGGTCAAGGCACCTCGTTCAGATTTGGACTACCAGCATTACTTCTGTTGCGACGCAGGTGCAGATGAGGATGAGTTGATCGACAAGGAATCTCTGCGTCTGACACTTTATCAATATGTCGCCAAGCTTATCCGAGCATTCACAGCCTTGGCTGGTGAGATGGAAGAGGCTGGGTATAGCTCGAGCCAGGCAACTGCCATTCGCAATGAGGTTGAGCATTACACCAAAGTGCGCGACATGATTAAAGTGGCCAGTCATGATCGCGTAGACATGAAGCAGTTCGAGCCCGCGATGAGGCAGATGCTGGATCTCTATATTGATGCCGATCCCAGTGAAACACTGATGGACTTTGAAGAGTTGGGATTGCTGGAGCTGATCATCGAACGGGGAGCCCAGGCGTTGGATGGCGCCCCAGAGGGCTTGCGTAAAGATCCCGAGGCTATGGCTGAGGCGATTGAAAATAACGTGCGACGGACCATCGTCGACGAGAATCCGGTTAACCCCAAGTACTACGAAAAGATGTCGGTGCTCCTCGATGAGCTGATTGAACTACGTCGTTCCCAGGCAATCTCTTACCAGGAGTATCTGGAGAAAGTGCGAGAACTGGCTATGAAGGTGAAACGTCCAGCCAGTGGGGGGGCACAAACCTACCCAGCGAGTGTCGATACATCGGCCAAGCGTGCGCTATATGACAATTTGGGCTGCGATGAAGTGCTGGTGACCAAGATCGATACAGCCGTCAGATATACCAAAAAGGCTGACTGGCTCGGTGATCGCTTCAAAGAGCGGGAGGTTGCCTTTGCTATTGCCGAAGTGATCAAAGAGTACAATGTGACAGTCGCAGATGTGATGACGTTGGTAAAAGCTCAGCCGGAGTACCACTGATGGCGTTGGTTACCTTTGGTGAGCTGACGTTCGAGTTGCAGCGCAAGGGCATCAAAAACCTGCACATCAATGTATTGCCCCCTGATGGACGGGTGCGTGTATCCGCGCCTGCTTCTTTGTCAGATACCGCCATTCGAGTTGCAGTGGTGCGACGACTTGCTTGGATTCGACAGCAGCAGGCTGCGTTTGTTGCACAGCCGCGTCAGAGCGAGCGCAAGATGTGTAGTGGAGAAACCCATTATTTATGGGGACGAGGTTACCGGCTGGATGTGATTCAGACCGATGGGGACCATAGTGTCAAGTTGCAGGGGGGCTGGATCCGTATGCGAGTGCCCGCTCATTACGATGCAGCTCGTCGAGAGGCATTGTTGCTAGAGTGGTATCGTCAACTTTTACGCCAGCGTCTTCCGGTACTTATTACCAAGTGGCGGGAGATGCTCAAGGTTGCACCTTCTTTTGTCGGTATCAAACGCATGAAGACCATGTGGGGTAGCTGCAAAACAGATACTGCTCGTATCTGGATTAACCTCGAATTAGTCAAGAAGCCTCCTGAATGTCTGGAATTTATTGTTGTTCACGAGATGGTGCATCTGTTAGAGCGCAAACATAACCAGCGATTTATCTCCCTGATGGATTTGCACTTGCCAAATTGGAGAGAGCACCGAGAGAAGCTGAATAAGATGCCACTGGCGTTTAACCGATGGGGCTATTAAATGTTTCTTTATGACCCGGAACAGTATATTGAATGGCTTGGTTTTTCTTCACAAGGGGATTTTTTCCATGGGATATTTAGCTCTCCATTACTGAGTGAAGGGAAGTTGCATGCGCCATGTGCAAAAACACTCAAGAAGTTTTTTTCATTTAATGAACCAGTAAAGGTAACTCCTCAGGCTGAAAAGTTTTTCCATAGATTAAAAGAAAGCCTTGTTTCTCTGGGTGTAGAGCCTGAATACCTGGAGCCGTCATCCGAGCCTATTCTGAGGGTTCAGTTCTCTGCTCGGGTTAAATGGCCTGCCTTATTTAAAGCGTTACAAATTAATGGGTATTATCCGCAGACATGTATACAAGCTAATCATCTGCTTGGTAGATTACTGGAGTTATTAGATAGCTTGGATGGCCTTGATGGCCAAGAGCGAATTCAGAAAATAATTGATAACGATTGGATATTGTCAAGTCTGACTGAGCTGGGCGTTGGGTCGGTTGTCAATGATTGTGATGTAAGTATAGAGCTTGAAGATAATGAGACTCTGGCTAAAATTTTACATTATCTAAACATCTACATGTTTATTAAGGTGTTTGCCGCGTTTGACGCTGATTTTAACAGCAAGGTATCGATGGAGAATAAGAAGTCTCTATTTTTAAAACTGATGCCTACGTCTCCTCTTGAGGATTGGATACCCCATAAGTCAGGTATAATTGAACCCTTGCTTCAGGCTTTTGAGTCTAAGAGGGTAGGTTATCAAGCATTTGCTAAGTATGCTAATTGTAATGAAGACTCTATAAAAACTAACTTGCGTCAGTTTTATGCAAATGAAAGGAATCTGAAATTTAAAACCGTGCAAAAATGGTTCTTTGGTGCATTTGAGGAACTATCACAAAAGAAAGACCTTGACGAAGCTGAAGTACTTAATTACTGTGAGCCGGCTTGGTGTGTTGCGGATATATTGTCCAGATGGATTAAAGTAACGCACTCCTCTGAATTTAATAATGTTCAAGTTACATGCTTTAGTCATTATCAACGATTTTATAATGAAGCGATCGGCAGCAGGGAGCCATAGGCTCCCTGAAAAAATCATTCATCTTCCCCATCAGGACGCTCATCGTAGCCCCGACTCTGCCAATAGGCATCATGCTCGGGGTTTAATTGACGCGAACGGTTATCGTCGTCATCCTTTTTAGACATGTGATTTCCTTACTATTTCGTTGTTGGTTTTAGCGGGGGAACTGCAACCGTTTTTTGTGCACGAGCGGTGAAGCTGTCTTTACTCACCCCACCTCCGTTAGTTCGCGCTTCAGCACTCTGGATACGTGATACGGCTTCTGGGGTCATTGGCTTTTTGTTATTGCTCATGATGGTTCTCCTTGTCATCTCCAGTGGACTTACTGGATAGCGACAATGTATGAAAATAAACGCCATCTGGCAGGGGGCAAAAAATGGAAATTTTTCAGGGTTATGGTGAGTCGCATTAGAAGGTGAATTACGTACCGCTCAACCTATTTAGTCTAAGAGTGGAGCCAGGTGGTCGATAAGTGTCCCGCATCGAAACAAGCTCGGGACACTGTCATTATTTATTTGGGTCAATATATAACCAGGTTGTGCTATCTGAGCATGACCTTGCCTGATGGTATCTGACCTGCGTCTTCAAGACTCAAATAGCGTGGGCCTTGTACGCTGGCCAGTGACTTGAATAGCCACGGATGAGGCTTTAGCCAAGCTTTGGTGTCTTCGTAAACGTCTCCACCGACCACGAAGTAACGACCATCACACCCGTCATCGTGTAGTTCATTGACATCAGGTGTCGAGAGTTTCAGCTGGCAGCCTTCGATGACAACCACGACTTGAGACTTGTAAACCCCAATGACGGTGGAGATTTTGTTGGCCATATCACTTGAAACCCGCCAAGCGCTAATGGCGCCCTTGTAAGCACCTCGGCTGGAGTAGGTCTCTACCAAGTTGACTACCAATGCCGTCACAATACGTACCTCGTTAAGTTGTTTGGAATGCGGTTTGTTGCTAGTGACCTGCATAGCCACCGATGAACGTGTTGATAGGGTCAGCGAGACTTGAAGTAGGCGACCTTCTCAAGGAAGTAGCGACCCAGTTCACCTTGATGTTGGTTCGCTTCGCTTTCTGCGCTGGCCAAGTGACCGTTGCGCTCCTTCCATACCGCATATGCGGCGGCCTTCTCGACCTCGACCCGTTCTTGCTGCTCTTTCGGTAGGGCACACAGATTGTGACTCATACTGACCTCTTTGTTATTTGTTGGCGCCATGGTACGCCATCACTGGCATGCGGGACTTGCGCTGGTTCAAAGGTGATGCGCTATAATGGCTGTATATAAATACAGGTGTTTTGCCATGAAGCTGTTAACCCCAGACCCATCACCCGCCGAGGTGACCATCCCGCTGTTCTTGCACCGCGCCTCTTGCGGCTTTCCCAGCCCAGCCAGCGACTATCTGGAAGGGAAGTTGGACCTCAACACCCACTGCGTGGCGCACCCTGCAGCCACCTTCTATCTGCGTGCCGAGGGGGAGAGCATGACCGGGGTCGGCATCTTTCCCGGTGACTTGCTGGTGGTCGATAAGAGCCTCACCCCTCGCCATGGTGATGTGGTGATTGCACTACTCGATGGCGGCTTCACGGTAAAGACTTTGCAGCTCAAGCCGAGGTTGCGGCTGTTGCCAGCCAATCCGGCGTTCGCGCCTATCGACCCTTGTATGAGCCTCTCCCTGGAGTTGTTCGGAGTGGTCACCCATGTGATTGGCAATCTGAGGCAGCGTGATGGCTATAGCGCTCGTTGATGTAAACAACTTCTACGCCAGCTGTGAGCGGCTGTTTCGCCCTGAGCTGCGTGGCCGCCCGATCGTGGTGCTCTCCAACAACGATGGATGCGTGGTGTCGCGCAGCCCCGAAGCCAAGGCGATGGGTATCAAGATGGCCGGGCCCTACTTCAAGATCCGCGAGCAGTTCGAGGCGCATGGCGGTGTGGCATTCAGCTCCAACTACGCGCTCTATGGAGACATGTCTGGCAGGGTGATGAGCACGTTGGAGACCATGTCCCCCGAGCTGGAGGTCTACTCCATTGATGAAGCATTCCTGTCACTGTCGGAGTCGTTTGCCGGTGACCTGACAGCCTATGGACAACAGATCCGGCAGCGAGTGTGGCAGTGGACCGGCCTAACGGTAGGGGTCGGGATTGGTCCCACCAAGACCCTCGCCAAGCTGGCCAACTATGCAGCCAAGAAGTGGCCTGCCACTGGCGGCGTCGTGGACTTGCGTGACGAGCTGCGCCGTGCCCGGCTGATGGCTATCACCCCGGTGGACGAGGTGTGGGGCATAGGACGGCGCTTGGG